>JAFDVU010000013.1 GCA_018268835.1 Acidobacteriota bacterium | reverse complement strand
GGAGGCGTACATTCTCCTGCGGCGGAATACGGATTTCGGCCCGGCCGCGATACATGCAGGGGGCTACCTGGCGCCGGAGCACAAGGGGTATCTGCGCGGGGTAGGGCGGCGCTTGCAGGCAGCCGGACTTTCCCGCGAGTTTCACTACGCGGGCGTTCTGGACCGCGCGCGAAAGCTCGAGTTCCTGGCCGGTTTGGATGTGCTCAGCGTGCCGTGCACCTATGACGAGCCGAAGGGCCTGCCGCTGTTGGAGGCGATGGCGTCCGGAGTGCCCGTGGTGCAACCGCGGCGCGGAGCTTTCCCCGAAATCATCGGGAAAACGGGAGGCGGCATCCTCACCGAGACTGCCGACTCCGCCGGACTGGCGAACGCCATCTACCACTTGTGGAAGACGCCCGGCCTGCGCGAGGATTTCGGCCGCCAGGGCGCCCGCGGTGTACGCGAGCACTACAGCGCCTCGCGCATGGCCGCGCGCGCCCTGGAAGTGTACAGTTCTGTAGTGGACCGGCATGCCTTCCGTTCCAGGACGTAGCGCCTGCCATCAGCCATCACGGGCGTCAATCGACCAGGTGGGGTGCCACAACCTCGATGAACTCGCGTGATGTAATCACCTTGGTCCTTTTCCAGAACGTTGGAATGTCGCTGGTTGCCCGTCACCAGATAGTCGGCCCGACCGGCGTCGGCGTACTCCAGAAACTTGTTGTCATCCGGATCTTTGGCCACGCGGAGCGTCGGTGTCACGCTCACGAGGTGTGACCGAGTCCTGATCAGTTGCAGCAACTGCTGCTGCAGCCCCCGGCGAATCTTCAGCTCCGATCTCGCCATCACGGTGCGGTGTTCCGCCAGAATGGCCTCCGACACGTACAGCACCGCAGGTTTCGTCGTCGCGAGTAGTAGAACCGTTCTTTCCGGCCCTGCGGGCTTCAAAGCGGCCGAAACGAGGACATTCGTGTCGATGTCCAGCCGCAGCGGGATCATCGGCGTTTCCGCTTTTGTGCGCGCGCCGCCTGGATCACTCGGCTGATCTGGACAGACGTGGGCTTGCTCGTTCCGTTACGTTGCGCCTCCTCGCCGGTTAACCGCAAGACCTCAGGCTCCGGTGCAGCCAGGCGAACGTAGTGGCCAATACTGAGTAGCACAGCTCTGGGGGTTGCCCGGGGGCCCGGGGCCGCGCTATCTCCCTCCCGCGGACAGAGTCACCGTGTAGCCTTTCAGCGGCTTGCCGCCTTCATCCAGAAACCGGGCGCAAAAATCTGTGGCGCCGCCGCCGTTGATCACGGCCGCGCGTATCACGTTCGGCCCCCGCTTGAGGGTAATGCGCTTGGAGACGCCGTCATCGACGATGGTCTGGCGATCGCCATAAATACCGATAAGCTCCTCGCCGTTCACCCACCACACCGAGGCGGAGTTGGAACCGATCGCCAGCCGCACGTTCGGTGTCTCCTTGGGGCAGTTGACAATCGCCACCGCCCAGAACAGCACATTCTCCGCCGACATGCCGTGTTCGCGGGCGAAGTGGAACAGGTTCACGTTGTACAACTTCGTGTCTACCGCATGCCAGGTGAGTTCCTTGTTGCCCACCGTGACCTGATCTCCGTCGCGAGGAATCACGGTGAACTGATCCGGGAAGTAGTCCTTATGGACCTCCTCCTGCACGGCGTTCTGGGTAAGCAACGGGGCGGGGATCGGCTCCAGCAGCAGCCAGCGCGGAATGAAGCCCTCCGCATCCGGCGACGCTTGTGGAGTCGCGGGCTTTCTCAGTGTAGGCGCGGGAATACTGGTGGGAGCCGAACTCATGAGGGTTCGATTTCCCTGAGCCTGGCTTGCCGGCGCCTGGTCCGCGGCGGCGGATTCGGCAATCGCCAGAACCGGCAGGAAGGCCACGGCGGCGAGCGCCAGCGTGCGGTGTTTCCGGAGCGCGTTCATATTAGACCCTCGCAGAATTCTCGCCTTTCTCGAATCCCGATGACCGGCTGTCTACGGCGTTTTGAGCAGCCAGTGCTGCTTGTCGCCGGCGGGATCCCACTTAGCCAGCGTTGCGAAACCGCTGCCTACAGCCGAAAGCACCAAAGGGCCTTTGGAACCGGGGACGGCTTTTGGCATGATCCGATAGGTCCCCTCCGCAACTTGCTCGATTCGCCAAAGCTGCTCGGGAGCACCGGTGAAGGCGGGTAAAACCACCAACTCCGCATCCGCCGTGGCAGCCAGCGCGCGATCCGTGCCGGCGACTGTGATCTTGAAATAGGGCGAGCCTGGATAGCCGCCGGCGTTGGGCGCCGGCGCGATGGCCCATTTCTGCTGCGCCTGGCACAAGTAATTCGAGAGGCGGGTGGTGATGTTGCCCGCCGGCCAATTCCTGGAGACCTCGGCAACATCCTGCGGCGGAATCGGGCCGCCCCCGGTGCCGCCGAAAATTCCGCGTCCTCCCGGGCCGCGTCCGGGGGTTGCTCCCCGCCCGCGCCCGCTACGCCGCCCGCCCACCGGTACACCTTCCACAGCAAGCTCGAGCGCGTTGTTGGAGCGCGCGGATTCGATCTCGTAGGTTCCCTCCTTCAAATTCTCGCCGGCTACAGGCCAGCCGTCTTTCCAGAGCAGCGGGCGAATATCCAGCACGCTCGCGCCGCCACGGTCCAAATCGGCTTCCCAGTGCAGCGAGAATTTCATGATGCCGTCGCCGAGATCGAGAAGCCCGAAATGGCCTGCGCCGATCAAGCGCCCACCCGAGCCAATCAATTGCTTGCCGCCGCCCTGGATCATGTCGAGTCCCATGTTGTCGAGGAACGGCCCGGTGGGTTTCCTGGAGCGGCCCATGCGGATGTTGTAGCCCGAATCGGCGCCTCGGCAGCAACTACCGTGCGTCGCCAGCAGATAATACCAACCGTCGTGATAAATCATGTCCGACGCTTCGCAGTTGATGGCGATATTGGTGAAGCCTGGGCTGCTTGTGGTGATCTTACCGGTTTTAGGGTCCGTGGCCTTCTTCATGAGCCGCATGCCCGTTTTGGGATCGAGTTCGACGATGCGGATGTAGCCGAAGTAAGAGCCGTAAGTCAGCCACAGCCGGCCGGTGGTGGGGTCGAGGAACACACCCGGGTCAATGCCGTTGGCGTCTTCGATGCCGTTTGTGGAGACGACGAGGCCGCCCTCCTCCCACTTGTAGCCGGGAGAACCCGGATCGAGCGACTTGCTCCAGATCATGTTGATCGCGGCGTGGGGCTGGCCCCCAGGGTTCGAGGCGACGTACATGTAGTAGCGGTCGCCGATGTGAATCACGTCGGGCGCCAATCCCGCGCGCGGGGGCCGGGTTCCGGCACGCCACGTCCAGCCGTCGTCGGAAACCAGCGGAGTGCCGCCGGTGCCGTATACATAGAACTTTCCGTTGGACACCATGATGGTTGAGGGATCGTGGATACCCACCTGGCCGTCCAGGGCGGACGCGGGCAAGGCCATGGCGAAAGCGATTACAACAAGAGCCAGTCTCATAAGCCTTTCATCCAGGGGTTTCATTTCCATAAGTTGGAAAGCACAATATATAACAACTCTTTCGGCGCCGGGTGCCAGGCGGCGGTACATGCGTTCCGGCGAATTGCATCAGCGCTTCCTGGCAAGGTTCCTCCTGGTTCACTTGCTTTCGCAGGGGAAGTGCCGGCGATCCGGGGGCGCCGTCAGGATCCTGCCGCTGCGCAGGCGGGTGGGCGGCGATAGCGTCCACGACCATATGGCACGGGGGCTTTCGTGAAGCCTACTCCGCCATCGCCGTTTTCAGCCGATCAAGACCACGGGCGCCGCTAGAGAGCAGACAAAGGCCCGCGGCGGCGGAGCACAGGCCGGCCACCACCAGGGCGGCGCCGAATTGCTTCCGTGGTCCCAGGATCAACCCGGTGACCAGCGGCGCGGCTACCCCGCCGAGTTGTGACACCGTATTCAGATAGCCGATGGTTCGCCCCACCAACCCGGCGGGCGGCACGTGCTGGGCGATCGCCCAGTAATTCGAATTGCCGATGCCGGTGCAACACATGGCAAACACCAGGATCGGCATCACGGCGGGAGTCGGCGCGACAACAAGCAGCATCAGCGCCGAAGCACCCAGGTAGGAAATCGCGCAGAAGAGCACGCGTACGCGAAAGACCGAGCCTAGCCGCGCCGCCAGGCGGTCGGCAACAAATCCCGCCACGATGTTCATCGGCGCCATGACGAACAACGGGATCGACAGCACCCGTCCCATTTCGAGCGTCGAAAAGCCCCTTGAGATCGTCAGGTACGCTGGCACCCACGTCAGCACGAAATACCAGAAATATGACGCCAGAAATGTGACCGCGCTCATCGCCCAAAAAGCGGAGTGAGCGGCCGGGCGGCCCTTGACGTCGACGGCCGGTTCGGCGGCGCCTCCGGCGTTCTGGCCCGCGGGTGCGAAACCTAGCCAAAGCGGGAGCCAGGCGAGCGCGGCCAATCCGGTGATGGCGAACATGGCACGCCAGCCCCACCTGGCCATGAGGATTGTACCGGCCAGCGTGCCGAGCGCCGGCCCCAGGTTCTGGCCGCCGATGTAGATGGCCGTGGGCAGCCCCTGCTCTTTGCCGACGAAGTTGCGCCGGATAAAAGCGATGCTCGCGATCGGTCCGGCGGCTTCCGCCATGCCGAGAATCATGCGCATGACGAGTACGTCGGCGACCCCGCGGCTCAACGCGATGGATGCCGAAGCCAACGACCAGATCAGGAATGCCACGGCGTATACGCGCTTGATCCCGAAGCGATCCACGATCAAGCCGGCCGGAATCTGGCAGGCCGCATACGTCCAGAAGAACGCCGACAGCAGTATGCCCATCGTGGACGGAGGGATGGCGAAATCGCGCATCATGGGTGCGGCCGCGATGCTCAGGTTGCCCCGGTCCACGTAGCTTGTCAGGATGCCGAGGAAGACGATCGCAAGCACGCCCCAGCGGCGCGTCATGATTTCCGCTCGCGGGTCTGGAACGTCCAGGTTGCGAACTCGTCGAGAAAACGCACCACACCCCGCGCCGCCGCCTCCAGAAAGCGCTCCCCCTTTTCCGGCGTCGCGAACTCCGGCATGCCGATCGTGCCGTTATCGGAGAACTCGTCAAATTCGTTGATCATGAAAAACGGCTGGCCCTTGAGCATGTCGATGGTGCGGAAGCCGTACTCCGCCGTTTGCCCGCCGCGCTGCATCCTGCTCTTGTCCACCAGGTCGGGACGCTGCGACATCACGATGGACGTCTCCATCTCGCAGGCGTGCCCCATGCCTCCCTCGGGGGACTCGCGGATCGCCGTGAACTCTTCCGCGGCGAGGTTCCAGTAGGTGGCATAAGCGATGTACAGGCCGGGCATGGCTTCGAACTCGCTCTTCAATTCCCGGAGAGCGGCCTTGCAGGGAATATCGTTGCCGCCGTGGCCGTTCAGCAGCAGGATGCGACGCGCGCCCATCGCCACCAGCGAACGGCAGATGCCGCGGATCATGTCCATGTACGGCACCAGATCCAGGCTCACGCAGCCGAATCGCCGGTGGTGCGGCGAGTGGCCAAGCCACTGCACGGGCAGCATCACGACCTTCTCCGAACGTAAGCGCTCGACGCGCTCGGCAATCCACGACGTGATCAGCGAGTCAGTGAACAGCGGCAAGTGATGACCATGCTGCTCCATCGACGCCAGCGGCACAACGAACACTTTCTCCGCCGTTCCGGCCAACTCGGGCCAGCGACAGTTTTCCAGACGCATGGCTTTAATTTACCCCGAGACGCGACGGACGTCCGGCATCGTCCGGCGGTCATGACGCGGCAGCACGCGGCCGGCCAACGTCATGCACGTGCGAACCGGGATTCGCGCGGTGGCTTGTAGGCGATGGCGAGGTGCGGGGTCTCCAGCCGCGCGTGTCCCTGTAATTTGGACGTCAGGCAACTCTCCAGCATGCCGCTGGTGAGCAGCGTTCGTTCCACCGGGTACGGCGGCGATCCGGTTTCGAACATCCGCCAGGCGTGATGCATCAGGCACGCGGAGTAGGTCACGTTCGGGTCCGGCGTCAACAGAAACTGCGTGGAGGCGACCTCGCCGCCCTTCAGCCGCGCGGCGAAGTTGAAATCCTTCACTGCGCCGTCCAGCATCAGCAGAGCCGCCTTCAAACCGTCGCGATACTCGATCAGGTACGCGGCCGGATCTTTCGCCAGGCGCCGGAGTTCACCGGAACGGAGCAAGTCCTGCGTACGCCCGTCCTCCACCGTGAGACCGAGCGGCGTATCGCTGCGGGAGAGCGCCGCTCCGAGCAGGTCCTGCGAGTATCGTCCTTCGTCGCCCGCCTTCCAGACGGCGTCCCCGGTGAGGAGTTGCACGGCCCGAACGCCGCTCTCTCCGCCGCGCCGCCGCTCCACCATGCATTGGAGTCCTTCGAGGGCGTGGAAATCCATCGCGTCGGATGGGCCCTCGCCCACCATTACAGCCTCGGCGATCTCACAATCGAGCGGCAGTTCGATGGCCGGCAAACGCCAGGTCACGGGAAGCGAGGAACCGGCCATCATCGGGAAGCGCAGCCGCCGCGCGGCCTCCACCATGGCCTTGGCCTTTTCGAAGCTGTAGGACAGGTGCTTGTCGTTATACAGCGGCACGGCACGGCCCTCAGCCTGGAATACCTTCACGCATTCCTCAAAGAATTCGTAGCGCGGGTAAAGGATCTGGCCCTTCTCATTGCGCAGATAGTCGCCGTGTTCGGCGATGAGAAGCACCGCGTCCACCGCCAGCTTCGACCCTCCACAGCGCAGGGCGGCCGCGATGTCGGGGTACACGTCGAAACCGAATTCGCGGGCGCGCGCGCCGCCCAAGTCGCCTTCCGGCTTCTGATCGACGTACAGCGAGACGACCTTCGCATTGGGCTTGCGCCACACGCCGCCGTAAGGATAGCCCACCAGGAAGCGGTCTCCCATGTGCTGCGCGTGCGAGTGCAGCCGGTAGACGGTGGCCAGGATGGCGATGCGGAGCGGCCGGGTGCGCGGCGCCGCGGCCAGTGCGGCGGTTTCCAGGAAGGTGCGGCGCGTCAGCATGTTCACGTTCTCCAGAATGTCGATTCCCGTGGCGCGCGGTAGGCGATCGCCAGGTGGGGCGTCTCAACCCGCGCCTGCCCGCGATAGAGGCTCTCCACGCCGGCAGCCGTCAGCCCGGTGGTCAGCAGCGTCCGCTCCACCGGGTAGGGAGCGCGCCCGGTCAGAAACATGGTCTCCATGTGGTTCACCAGAGGGCTGAAAAAGTCCGCCAGCGTGGTGCGGCCGTCCGGCATGGGCAGATACATCTGCGTGGACCACGGTTCGCGGGAGCCGTTTACATACGCGGCGAAGTTGAAATCGCGCACCAGTCCGTTCATGAGCAGCATGGTGCACTTCAGGCCGCCGGTATGTTCATACCGGTAGGCCACCGGGTCGCGCACCAGGCGGCGCAAGTCTTCCGTGGAGGGGAAGATGTGGGTGAAGCCTGGCCGCGCCGGGGTGAGGGTGTGGCTGCGGGTGAGCGCGGCATCCATGAGCGGCCGCGGCCACACACCTTCCCGCAGCGCATCCCAAAACTTTTCGCCGCGGTACGCCTGGAGCCACGAGCACCCGGTTTCGCCGCCGCGGCGGCGCTCCACCATGCACTGAATGGTTTCCAGGCCGTGGAAGTCATAGCTGTCCACGCCGCCGTAGCCGACGCAGAGCGCCTCGCTCACTCGCGCATCGGGCGGCATCTCGACCGAGGGTGTCCGCCACGTCACCGGCAGGCTGGACCCGGCCAGAAACGGAAACTTCATCTCGCGCGCCGTATCGTACATGCGCCGCGCCCATTCCCAGTTCCAGGAAAGGTGCTTGTCGCTGAACAGTGGAACCGCGCGGCCGGAGTCGCGGTACACCTTCACGATCTGCTCGAAGAACTGGAAGCGGGGGTATTGCGTCTGGCCCTTCTCGTTGCGCGGGTAGTTGCCGTGCTCGCCGACCAGCACCACGCCATCCACGGCAAGGCGCCCGGTCCCGAGCGTCAGCGCGTCCGCAATCGAGGGGAAGATCTTCATCCCCGGGTGGCGGGCGGCGCGTTCGCGGCTGAGGTCGTTGGGGCCCACCTGGTCGACGTAGAGGGAGACCAGATCCATCGGAGGATAGTGATGGGCGCCGTTCCAGCCGTAACCGTCCAGAAAGCGATCGACGATATGCTGCGCGTGCGAATACTTGAAATAGGTGGTGACAACCGCCGCCAGTTTAGGCCGCATGGCAATCACGATTATAGGCTGGCCGCTCCCGGCGCGGACGGCCGGATCCGCGGGGGCGCAGGCGATCCATTGCTCGAGCCCGGGATTGGTGGGCACACCGGCCACGCGGCCGCTTCGCCAGCGCCGGCGCCACGAACTGAGCCGGACCGCAGTATGATGATGAGAATCCATTCATGAGTCCGGAGAGGCTGCGGCGGATCGAGGTGGTGTTCCATGGGGCGTGCGATCGCCCGGTGGCGGAGCGGGAAGCCTTCCTGCAGCGGACGGGCAATTGGGATCTTACGCTCTACATCGCCGCGGTCCTGAACCTCGCCGGAGTCCTGCTCTGGCTGCGGGTGGACGCCGGCCGCGGACTCGAACAGGTGTCTCATGCCTCGTGAACGACTACTCCTGAAAAACGCTCTGATCGTCGACGGCACCGGCGCGCCGCCTTTCCACGGCGGAGTCCTGGTGGAAGACGGCCGGATCGCGCAGGTCGGCGCGGTGGATGCGCCGGCGGACGTACCGTCGGTCGATTGTTCCGGCATGGCCGCCGCGCCCGGCTTCATCGACGCGCACAGCCACTCGGATTTGCAGGTACTCGAAGGCCGCCGCGAGAAGACCCTCCAGGGAGTGACCTCGGAAGTGGTCGGCAACTGCGGCTTTTCCCCGTTCCCCACCGCCGATGCGCGCGAACTGCACCAGTTTGCCAACGGCATCCTGTGTGGTGGCGAGCACTGGGGGTGGTCCAACGCAGCCGAGTATCTCGCGGCCGCCGAAGCGGCGCCGGCAGCGAATGTCTACGCGATGGCCGGCCACGGCAGCTTGCGGGTCGCCGTCGCCGGACTGGCGCAGCGGCCGCTCACCGCGACCGAGATGGATCGCATAGAGGGGTTGCTCGAAGACTCGCTCTCGGCCGGCGCCATCGGCTTCTCCACGGGCCTGATGTACGCTCCCGGATCGTGTGCCCCGCCGGAGGAACTCGAGAGGCTCTGCCGCATTGTCGCCCGACAGGGAGCGATTTACGCGACCCACATGCGCAGCTACTCCCGCGGCCTGCTGGATGCGATCCGGGAGCAGATCGACCTCGCCCGCGCCGCCGGATGCCGGCTTCAGATCTCCCATTTGCAGGCGGTCGGCCCCGAGCAGTGGCCCTTGCAGGAACCCGCACTGGAACTCATCGAGCGGGCTCTGGAGGAAGGCGTCGATGTCGCGTTCGATTGTTACCCCTACCTGGCCGGTAACACCAATTTGACGCAGTTACTGCCGCAGTGGGCCCTCGATGGCGGCGTGGACGCCATGATGGTGCGCCTCGCCGGCGCCGAGCGCACCCGCATCGCCGAGGAATCCCGCCGCAACGTGGTGGTGCCGTGGTCCGGCGTGATCGTCACCGCCTTCGCCACGGACGCCAACCGGCATCTGACCGGCTTGAGCCTTGAGGCAATCGCCGAAGCGCGCGGACGCCAACCGTGGGAAACGCTCGTGGACCTGGTCGAGGAGGAGCGCGGTTCCGCCACCGTAATCACCTTCAATCAGAGTCCTGAAAACCTGCGGGCGACGCTGACCCATCCTCTCTCCATCGTCATCAGCGACGGGTTGTTCGTTCGCGGCAAACCGCACCCCAGGCTGCACGGCACGTTCCCGTGCTTCCTGGAGACCGTCTGCCGCGAAAAGCGCTGGCTCACCCTGCCCGAGGCGGTCCACAAGATCACCGGCCGTCCCGCCGCGCGCTTCGGCCTGAAGGAGCGTGGTCTGCTACGGCCGGGCTACCATGCCGATGTCACGGTCTTCGAACCCGAACGGATCGGTAGTCGCGCTACTTACAAGTCGCCGGATATCCCGCCGGACGGACTGCACCTGGTTTTGCGCAACGGCGTGATCCTGGAATCCCCCGGGAGGGGAAGCGGACTCCGCCCCAACGATTTCCGGACGTGACGCGGAGAGAGGAGACCAAGTGCTTGAGGACCGCGATACTTCAGGCTCATCTTGCGTGAGAATCCAATCCATCGTTCAGGCTCATGTCTGCATGAGACAGGAGTCCTGGGCGCTCTTTACTCGGACTGTACTCCGCACATTCGTGAGCGCCCCTCCTTCCGCCGCAGCCGAATGACCAGCAACGAGCCGCCTAAAGCGACCATCCAGATCGATTCCGGCTCGGGTACGCTGCCGACTGTTACCTGGAAGGGCAGGTCGGCACTGAACTGCGCGGGTGAACAATTGCAGGTCGCCGGGGCTCCAGCCCATTCGTCCCACTGCACCCGAATGAGTCCCGAGTCCTGTGCGCCGATCGGCGCACTGGGATCGACGACGAACTTTCCGATTCCCGCCTGAAGAGCGTCTGAAAACCCTTCGGTCCATGTGCCGAGCGGCCAAAGCGTCGCGTCCGCCGCCGGCCCACCTTGCGGACCGATCAGGTCAATGTAAAGCCCGAGACCGGGGTTGGTTTCGTTGACCAGGACCGATCCCGTAAAGGAGATGGTATCGACGGAACTATCATTGGTCACTGTGAATCCCCAGCCGCTGGGCACTCCAGGAAGCGCGATGATGTCTCCGGACGATGGGTCGAGGGTGATGGTCGCCGCCCGTAACGGGGTCAGCGCAGCCAGAAGAGTGAGGCACAACATCGTGATGGTTCGCATTTTGAATTCCCTTCTCCGTTACCGGATTACGTAGAACGTGGTTTGGCCGTGATAAGCGCCGCCGTTGGCAGAGAAGGATACGGTGAACCCTACTCGTTTCGCGGTGCTGGGCCAGTTAAAGGATATGGTTTGGGAAGCAGCCTGTCCGGGAACGATGGTTCCGAAAGGCAGCGGCCATGAATTGAAGGTGACACTGCCGGAACCCAAAACCGTTCTTGCCGCCACCGAATCGATCTGCGCGTTGGCTGCCGCGCCGGCACCGGTGTTCGTGAGGACGAAAGTGAAGTTACTGATGTTGGGATCGCTATCATTTCGAGGGCCCGCGCTCGCGTACAGAATCGCAGTCCCCGGCTGGAAGTTCGCCACCACGTTAGCGGGTTTGTTCACGGCGACGGTCTGCGGGTCGCCCGACCCGCTCAGGCCGCCCGAGAAACCCGAGAACGTGAATCCGTTCGCGGCCGTCGCCTGTAGCGTTGCCGGCGAGCCGCTGTTGTACCAGCCCGCACCCGTAAGCGTGCCGCCGCCGGTGGGACTCACCGCCGTGGTCACCTGATATTGAAGCTGGTAGTTGGCTACGAAGTTAAAGGTAGCCCCGGCGGTGACGGTGCGACTGGTGGCGGAGGATCCATCCGACCAACCGGTGAAGACGTCCCGGACCCCGGGAGCGGGGGTGATCATCGCGGGTACGGAGAATGTATGCGAGGTCCCGCTGGTCCATGTGAGCGACGCCGGCCCCGCATAGGTGACGCCGTCCACGAGTTCCGAGCCGGCGGCACCCAGATTGGTCGTCACGGTGTACGTCCCGGTAGCTGTGAACGCGGCCGAGAACTTGAGCGGCACGGTGACATTCACGCTGAAAGAGCTTCCCGTGGGCACCGGGTAGACATCCTGGAAAGTCGAGAATACATAGCCTGTATTCGGTGTTGCCTGGACGGTGATGCTCGTATCGTGCAGGTAGAACCCGTCGCTACTGGGCGGGAGGATGCTGACAACGCCGCCTGCCGCCGGGGTGACGGTCGAGTTCACCTGGTAGTAGCGCGCGAACGCCGCCGTGTAGGTGGTTGCATAGAAGGGCGCGAGGATATCCTGTTGCTCACTGGTCGGGGAGCTCAACGTCGCGCCGGTGACCGACCACAGGGTCAGCCGGTCCTGCGTGCCCGCGTTGAGAGTTACAACATTCGCGTTGAGCCGATGATGGTCGAGCGGATACCAGGCGAAAGTGTGCGCCGAACCGTAGGTCTGGCCATCCACGGTAAAGGGATCACCGGTTTTGGACGTGACCCGGACGGGAACCGTGCCTAAGGCGATGCTCACTTTCAGTGCGGCATACCCGGGGACGCCGGGCAGAATGGCTACCGTCGCGCTCTTGTCGATCTGAGCCGTGCCGGTGTCTACTCCAATGGTCATCACGGCGGGCGTCTGGGTGGCATCCACCCCGACCTTGTAACCCCTGCCGTTAACTTGATACGTGAAAGGAATGTTCTTTCCGAAGACGGTGCTCAGGTTGACTTTGGCGTCGGAACCCGCCGCCACCGTGACTGTGTCCGTGGATTCCAGCAGGGAATCGCTGCCCAGCGTGACCACCGAAAGATCGGCGAGGTTGTAAGTACCGGCGGGCGGACTGGAGTAACCGGAGACGGTCAACATAATTTCGTCGCTCTGTCCTGGCAGTAACTCCGTCAAGTTGAACTGTTGATAGGCAGGCCCTTGCGAACACGTGCCCATGAAGCTGACGGAATTCAGTTTACCGCCCGTGGGAATGCTCATCTGCAAGGCGAATGGTCCATTAATCACCGCTCCGGTATTGTTCTTGATGATCACGCCGTAGGGGTTGTTCGGGTCGAAAGATACACTCAACGGCACTTTTTGCAGGGGGGCGCCGATCCACTTCCGGCAGCCGTTGACCGGGTTATAGAAGCCGGGATAAATGGGCGTGCCGTCGGGCATGGGAGATGTGCCCGCTTCGGCCCCGCCGGTCCAGACCTTGCCGCCCGGCCAGGACGCGTACGAGAGATTTCCCACCGTCGTCATATAGGGCAACGTCCCGTTCGCCGAATCGTTCCATTCGAAAGGCAGCACATCCAGGAAGTTGCTGGTCAGGCGCACGGCGTAGAACTCGCCCTTGCCGCCGATACCGCCCGTCCCCCCGGTGAAGTCGTCGAGCACTTTGTGGTTCCCCTGCGAATCCGTGTAGTTTGCCGAGTACATCGCGGCCTGATGCTGGTGACCGCTGAACATCGCGATTACGTCGTAGGGAGCGATGATGTTGAGCAGTTCCTGGCGCTGGGCCGCCGTCCACCACGGCGCGGTTTCGCCGGTGAAATCGTTGTGATAGATCGAAAAGAAGTCCCATCCGAAATGTTGGAAGAGAATCACTTTTCTGCCGGACACGGCGTTGGCCGCCAGGTCGGCGATCAGCCAGTTCAGCCCCGAGGCGTGGGTTGGCGAGTATCCGGTGGCGGTGTCCGAGCCCAGCGAGGTGCTCCCGTACCATTCGTTGAGTTGGATCAGGTGAAACGGGCCGAAATTCCAGGAGTAGTTATGGCTGTCCGGGTCGACACTGGCCACGCACTGCGCCGCGGCGGCCACGTAGTCGAACATGCGGCGTCCGCAGTTGGCGAACTCGCACTGCCCCTCCACATCGTGGTTGCCCAGCCCCGGCAAGGTCATATAGTTCAGGGAATCGCTCGTCAACGCACCTTCATAGAGCATTCGATAGGCCCCCAGATCGACCTGCTGACCATAGTTCGTATCGTCTCCCGTGCTCACAATCACGGTAGGAGCGCCGAGCGGGGTCTGGTCGAATCCAGCGCCCGCCTGGGACCAGTTAAAGCCCATGCCCGGCACCAGGTTGAGGTTGAACGCGTGCCGCACGTGGTCGGAGTTGGGCACACTGTAGCCGTTCAGCAGGTGAGTGTCCGTAATCACCCAGAAGCTGACATCCGGATTGGCATTTGAGATCGCCCAGAGAGGCAGCGCGGTGCAGGACGGCGACGCCAGATCGCAATTGTCCTGCGCCGTGTAGGGGTCGATCCGGATGCTATTGCCGGACGCAGTGGCACAACTGTGGTTCAGGCTTGCGCAAGCCCGCAGCCCGGGCGATCCGCAGCTCCCGAAGGCGTCGGTCCACGTTTCGACAGTATTGAAACTGGTGCCGCTTTGAGCGGCCGCGAATCCGGCCACGCCGGCTGCGACCGTCAGAACTCTGAGCAGTTGCATGTGAGTCGTTCCCTCCTCGCCCGAGCTTGCTGGCGGCGCGCCGGTGCAAGGAAGTATCGGACGGGAGCGGATGCCGTGCGCATGACGTTTTACCTTGAGGTAAGGAAGGCTCCTTACCTCGATTTCCGCACTGATAAATGTGCTTTTCCGTAATTTTGGCGTGATATCGCACGTGGTATTCTGATCGTCTGTGATTCGTGGATCGGCCCCATCTCCTCCGTCGCCGGAGAGTGTGAAACGCGAACTGGAGCGGATACTGGGCAGCCGCGAGTTTGCCAGTGCCGAACGCTTGGGGCGATTTCTGCGCTACGTGGTCGAGCGGACCCTGGCCGGGGACCGCGACAGTCTCAAGGAGTCGGTTATCGGGATTGAGGTATTCGACAGGTCCCCGGACTACGACCCGAAGAGTGAGCCGATCGTCCGCACCGAAGCGCGGCGCCTCAGGGCGCGGCTCGACGAGTATTATCAGGATTCTTCCCGATCGCCTCAGGTGCGCATTCTGATTCCCAAGGGCAGTTATGTAGGGATATTCGAACCGGTCCTCGATGGGCCCCAGGTTCCCGACATGCCAACTGCCGATCTGCCGGCGGACACCCGGGTACCCGGGGGTATCCGCAAGGGGCGGCTGGCGGTGTGGATCGCGTGCGGGTTCGCGGCGGTCGCGGCGACGGCGTTCCTGAGTTCGCGGCCACACCCGCCAGTGCTGGACCACGCTGCGCCGTTTACCACTGAGCACGGCGTGCAGACCAACGCCCGCCTGTCACCGGAGGGCGACCTTCTGGCCTTCAGTTGGAAGGCGCCGCAGGATGTCCACGCCGGGATCTACGTACAGAGGCTCGATGCCACCACGCCAGTTCGCGTGACCCAGGGGGCGCTACTGGAGCGATGCCCTGCCTGGTCGCACGACGGCAGCCACATCGCCTTTCTGCGCGACGTAGATCCGGATCATTTCGCGATCTTCACGCGTCCGCTGGTCGGCGCTCGAGAGCGGAAATGGGCGGAATTTGCGCGTGGCGCGACGCCGTGGCTGGATTGGTCACCGGATGATAAGTGGTTCGCCATCGCCGAACCGGCGGTCACTGGCCGGCATTCTTCGATCGTCCTGATCTCGTTGAGCACCGGCGAGAAACGGATTCTGACCATTCCGCCCGAAGGTTGGCGCGGAGACAGCTTGCCGGTATTTTCGCCGGACTCTTCCAAGGTGGTTTTTCGCCGCACGCAACCGCCATCGGGAGAAGAGGATTTGTACGAAGTGCCGGTAGCGGGCGGCACGCCCAAGCGACTGACCTTCGACAACCGGGGCATTTCGGGCGAAGCATTCACTCCCGACGGCGGGCTGGTGGTTTCCTCCCGACGCGCCGGAAGCATCCGCAGTTTGTGGTGGTTGCCGCCAGGCGGCGGTCCACTGCATCGTCTGAGCTCAGCGGTCATCGACGCGGGAGATCCGACCGTGTCGAGGGATGGAAAGCACTTCGCATTCTCCCGCCTGACGTATGACATCAATATCTGGCGCGTGAATGCCGACGGATCCACTCCCCCTACCCCATTCATCGCCTCCGAACTGGCCGACACGAGTCCGGAGTTCTCGCGCGACGGACGAATTGTTTTCCAGAGCGATCGTTCCGGGGTCTCTGAAATATGGGTGTGCGCCAGCGATGGTTCGAATGCCATCCGCGTGACCGATGGAGGCGGGGCGGAGCTAGGCAATCCGCATTGGTCGCCGGATGGAAAGCAGATCCTGTTCGAATGGCACCGGAGCGGAAGGGCCTCGGTCTATCTGGCGTCCATCGAAGGCGGCCCGGTGCGCGCGGTTGTGGAAGACCAATATCAGAACCAACTGCCGTCGTGGTCCCGCGATGGCCGCTTCATCTATTTCGCCAGCAATCGTTCCGGCGAGATGCGGATCTGGAGAATCGCACTCGCCGGAGGCGCTCCGGTACCTGTGACCGCTTCTCCCGGATTCGCATCGGCCGAATCGCCGGATGGCAAGTACCTGTTTTGGACCGATCCGCTCAACGCCGACATCTGGCGCCAGCGGATTGAAAACGGAGTTCTCACGGGGAAGGCCTCCAAGGTGGTGGGTGGCCAGAATCGCGGCGATTGGGGAAACTGGGCGCTGGGCCGCAACGGCATCTACTACATCCGGCGGCGTCCGGAAACCGACGACGCCGCCATTATGTATCTCGACCTCGCGCACGATGCATCCCGCACCGTCTACGTGCTCGCGAAGCCACCGATGTACGGCGGCGGTGGACTGGCGCTCTCCCCGGACGAAAAGGTGCTGCTGTTTGCGCAGGTGGATCGCGACGAGGAGCACATCTTCGTGCAATAGGGCGAGTGCCGGCGGACCCCGTCGGCGTGGTAATTCGGGTGGCGGGGTGGCGAAGAAGGGCCTCCAGGCAATCGCGCGATGGACCCGCGGCAGACACGACCCCTACTCCGCGCGAAGGGCGTTCGGGATCTTACAATAGGGGCACATGGTGCAATTCGATGTGGTGGGTGTCGGGCTGAACGCCACCGACACGCTGTTAATCGTGCCGCACTTCCCGGCGTACGCGGGGAAGGTGCCGTTTGCCGAGGAAATGTTGAGTCCGGGAGGCCAGGTGGCCAGCGCCATGGTGGCGTGCGCGCGGCTGGGCCTGCGTACCAAATATGTGGGCGCCGTGGGCGATGACGAGCGCGGGAGGATCCAGGTCGACAGCCTGCAGGGAACCGGGATCAACCTGGACCACGTATTCGTGCGCCGGGGATGCCCCAACCAGACGGCGTACATCGTAATCGACCGCTCCACCGGTGAGCGCACGGTACTGTGGCGGCGCGACGACTGCCTGAAAGTGCGACCCGAAGAGATCACCGAAGAGATGATCACCTGCGCGCGGTTGCTGCACATCGACGGGCACGATACTCCGGCGGTGGCGCGCGCGGCGGAGATCGCGCGGCGCCACGGAATCCCGGTCACGATCGACGTCGACACGATTTATCACGGCTTCGAGCGCGTGCTGCCGAACGTGGACTACCTGGTGGCATCGAGCGAATTTCCGGCGGCGTGGACCGGGGAGAGCGATCCCTTCAAAGCGCTGGTATCGATTCAGGCCGAGTACGGGATCCGGGTCGCGGCGATGACCCTGGGGGCACACGGGGCGCTGGCGCTGGAAGGCGGACGGTTCCACTACGCGCCGGCGTTCGTGGTGAACTGCGTGGACACTACCGGAGCGGGAGACGTCTTCCACGGGGCCTTCTGTTATGCTGTGCTCGAAGGCATGGGGATCGGAGCGGCTCTGGACTTCTCTAACGCCATGGCGGCGCTGAACTGCACGGCGCTGGGCGCGCGCGGCGGCATCCGCGGAGTGGACGAGATCCGCGCCTTGATGGCGCGGGCGGAGCGGCGGTCGCATCCCGAGTTCGCGGCGCGCGCGGCGGGGCAATAGATGTTTCCTCTCCGCGACACGCAGCCAAGCTATACGCGGCCGGTGGTCACGATGGCGCTCATCGCCGTCAACGCGCTGGTCTTTCTCTTTGAACTCTCGCTCGACCCGTGGTCGCGCAACGCGTTCGTGGCGGCGTACGGACTGGTGCCGGAGAACTTTGCCTGGGCCAACGTGCTGACCTCCATGTTCCTCCACGGCGGATGGATGCACCTGCTGGGGAATATGTGGTTCCTGTGGATCTTCGGAGACAACATCGAGGACATTCTGGGACACGGGAAGTTCCTCGGGTTTTACCTCGGGTGCGGGGCAGTCGCGGGGCTGACCCAGACCCTGCTGAGCACGGACCCGCGGGTGCCGATGGTGGGAGCCAGCGGGGCCATCGCGGGGGTGATGGGGGCCTACATGCTGAAGTTCCCCCAGTCGCGGATTCTCACGCTGGTGCCGATTATCTTTTTCTTCACGACGATCGAGGTTCCGGCGTGGCTCATGCTGATCTACTGGTTCGCAACCCAGTTCTTCAGCGGCGTGGGGTCGATCGCGTACTCGCACGCCAGCCAGGGCGGCGTCGCCTTCTTCGCGCACGTGGGAGGATTCGTGGCGGGTGCGGCGGCGATCAGCGTGATGGCGAGGGGTCCGCGCTACACCAGGCGCCGGGACCTGTACTGGTAGAGGGAGGACGCCGTGCGAGCGCGGGTGACGCTGTACACACGCAAGGGCTGCTGCCTGTGCGACGAAGCCAAAGCGGTACTGATGGCGGCGCGCGGGCGCGCCGGGTTCGACTACGAGGAGCGCGACATCGATGGGGATGAGGCACTGCAGCAACGGTACAATGACGAAGTGCCTGTGATCGCAATCAACGGCGTGAAGGCATTCAAGTACAGGGTAAACATGAACGAATTCTTAAAGAAATTGGCGGCACGCGCATGAGCCTGGACGTTTTAGCAATCGCGGCTCATCCCGACGATGTAGAGCAGACCTGCGGCGGCACGGTACTGAAGATGGCGGACGCGGGCTACCGGACCGGGGTGCTGGACCTGACCGCGGGGGATATGGGGACGCGCGGGAGCCCGGAGCAGCGGGTGGCGGAGAGCGAAGCGGCAGCCAGGCACCTGGGACTGAAGTTCCGCGGCAACCTGCATATGCCCGACGCCCGCCTGGAGAACAACATCATGGCGCGGATGACCCTGGCGGCGAAGATCCGGGAATTGCAGCCGCGGGTGGTGATCCTGCCCTACTGGCAGGCGCGGCACCCGGACCACTACCGGGCGGCGGAGATGGGCTATGAGGCGTGCTTTCTGGCCGGGTTGCGGAAACTGGACGAGTACAGCGAGCCGCACCGCCCGTTCAAGATCCTCTACGCGAGCGCATACGCGGATGTGCGGCCGAGTTTCATCGTGGACATCAGCGCGCAATTCGAGCGGCGCATGGCGGCGTTGTTGAGCTACACCTCCCAATACGGCGAGACGGGGGACGGGGCGACGCTGTTCCCCAACGAGCAGGAGATCCGGGAGCGGCTGGCGAGCGTGGCGCGCTTCTACGGCAACCAGATCGGGGTGAAGTACGGCGAGCCGTTCGTGGTGAAGGAAGCCATCCAGATCGACGATATCGTGGCAATGCCGTCGCGCTCGATTTAGCGGCGAGGGGCCGCGGCAGCGGAATCGGGAATGCGGAAGACGACCACTTCGATGCGGCCGAAGCGGGCCTCTCGCTGCCTCTGAAAACCCATCGCGGTCAGGCGGGCGGTAAGCCAGGCATCCCACTTCGCACCGGAAAACGACTGGCGCAGGATGCAGGAGACGTGGGCCTCCCCGCGCAGTCGAGACACCAGCAAACCGTCCACGTAGGCCTGGCCCGGTGGGTCTATATCGAAGGGCAGGACGAACGTATCGGATAGCGATAGTCCGGCGCGATATGCGCTTACCGGCGCTGTGAAATACGCCCACCGGTCTGGAACTTGGAGCCAGGCCAGATGCCGCGTTTCCACCAGGCCCGAATACACCAGCAGGGGGCCGGATTCGGGGAGCGCGTGCACCGCTCCGCGCCAGTCCTCGGCCGTGTAGTCCGGCATAAGTGCGGCCCCCCCCACCAGGAAAGTACTCACGGCCAGCACCAGGATGAGGCTGAAGCGCCGGAGGTTGACGGACCGGATCCCCGAGATCAGCCAACCCCATAAGATCGCCAGGCCCGGCGCCGTGGGCAGGAGGTAGCGGGCGGAAAACAGTTGGGTCGAGGTGAAGCGGGAAATGGCGAAGTAACTCACGGTGGGGATGGCAAGCAGCAGGAGCGCGAGTGTGGCGGCGTCGCGGCCGGAAGATGGCGCGCTCCAGCGGGGGAGTTTCCCGGTGAGCAGTTCGAGGATGGCGGCCAGCGCGAGCGCGATCAGGATGTAAACCGGCAGCAGTGCAACCAGCAGATGCCCCGCGGAGGGCCGGTCCAGGAAGGAGAGCAGACTACGCTGACCGGCGTACACGCGCAGTTGCGGCAGGGCAGGCAGCAGCAGGGCCACGCCCGCCGCGCAGCAAAAGGCCAGGTGCGCCGGCGAAATCCTCGTCCGGCGGCGCGCGATGCACCACAGAGTGAACACAACCGCCACCGGGATGGCGATCCCGAACATGTAATGCAGGTGGGTCGCGGCGGCGGCGGAGAGGATCCACAGCAAGCCATATTTCCAGCGCGCGGAGCGAATCCAGGCGAGCAGAAAGTAGAGCGCGGCAGTCTCGAAGAACAGCGCCAGGGCGTAGGGCCGCGCGTCAGGGACCTGGACGACGACCGCCGGGTTGACGACAAACAGCGTGGCGAAGCAGAAACCGAGTTCGCGTCCTTCGGCTTCCCGGCCGATCCGGTACAGAATCCAGGTGGCGCCGAGCGCGCCGGCCACCGACGGCAGGCGCGCCACGACTTCGCCGCCGCCCAGGAGCGACAACGGCCATTCCACCATGCAGAAAGCGATGGACTGCAGACTGATGAAGGCGCGCGGGACGATGGCGGAGAATCCGCCGCGGACGGTCCAGGGGATGAGGGTTTCGTCGAGCCAGAAACTGTTGGCGAGCGGGGAGATCCACAGGCGAAGGATGGCGAGGGCGCAGAGTACCGAGAGGATGAAAAAGAACGGGTCGCGCGGGCGGCCCGCGGGACTGGTCGGTTCGGACAAGGACTCATGCTAGCACAGGCTGCCGGCGCCGGCGTTACTTGGACGGATGGTCGGGCTTGAGGTAGGTGGCCAGGAAGCGCCAGATTTCGCGGCGGGAGTCCCGGGCGAGCCTGGTATCGAGTCGGTTGAAGTAGTGGCCGCCCGGGGCATCCTGGTAGATCTTGTATTCGAACGTCCTGCCGGCGGCCTTCAGCGCCTCGACCAGGTGCTGGACCTCGATGACGTTCACGTCCTCGTCGCTGGTGTTGCCGTGGATCAGGAGCGGGATCTTCAGTTCCGCGGCGTGGTACACCGGCGAGCGGCGGCGGTACTCCATGATGTCCTCGCGGACGGTGCGGCCGATGTGGTACGGCGCCGAATACAGCGCCTGGTATTGCGGAGGCTCGTAGCCCATGCGCTCGACCAGGTCGCTCACGGGTACGCCGGCGTAGGCGACCGCGTAAGTCTCGGGGTGCTGGAAGGCGTTCATCAGCGAGATGAGTCCGCCGTGGCTCCAGCCGACGACGCCGACGCGTCTGGGGTCCAGGAACGGGTAGTTCTCGAGCATCCATTGGCCGGCGAGGTAGACGTCGTCCACCTCCCGCCCGCCGTAATCGATCTGTTCGTAAAAGCCGCGGCCGTAGCCGGTGGAACCGCGGTAATCGGCGGAGATGATGGAGTAGCCCTGTTCGAGAAGTTCGCGGAAGACGTGGGCATCGCGGGTGTCCTGGTTGGCGTGGACCCCCTGGTGGCAGAAGACGATCAGCGGCTGCTTCTTCGAGCGGTCCAGATTCCTGGGGATGAAGGTATAGGCGCGGATGATCAGCGGGTTGCCGGCACCCGGAGCGCGCGGGTTGGGTACGTGCACCGGCGGCAGGCTGGTGTACTCGATCTTATCGATGACGGCGATATCGGCCAACTCCAGGCGCCACAGGACGTCGTCCACGCGCTTGAGAAGTTCGTCGCTGCCGGTGGCGCCGAAGGAGGGCGATGCCGGTGATGCCTGAGGCGGGAGCGCGGCCGGCGAAGGGGGCCGTGGACCGGCGGAAGATGGTGGCTGCGCGTGCAGAGCGGCAGCCAGGATGGCGATCACCAGCACTCGGCTCATCGCGGGGATGGTACCACAAGGGGCGGCGAGAGGATGGCGGCGGCGAGCACGACCAGACAAATCCAGAGGGTGTCGGCAAGCAACAGGTGGACCAGCTGCAGCCCGATAGGAGCTGCGAGCAGCAGGTTCGCCGTGCCCGCCATGAGTTGCATCATCAGGGCGGCGAGGACGAAAACGGCGAAGCGGCGTACGTCGGGGCGGCGCGCGGCGCACGAGATCGCGTAATAAAGAATCCACAGCGCGGCGGCGGCGGCGATGATGGGGTGCCAGATGCGCAGGCGGACGAAGATGTTCGCCGAGGCGTCGAAATCGTGCGCCCATCCTTCGGCGAAGCTGCTCGCCGGGAAGAGGGTGTCGCCGAGGGCGGCGATGGCGCCGCTGATCCCGAGCAGCACGACGAAGGCAAGGGTGAAGGTCGCCAGGACGCCGTCGCGTCCGCGAACGTGGACCGCCGGTTTGCCGCCGGACCACCAGGCGGTGAGGGTGAGGCAGGCGATCAACGTGAGAGTGTTGACGAGGTGAGTGGAGAGCGACCATCCGCGAGCGGACGAGGGGTTCTGCGCCACGTGTTCGAGTTTCACCAAAGCGGCGCCGATCAACGCCTCGGTGACCAGGAAGATCGTGGAAAGGGTCGCGCCGAGCCGCACCGGGTGGCCCTTGGGGAACGCGCGGAAGGCCCATACGATGAGGGCCAGGACCACGAAGGCGTCAATGCCGGTCATGGCGCGGTGCGTGAATTCGATCAGGGTCTTGGCGCCGGGCGCTTGCGGCAGGACTTCACCGTTACACAGCGGCCAGTGGTTGCCGCATCCCGCGCCGGCACCGGTGGCCCGGACATAGGCGCCCCAGAGCACGACGGCGAGATTCCACGCCAGGGTCAGCCAGGCGAAACGCGCGAAGTTGCGGTTGGAGGTGGTGATCAACCCTCATTGTATGCGGGTGCGGGAACGTCCGGCGCCTTACCTCGTCCCAACCAGACCGCGGTGACGACGAAAGCCGCTATCCATAACTGCGCCAGCAGCGGCCGATTCGAAAGCAATAGCAGCACCGGCGCCGGAGTGAGCGTCGCCACGGCCCAGATCTTCAGCCATCGCGGCGCGCCGGGGCGTTGAACCGTCAGAACCGTCAGCGGAATCAGAAGCGCGCAATCGCCCGCATACGAATGGTGTCCGAGAAGGACGCCGCAAGCCGCCGCCGCCGCGCCGGCCATGCCGAGGCCGGTACCGCCGCGGCGGCACACCGTCCAAAGGAGCAGCGCCACCGCGATCCCGCCTGCGACCTCCGCCGCCGACGTCCAGGGTATCCAGGAAGCGATGCCGTAAACGTTCGGCATGCGGTCGGCGGCGGGAGAAAACGTCGGCATGTGCGACATCTTCAGGTACGCCATCGGCCAACCGGGGCCCTCCAGCAGAAAGCTCGCGCCGATCCATACGGAAACCCCGATGGCACCGCCGATCAACGTCTTCCAGCATTTCCGCGCGACCAGCAGAATTGGGATCCCCAGGGCGAGGTGAAACTTGCAGATGCAGAGCGAGAACACAACACCCGCGCTCCATTCCTTCTTCCGTTCGAGCAACACCAGAGCCATGGCGAAGAACATCAGCCAGAACGGGACGTCCTGGCCGAAGAGGATGACGAACGTCACGGGAAGCGACCACGCAAGAGCGGCGCCCATCCACTGCGGACGGGCCCCGGGCCACCAGGCGGCAAAGGCCGCCAGGGCAGCAATGCTGAGGACCATCCATGTGGCGCGGGCCGCGGTGTAGGGCAGTCCGCCGAATATCCGGTATCCGTAAATCACAACCGGAAGCCGGCCGGTGGGTACTTCCAGGCCGTTCTCAGCTTCGATTTTTCGCAGTGCGTCCCAATCGTAAAGATGGCCGGTTCCAGCCAGGCGGCTGGCGGAATAGAACTGGTTGAAGTCCACACCCAGGCCGGTCTGGTTGAGCAGGGCGATCCAGATGTTCAGCGCCAGTCCCAGGGCGCAGACCGCGGCAAGCGCGACGGCCGGCAGGTGCTCGCGGTGCGATGCCCGGGAGGATTCGCTTGGTCTATGCCACACCTGTCCTTTATACACGAGATCGGCTGCACGAGGCTCCGGCGCGGGACGGCCAGGCGAACTTCCCGCTTGACACTCCGTGGCCGTAGTGCTAGTTTTGCAACAGGCTGCTGTTTTTACAGCACAATATATGCGGAAAGACGGACATCGTAACCTGAGCCGGCGCGAACGGCAAATCATGGACATCCTGTACCAAAAGGGCCGGGCGACGGCGTCGGAGATTCACGGGGAAATGGCCGACGCGCCGACCTATTCGGCGGTGCGGGCGAAGCTGCGGGTCCTCGAAGAGAAAGGTCACATCCGCCACGAGGAAGAGGCGCTGCGCTACGTATACCTGCCGGTAGTGGGCCGCGATTCGGCACGCCGGAACGCGCTGCGCCACATGGTGTCCACGTTTTTCGGCGGCAGCGTGGAGGAAACGGTCGCGGCGCTGCTGGATCTCTCCGCGGCGAACCTCGGCCGCCAGGACCTCGACCGCATCTCGCGGATGGTGGAGCAGGCAAGAAAGGACGGCGAACGATGATCGGGTTCACGGATTTCGCGGTGCAAGCCGCATGGAAGGGGACGGCGATCCTGGTGGCGGGATTCGCGGCGGCGCGGTTGTTGGCGCGGGGCTCGGCTGCGCTCCGGCACTACACCTGGAGCTTGGTATTCGGCGCGCTTCTGGCTCTGCCGGCGGCGATCGCGTTGGCACCGAAGTGGAGCGTGCCGGTGCCGGCGGGCGCGACCACGCCGGACGTGGGGACGAACGTCACAGTGATAGGGAAAGCGCCGCGCGGAGTGCCGCCGCCGGCGCCCACGCGTCCGGGGTCGAATCCGCTGGCCTGGATCTACCTAGCGGGGATGGCGGCGGTAGCGGCGCGTTTCGCGGGCGGCGCGCTCCGGGCGCGGCGGCTGCTGGCGGGTTCGGCGGTCGTGACGCGCCGCGGGATACCGCGCACCGTCCGGGTGGTTGAAAGTCCGAGCGCGCCGGTGCCGATGGTGTGGGGCGTGCTGCGTCCGGTGATCGCGCTTCCCGTGGCTTCGCGCCATTGGAGCGCGGAGCGGATGCGCGCGGTGCTGCTGCACGAACTGATTCACGTGCAGCGCCGCGACCTGGTGGCGCAGGTGATGGCGCAGGCGGCCTGCTGTCTGTGGTGGTTCCACCCTCTGGCGTGGCTGGCGGCGAAGGAACAGCGCCGCGAGCGCGAGCGCGCGGTGGACGATGCGGTGCTGGAGCGCGGCATCGGCGCGGCGGAGTATGCCGGGCACCTGGTGGACCTGGTTCGCGGGCTCACGGTGGAAGCGCCGGCAATGGCGGATGCGGGCGATTTCGAAGGGCGCGTGCGCGCGCTGCTGGATCGCACGCGGAATCGCGCGCCGCTGGGCCGCAGGATGGCGCTCGCAGCGCCCCTGGCCGCGGCGCTCGTGCTGTTGGCCGTGGCGGGTGTGACGTCGCACGCGCAGGCGCAAGCCGGCGCCGGCGCTCTGGTGGGGATCGTGACGGATCCCAGCGGGGCACGTGTACCGGGAACGGAAGTGCGGGCAAAGAACCTCGACGCGGGCAACGAGGAACTGACGCGCGCCGGCGCCGCGGGCGAGTACGCATTCCGTGCGATTCCGGCGGGACATTACGAGCTCGAATTCCGCTCGCGTGGTTTCAAGGTGGCGAAGGTCGCGGCCGTGGTGGAGCCTGGCAAGATCGCCAGCGCGCCCGCGCACCTGGAGCTTGGCGAAACCAGCGAGACCGTGACCGTCGTCGGCTCGAAAGGTCCGGCACAGGCGCGCGCGGCGGCGCCGGGGATGGGACCCGCGCCGGGTGCGCAGCGCATTCCCGTAGGCGGCAACGTGCAGCCTATGAAACTCCTGCGGCAAACGCGTCCGGAATATCCGGAGGCGTTGCAGCAGCAGGGCATCACGGGTCGTGTGATCATTCGCGCCGTAGTGGGCACGGACGGCAGCGTGCTGAATCCGAAGGTGGTGAATACGGAAGTGAATCCGGCCCTCGCGCAGTTGGCGCTGGACGCGGTGAAGAAATGGCTGTACTCTCCCTCGCTGTTGAACGGGCAACCGGTAGAGACAGCGACAACGATTACGATCGGTTTTGAATTGGAGAAGTGATCCGGCGCGGGCTGCCGCAGGAAACGCTACTATCGGGCGGTTGCGGGATGTGGTGCTCTCCAATATCCTGTGTATTCCTGGTATGGCAGCCAAAACTCCTATCACGGTCGCATACGGCGACGGCATCGGTCCGGAAATCATGAACGCGACGCTCCAGATTCTGGAGGCGGGCGGAGCGGCTCTCGACATTGAGACCATCGAGATCGGCGAAAAGGTCTATCTGCGCGGCAACGCGGCCGGCATCGAACCGAGCTCGTGGGAATCGCTGCTGCGGACCCAGGTGTTCCTCAAGGCTCCGATCACGACGCCGCAGGGCGGCGGATTCAAGAGCCTGAACGTGACCACCCGCAAGACGCTCGGCCAGTATGCCAACGTCCGTCCATGCGTCTCGTACCACCCGTTCGTGGATACCAGGCATCCGGACATGGATGTGGTGATCGTCCGCGAAAACGAGGAGGACCTCTACGCCGGGATCGAGTACCAGATCAGCCCCGAAGTCACCAGTTGCCTTAAGGTGATTTCGCGGCCGGGATCGGAGAAAATCGTGCGCTACGCGTTTGAGTACGCGCGGCTGCACAACCGCAAGAAGGTCACGTGCTTCATGAAGGACAACATCATGAAGATGACCGACGGCCTGTTCCACAAGGTGTTCGACGAAATCGCCGCCGCGTATCCGGAGATCCGGAAGGAAGTGTGGATCGTGGACATCGGCGCGGCGAAGCTGGCCGACACGCCGGAGGCTTTCGACGTGATCGTGCTGCCGAACCTGTATGGCGACATCCTGAGCGACGTCGCGGCGCAGATCGCGGGATCGGTAGGGCTGGCCGGATCAGCGAACATCGGCGACAAGTGCGCGATGTTCGAGGCCATTCACGGGTCGGCGCCGCGGCGCGCGGGGCAGAACCTGGCGAATCCGAGTGGGCTGCTGCTGGGCGCGGTGCTGATGCTGGTGCACATCAACCAGCCCGAAGCGGCGGCGCGGGTGCACAACGCCTGGCTGCGCACGATCGAGGACGGCATCCACACCTACGACATCTTCACCGAGGGCGTGAGCAGGTTGAAGGTGGGGACGAAGGAATTCGCCGCGGCGGTGATCGAACGGCTGGGACAGAAGCCGAACACGCTGCAGCCGGTGAGCTACAAGTCGCGTCCGGCGGCCGCGGCGGGCGCCGCCGGCGCGGAAGGCAGCACGGCGATGGAGCTGAAGGGCATCGACGTATTCGTGTACTGGCCCTCAAGGGACGCCTCGGCGCTGGCCGAGGCGGTCGGCAAACTGGCCGGCGACGGCCTCAAGCTGGACGTGATCGACAACCGCGGCGTCAAAGTGTGGCCCGCCGGCATCGGGGAAACGTTCTGCACGGACAGCTTCCGCTGCCGGTACCTTGCCACCGGCGCGGTGAGCGTACCCAAGGTGCTCGAAGTGCCGCAGCGGATCGCGGCGGCGGGCATCGAGGTATCGGTGGCGCTGCCGCTGCGCAGCTTCGCCGGTGTGGACGGCTACTCCATGGTCCAGGGGCAGTAGCATATGACAGGCAATCCGCTGGTGATCGTGCTGATGGGAAGCAGATCGGACTGGGACGTCATGCGCCAGTCGTCGGAAATGCTTCGCAAATTCGGTGTCGAGCATGAGTGCCGGGTTCTTTCCGCGCACCGTACTCCGCGGGAGACCGAGGAGTATGTGGGCGCCGCCGAGGGTCGCGGTGTGGAAGTGGTGATCGCGGCGGCGGGCGGCGCGGCGCACCTCGCCGGCGTGTGCGCCGCCCACACAGTGCTGCCCGTACTCGGCGTGCCGATGGAAAGCGCGTCGTTGAAAGGGATGGATTCCCTGCTCTCCACGGTACAGATGCCCGCGGGAATTCCGGTGGGGACCCTGGCGATCGGCCCGGCCGGCGCGCGCAACGCCGCGCTGCTGGCAGTGGCGATCCTGGCCAATGCGCGCCCCGAGTTAAGGGAAAAGCTGAAGGCGTTCCGCGAGGAGCAGCGGAGCAAGGTGCTCGGGGAGCGGTTGGAGTAGCGCGCAACGGCTCATTTGCCGTTGCCGGCAGGCCTACGCCACACTGGCCACGAACATGGTTCCGGCTTCGGGCGCGATGGCGCGGGTCTCTTCCGGCATGCCTTCGACCGCGGTCGTGAACAGCAGATGCGCGCGCCCGCCGATCTCCACATACTCCGGGCAGGTGACGCGCGGCGAGCCGGGCAGGATCCATTCGCGCAGCACTTCGCCATCGGCGATGCGGATTTCCTGCGCGAGTCCGTCAGGGACGTGCCCCGGGTTGTAATACGCCACCACGATGGCGTCGCCGGACGGCGTAGGGCGCAGCCCATCGGGCAGGGAGGGCAGGCGCCCGGGTGGCGCGATCCGGCGCAGTGGTTCGAGGGGCGCGTCCTCGCGATACCGGTACTCGGTGATGGTTTTGGGTTGGGTATCGATGTCGATCAGCAGGTCGCCGCGCAGGTACTTTCCGTTGGAACAGGTCTGCCCGCCGCGCAATTCGCGCAACCCCGCGCCGTAGTGGTAGAGCGTGGCGATGGGGAGGCTGAACTCCAGGTGCTTGGTGCCGAAGATGACGCCGCCGGGAACCCCGATGCCGTCGTTGATGATCACGCGGGGATCTTCGGGCAGGCGGGCGAGAGTCTCCAGGATCTCGCCGGAGCGCAGGTGGAAGCGGACCAGCCGCCGTTCGAGTCCGACGATGAGCACGTCGGGATCGGCGGTCTCGGCGAAGAAGCCGGGGCGTCCCGGCAGCGG
This sequence comes from Acidobacteriota bacterium, assembly GCA_018268835.1. Taxonomy (GTDB): domain Bacteria; phylum Acidobacteriota; class Terriglobia; order Bryobacterales; family Bryobacteraceae; genus Solibacter. The sequence continues at coordinate 33,220 of JAFDVU010000013.1, read as the reverse complement.
GTGGCTCCGGTTTTCGTGCGTGAGGAGATCGAGCAGGTTGAGGCTGCCCTGGTGGATCCCGGCGCCGTGCTGAATCGCGACCCAGGCCAGTGTCGAGGTGCCGGCCAGCTGTCGCGGGCACTCGGGAAGATAGCGCAGGGACTCGTCCGGCGGACGGTAGAAAGGGCGGGCCACGATTCGCGGGGGCATCGTTTTATGATAGAACTCGATGAGCATGCGTAGATCACTTTTACTACTCGCACTTCCCCTCCTGCTGGCGGCGCAAACACCCCGCAACCGCGCTCCGCTTCCCAACGAACAGTGGGTATCGATGTTCAACGGCACGGACCTGACCGGATGGGAGCCGGTGGGCGTGGAGAAATGGACCGTGGAGGATGGAGCCATCCACGGCGTGGGCATATCCAAAGCGTACGGATACCTGCAGACCACCAAGGAGTACAAGGACTTCTGGATGTCGCTGCGCTTCAAGTTCGCGGGCAACGGCAACAGCGGGCTGTTCTGCCACACGCGCTTCAAACCCGGAACGGTGGACGTGTCGCAGGGCATGCAGTTCGAAATGGACCGCACGGAAAACCATCACACCGGCGGACTCTATGGCGACGGGCGCGGCTGGATCGCGTGGCCCTCTCCGGAATACGAGTACGTGCTGCGTCCCACCGATTGGAACGACATGCTGGTCAAGGTGGAAGGCAACCACTTCGTGTGCATCCTCAATGGCATCAAAATCCTGGATTACACGGATCCGTCGCCCAAGTCCTTCGACGGCACGATCGCGCTGCAACTGCACGCGGGCGGCGGCGGCAACATGTGGTTCAAGGACCTCCACATTCGGGACCTGTCGCAGCGATGAACCTGTTTTCGGTCGCGAAGAACCACTGGGAGCCCGGCGATACGCGCGAAGTGGAGCAGGAGCGCCTGCGGCGCGAGATCGGCGTGGAGTACGACAGCTACCGGCGGATCTACATCGCGGACGGATGCGAGTGGCAAATCGCCGGACAGATCGCGCGCGAGGACGGGAAGAAGTATTTCATCCTCGAGTGCATCGGGGCGGCTTGACCGGCTACCTGCGCGATTCGTAGACGGCGGCCCACTGAGCGGCGCGCGCACGGTCGCCGACGATGCTCCCGTAGACCTGGGCGAGCCCGTTGGCGCAGCCCGGGTGCGAGGGATCCCGGTCGAGTTGTTCCTTGCAGGCGAATTCGATGCTGCCGATGGCCTGCAGGTTGTTCAGCGGCTGTACGCCCGCCGGTGGATTGCGCATGAAGACCATGCCTCGCTCATCGGCCTGCACCAGTTTCCAGGTGCGCTGCGCTGGATCGGAAAGTGCGATTGGCAGGCCGCGCACCTGTCCGCTGAAGCGGTCGAAGCCGTCCACCACAATCACCTGAATGCCGTACTTGTCCAGCAGGGCGTTCACGTCGGGCGCGTATTGCAGGATGTGCTGATAATCGGCGAAGGCCTGCTCGCTTAAACCGCGCGGGTCGATGAAATCCTTCTGCATGGGCCAGAGACGCCAGACAAGGTATCCGCCGTTGGCGTAGGTGTTGAACATGCGGGCGGAGACTTTGTGTTCGGCCAGAAAATCGGCGGCGCGAACCGGCAGTTGCCAGGCGGCTTCGTGGAACTGGAAGGAGTCGCCGGAGCGCCAATGGAGTCCGGCGGCGGCGATCAGGGCTGCCGCGGCGGCGTAAGTCGCGGCCGCGGGCAGCGCGCGCTTCCACGAGGGCAGGTAGGCGAAGAGCAGCACGCTGCCCACGAGACCCATGAGGATGGTGTTGCGCACGGCGAGCAGGCTGGCGGCGCCGAACACGAGGAGCAGCAGCCAATCGGCGGCGCGCGTCTCCCGGCGGCGGAGCAGCATCACGAGCAGCGAACCGAACAGCACGAAGCTGTACGCGCTGGGTTCCCAGAATGCCGGGTATTGCCATTCGAGGTTGCTCGCCTGAATCCCGCTGGCGCGGTAGTTCAACATGATCTCGATGACGCGCAGGCCGTTGGGATTGATCGCGGAGGCGGCAAAGGACGCCACGGCCACCATCCAGAGTTGGCGCTCGCCTTCGACCGGACGTTTGCGCAGGCGGTCGAGCAGCGCCTCCCCGCAGTATGCGCCGATCATGGCCCATCCCATAAAGTACCCGCCGTGCATGTTGGCCCACATCAGGAAGACGGCGGGCAGCGCCCACATCCAGCGGCGGCGCTCCAGAATCGCCATGGTCGCGGCGAGAAAGACGAAGGTCACCAGGAAGGGGCGGCTCTGCTGAAAGTTGATGGCCACCGCTCCGGCGGCGATCGCGGCAGCGACCGCGCGCAGAAAGCCCTGGCTGCGCCACCAGACCATCAGCCCCACCAGCGCGCAGAAGGCGATGAGCAGCAGCGCGCGCAGCAGCACAAGTCCCGGGAAGCCGGTGGCCGAGTAGACCAGGTACATCGCGATCTGCGCCAGCCATTCGTGGGTCAGGTTGAAGTAACGGGTCCTGGCTTCACCGGGATAGGCCGGGCTGTCGATGCTGCTGGTGTAGCTGAAGGGGTCGGGCACCGTGAGCGCGCGCGTTTCCAGCGTGTGGCGGCCCGTCATCAGGTGCAGCCAGATGTCGGTATCGGCGATCTCGCCGGTGAACCAGGTGAGCAGCAGCAGTGCGGTGAGCGCGAGAATCGCGGGACGGAGCCAGGCGGTTGTCTGCGCGGGCGCCGGCACGGGACGTGGAGGCATGAAGGAAACTCAAGTGTACCATCCGGGTTTGAGTGTGCTATCTTCGCGCACATGCGGAAATGGTTAGTCGCCGGCGCTTTGGGCCTGGGCGCTGTGCTGTGGCTTCAGGCTGTGGAACCGGAACGGGTCGATCTGGGGGTGCTGCACCGGATCAAGGCGGAGGCATTCGGGCGAAACTCGCGCGTCATGGACACCGTGTTCTATCTCACGGACGTGTACGGTCCGCGGCTCACCGGATCGCCGAACATTAAGGACGCGGCAAACTGGACGGTGAAGAAACTGGAGGAATGGGGCATCTCCGGAGTGAAGATGGAGCCGTGGGGTCCGTTCGGGCGCGGATGGGCGGCGACGCGGTTCTCGGCCATGATGAAGGAACCGGAGTTCCAGCCGATCATCGGGTTTCAGCAGCCGTGGTCGCCGGGCACGAACGGCGCGGTGAGCGGGCAGGCGGTGATGGCGGTGATCACCAACGCCGAGGAGATGGAGAAGTGGAAGGGCAAGCTGAAAGGCAAGATCGTGCTGACCGCGCCCACCCACCCTTCGACGCTCTCGGAGATGGCGCTCTCGCACCGGCTCACAGACGAAGAACTGGCCGCCGCGGCCGAAGGTCCGGACCCGGCAAGCGGTAATCCGGCGTCCCTGCCACTGGGCTTTTTCCGTTCGACTCCGGGAGCGGCGGCAGGCGGACGCGGTGGTCCGGGCGCGGCGGGGCGCGGCGGCTTCGCCGGGCGCGGCTTCCGTACGCAGTTGAACAAGTTCCTGCGGGAAGAGGGCGCGCTGGTGGTGCTGACCCCGGGCAACGGTCCGGACGGCGGGACGATCATGGGGCAGGCGGCGGGCTCGCAAAATCCAGGCGAGGAACTGCCCCCGCCTTCGGTGGTGGTCACCAACGAGCACTACAACCGAATCGCGCGACTGCTCGCAAAGAACATCCCGGTGACCCTGGAGTTCGACCTGGGAGCGAAGTTCACCGATCCCGGCGACTCGTTCAATTTGACCGCGGAGATCCCGGGGACGGATCCGCACGCTGGCTTCGTCATGCTTGGAGGCCACTTCGACTCGTGGACCGGAGGCACCGGCGCCACCGATAACGGCGCGGGCAGCGCGGTGGCGCTGGAGGCGATGCGTATCCTGAAAACGCTGGACCTGAAGATGAAGCGGACCGTGCGGCTGGGGCTGTGGACCGCGGAAGAACAGGGGCTGCTCGGATCGCGCGCGTACGTGAAAGCGCATTTTGCCGACCCGGCAGATATGCAGCCGAAGCCGGAGCACGCCATGCTGTCCGGGTACTTCAACCTCGACAACGGCGGCGGCAGGATCCGCGGCGTCTACATTCAGGACAACGACGAGGTGCGGCCGATCTTTGAAAGCTGGATCGCCCCGCTAAAGGACTCCGGCGTGACCACCCTCACCATCCGCAACACCGGCAGCACGGATCACATGGCGTTCGACGCCGTTGGGTTGCCGGCGTTCCAGTTCATCCAGGATCCCCTGGAATACGGGACTCGCACGCACCATTCCAATATGGACGTGTATGACCACCTCGTCCCCGGCGACCTCGAGCAGGCTTCGGCCGTGATGGCGTGGTTCGTGTACAATACAGCAAATCGGCCTGAGATGCTGCCGAGGAAACCTATGCCCAAACCGGGGGCCGGACGGAGTGCCGGAGGCGGGCGGGGCGAGTAGCGGGAAACGACGAAGCAAACGTTGCAGATTAACTAACTCATTGAGGGAACCGAACGATGCGATTGCTAGCCACAATTCTCTTCCTTGCCGCCACGCTGGTCATGGCGCAGGATCAACCCAAGCGGGGCCCCGGTGGACCGCCGAAGAACCTCCAACTACTGACGCCCGACCAGGTGCGCCCGATGATGGGAGCCTTCCGCACCGCGCTGGGCGTGAACTGCATGTTCTGCCACGTGCAGGGCGACATGGCGAGCGACGACAATCCGCACAAGATCGTCGCGCGCAAGATGATCAAGATCATGAACGACGCCAACGCGACACTGGGCGCGGACGCGAAGGTGAAAGTCACCTGCTACACCTGCCACCGCGGCAAGGAAGCTCCGGAATCGGCTCCGCCGGCGCAGTAGACGGCGGACCGGCTACGCGTCGGCCGCGAGGACTTCCTCCGGCGACGCCGTGCCGGTGCCCTTTTTCATGATGGTAATGTTGGCGACCCGGTTGCCGAATTCGGCAGCTAACACCGGGTCGCCGCTCACTTTCAGGGTCATGGCGGCGCCGGCGCTGAAGCTGTCGCCCGCGCCGCAAATATCCACCGGGTGCTCCACCGGCCGCGTCCGCACGCGGTGTTCTCCTCCCGCGGTCACCACCAGCGCGCCGTCTCCTCCGAACGTGACGATCAGTGCCGGGGCCGCGATGTGCTCGCGGAAGGCGGCATAATCCACTCGACCAAACAGGCGTCGCGATGCCGCTTCCGCTTCGTGCTGATTGGGTTTGACCACGGCGTTGCGGAAATGTTCCGGGCGCATTCGCGAATCGACCCAGACCAGCGCGCGGACGTCCGCGAGGGCCTCGCGCATGCGCGGGGTGACGACGCCGCCCAATTCCGTCTCCGCCTGGTCGGAGACCAGGATCACGTCGAACTCGCCGGCCACCTGCCGGAAGCGCTCGACCATCTCGCGGTCGATTTCCTGCGGCAGTTCGCGGGTGTACACGAAATCCACGCGCGGCAGGTCTTCGATCTCGGTCGCCTGGTTGATGAGCTTGGTGTAGGTGAAAGTCGGGATGCCGGGCGCGTTCACCAGCAGTCCGGACTCGATACCGCGCGCGTCCAGTGCGCCGCGCAGTTCGTAGCCGAAGCCGTCGTCCCCCACCATTCCGAGGATGGCGACGCGTCCGGCGCCGAGCGCTGCCAGGTTGTTGGCCACCGTGCCGGCGGCGCCGGGCGTGACCTCGGTGGAGATCACGCCGATGCGCGGGATGCCGGTTTCGCGCGAGGGGTCGGCCAGCGCGGGATCGTACCGGCACCAGCGATCGAGGCAGACGTCGCCCACCACGAGCACCCGCAACCCGCGGAATGCCGCGAGGATCTCGCCGGTGGTCATCGCAGCAGCCTCCACAGAGCGGGCATGGTGGCGCGGTGTTCCCCGGCGAAATAGAAACTCTCGCCGCCATCGGCCACGGTGCGCACCAGGATCGTCTTCTGCGGGCGGAAATAGTAGCCGGGATCGGTCTTGGGGAGTTCCTTGCGGAAGTCGCCGCGGATGGGCACCAGGTCGAAAACGGCGGTGGTGAAGTTGCGAATTACGCGCCCTTCCTGCCGGGCCACGTTGCGCGACATGGCGAGGGCCTTCAGGTAGACTTCGGGGCCCATGATGGCGCTGCCGAAGTTGAGCAGCACGCCGCCTTCAAGGCGCTCCACGGTGTTGGCGAAGATGAGAAAGTCGCGGTAGCTCGCCGCGCCCACCGCGGCGCCGTCGCAGTTTGGGTGCTCGTGGATGATGTCGTAGCCGATGCCCGCATGCACCGTGACGGGGACGCCGAGACGCCACCCCGCGGCAAAGACGGAGAGTTCGCGGTAAGGCCAGCCGGATTCGGCGATGCGCCGGCCGACGTTTTCGCCGAATCCCAGATCGTTGGCGGCCGCTTCGCGGATCCAATCGTTCAACTCGCCGGTTTCCCGCCAGAGCCCGAATTCGCCGGTGCGGATGTAGCGGGAGACGCTCTCGGTGGTGGCGCCGATGCGCGCGATTTCGAAATCGTGAATCGCGCCGGCGCCGTTCATGGCGATGTGATCGATGGCGCCGCGCTCCATCAGGTCGATGATGTGGCGGTTGACTCCGCCGCGGAGCACGTGCGCGCCCATCATGAGGATGCGGGCGGAACCGCGTTCGCGCGCCGCGGCGAGGCGTGCGGCGAGCGCGGGCAGGTCGGGGTGCTCGAAGGGCGGCGTGGCGTCGTCGAGGGAAAGCCAGCGGTTGAGTTGGAGATCGTGAGTACGCTCCGCCAGGGGCTGGACCAGCAGGCGCGAGCGGTCGAAGGATTTATAGCGGCTCATGGTTGGCAAAGAGCATCGGCAGCAGGGCCTGCCGGCAAAGGAAATTGGGGACGATGTAATCGGCGCCCACCCCGATCAGGCGGCGGCGCTTCCATTCGTCGGGCGTGCGGCACTCGGGCTCATCGGTGGCCACCCCGATGGTGACGCCGCCGGCGAGCTTTACTTCTTCGATTTCGACGTAGCCGTCACCGAAGGCGATGAGCTGTGGTCCGCTGATGCCGGGCAGCCGGATGATGCGTTGCACGAGCATGCGCTTGGAGAAGGCGTCGAGGTCGTCGAGCGCGCCGAAAACGCCGCCGTCAAAGTAGCGGGTCACATCCAGCAGGTCGGCCTCGGCCTTCATGTAGACCTCGTCGGTGCCGCTCGCCAGGTACAGGCGCAAGCCGCGGTGGCGCAGGTCTTCGAGCAGCGCGCGGGAACCGGGGACGAGGTACTTGTCGGGCGGGCAGTGGCCGCTCTTGAGCTCGGCGATACGTCCGGCGATGACGGCGTCGAGGCGATCGAGGTACATGCGCTTGTAGCGCAGCGGCTCCAGCGGCGTGCCGCCGCGGCGCTTCACCTGATCCGCCAGCTCGATCATCTGGTAGAGCGTCTCCTTGCCGGTGAGCCGCCATACGTAGTCCTCGACCACGGCGCGGAGTTGCGCCTCGCTTTCACCGGTGTTGAGATCGGCGAGGATCTCCACCATCATGGGCACCATGACGTCCATCCATCCGGTCCGGATGAGCGAAAGTGTGCCGTCGAAATCGAAAAGGGCGGCGCGCGCGTCTGGCGCGGCGGCCCCGGGATGAATGGTTTCAAGCATGAGTCAGTTGGGGAACGCGACTTCCAGGGCGGGATCGCTGGTGAACACGCAGCGGGCGTTGTGCCCGCACAGCGGCACGATCACGGCCTTGTGGTGGGCTCCGAATTTTTCGTTGATGTAGCGGGAGAATGCCTGGCCGCGCGCCAGGCGGTTGGGGCCTTGCGCCATCGCCGGACAGGAGCCGTCGAAGCCGGCCAGCGGGAGCGTGTCGAGTTCGCTGAGCAGGTAGGTCACGGGGCGTTCGGCGAGTTGGCGGCGCAGTTGCTCGTCGCTCTGCTTCGCGGTGTAGCCGCCGGCGCGGCCGTCCAGACCGTAGGGCCAGCGGTTGTATGTGGTGCAGTTGCGCGCATCCTGGTAATCGCGGAACTGGCCGCTTTCGCCGCGCGGGCGGGTGGAGTCCAGATAGGCGTAGCTGGAGGGGTTCGCCACCAGGTAGGTGATGGGGACGCCGAGCTTATCGTGCACCTGGTTGGCCATGGCGTAGCGGTCCACGAACTGGCCGCCGGCGGAGTGTCCGGCGACGACGATGGCCTTCAGGTTGGGGAACGTGCGGCGGTTGGCGAGTTTGCGCAGGATCTGGTCGACGAAATCGAAGCTGGTGATCCGGTCGTTGCTGGTGGAGGTGCCGCCGCTGCGCCAGCTATCCCCGCCGCAACTGTAACTCACTTCGTGGAGCGCGAGTTTGTCCTGGCAGCCGTTGGTGGCGCTGGTGATGTGCGGAGCGATGACGATGGTGTCGTCGAGCGCGCCGGCGAGAAATGCCGCGGCAAGCGCGGTGCGGAAGTAGTTGTCGGCGTCGCGATTTGTCCCGTGTACCAGGACAAAGGCGCGAGTGATGGACGGATTCGGCGTATCGAGCGGGTAGCTGGTGAAGATCCGCGAGCGCCACGGCGACTCCGGCAGCGCGACCCACTCGGTGCACTTCTCTGTGTCCGTGCAAGCGGCACCCCACGCGGACACGGCGAGGAGGAAAAGGGCGAACGGCAGTTTCATTCCGAATAAAAAGTATAGCGCCGCCGCTTTCATTTGCACGTAACGCGGTAGCGCACTTTGGCGGAATCGATCTCGCCCGGCAGCAGGATCCGTAGCGTCACAGCGCCGTCCTCGGACTTGCGGATGAAGAGGTCGTAGCTGACGGGCGCCGAGCCGGGCTTGGCAAGTTCCAGGGTCTGGGCGGGGCCGGCAGGGTGGTTGAGGCGGATCCAGGTGTAGGTGATTTTGGCGGCCGCGCCGGAGGCGATGCGCCCGGTGAAGTGAACGCGGGTGGGGTTGCAGTTCCCGGTGATGACGGGGTTGGGATCGAGGACGGCGGTGATGGCGGCGAGGGCGATGAGGGGGAGCACAAGTTCAGAGTAACAGCGCCTGCAATGAAGAGCGATGCGGTGCGTGGTGGCGATTGTGATCATCGGCGCGGGGATGGCCACGGCGCAGCCTGCGCCGGGTGGAGGCTCGATCGAAGGGCACGTGGTTCATGCGCTGTCCGGCGCACCGGTCGCGCGGGCCACGGTCCGCTTGTCGGCGTCGGCGAGTTCCATTTGGCTGGTGGCGGAGACGGACGTCTCGGGTCGGTTCGAATTCACGGGACTGCCGGCGGGGACGTAGAAGGTCGCCGGGAGCCGCCGCGGATTCCTGGATCACGCGGCACGCCGGCTGATCGCGCTGGGCCGCGATGAGCGGGTGACGAGCGCGGAGATCCGGCTGCCGCCCGAGTGTGCGATCCGCGGGCGAGTACTGGATGAAGGCGGCGATGCGGTGGACAGTGCGTGGGTCGTTGTCTACCGGCAGTTCTGGCGCTACGGCGGCAAGAGGTGGGATCGGGTCAACGGGCTCGCGGAGACGAACGACGCGGGCGAGTATCGCGTCGCGGGGCCGGCAACACCGCACCGCTTTACCGCCACTGGTGAGGGACGGCTCGACATGGTCTGCGTTCAGGCCTCAGACCGCGTCATGATTGAAAGGCTCAGCGACTGATTCACCGGCCGGCAGGAGCAGGCTGCCCCCCACCGTCACCAGGAAGTTCAGGCAGAGCGCTAGGAAGCCCGCACTCCAACCGTGGAACGAGTCGCGGTGGGTAAGCATCAGGTATGCCACCGTCCCCACTCCGGCGATCATCCCGCAGAAGACCGCCGGCATGGAGGTCCGTTTCCAGTACAGGCCGAGGATGACGCCGGGGAAAAATTGCGTGATCCCCGCGTAACCCAGCAGCAGGAGCGATACCAGCGTCGTCGAACTGTAGACGGCAAAGTAGAGGCTCACCAGACTGAGCGCGACCACCGTGATACGCGCCAGGCGGGCCACTTCGGAATCGGTCATCGCGGGCGCGAACAGGGGACGCACCAGGTTCTTGGCGAACAGGGTCGCGGCCGAGAGCAGGAATATGGACGCCGGCACCATCGCGGTGAGCGCGCCGGCTCCGCCGATCACCCCGAGGAACCACGCGGGGAAACTGCGGCGGACCACGGTCAGCATCGACAGGTCGCCGTTGGCAAGGCCGGGGACGGCCAGCACCGCGGTGAAGCCGGCGAAAAACACGAACGCCAGCGTGAGGGTATAGAGCGGCATCACCACGGCATTGCGGCGCAGCGTGTCCGCGTTCTTCGCGGTGAACGCGGCGGCGAACGCGTGCGGCCACATGTAGAAACCGAGCGAGGTCAGCAGCACTGTCGAGATGAACCAGGTGTGTCCCAGGTTGGCGGTGGCGCCCGGCATGGTGAGGTGGGCCGGATGTGCCCTGGCCAGCGCGGAGAACATCGGGCCGATGCCGCCATAGTGGATGTACGGAATCCCGATCCCGACGGCAACCGCGGCGACGACCCCCAGCAGGTCCTTCAGGACGCTCACCCACGCCACGGCGCGCACACCTCCGGTGAGCACGAACGCGGTCAGCGCGACGACCGAGATCACGATGGCCGGCGCCTGTCCGATCGCGTCGAAACTCGCCACCGAGACGATGATCCCCAGTCCCGTCAGTTGGAGTTGCAGGTAGGGAATGAGGAAAGCGACTCCCACGACACACACGAACGCGGCCAGGTATTTGTTGCCGTAGCGCATGCTGAAGAAATCGGATTGCGTTTGCAGTCCGTACTTGCGGCCGGCTTCCCACAGTGGAGGCAGAACGAAGAAGGACACGACGTAGGCCAGGGTCAGGTAGGCCAGGATGTAGAGGGACGGGCCGCCGCGCGAGTAGGCCCAGCCGCCGGCTCCCAGGAAGGCAAACGTGGTGTAGACCTCGCCGGCCATCAGCAGGTACATGAGCACGGGGCCGAAACCGCGGCCGGCGACGGTCCACTGTTCGAGATCCATCTTGCGGCGCGCGCCGGCCAGGAAGCCGATCGCGGCGCCGAACCCGACGATGGCGAGGATGGTCGAGAGTGCTACGGCGCCGGGACTCATCGTGCTCCGCGGTCTTCCCTGTCGCGGCGGGACTCCACGCGATAAGCCGCCCACAGGCACAGCGTGCTGAGGACAATCCAGCCCAGTAGCCAGGCGAGGTTAAAAGGAAGGCCGAAGACCGTGGGATTCACCCGATCCCACAGCGCGACCGAGAAGCACATCGCCAGGAAGGGAATGAGGCCGAGGACTAAGGCCAGGAGCGATGGGGGTTTTACCGGCACGGGATCCCCAGTATATCTCTGCGGCGTCAGCGGCGGCAGGGGTGCGAAAATCGTGGCGGCCGACTCGTTTTCTGTAATTCCCCCTTTTCTTCAGAAACCTTCTGCCGTATAGTATCTGAACACGATATAGGGGTCTGAAACACGGTGATAGGAGGTCCCATGCGTAACTGGGGCAGAGCACTATCCCTGTTAGGAGTCGCTTTCGGCCTGGCGGCGTTGCTCCCCATGCCGGTAAGCGGCCAAGTGCTGTACGGCTCGATGGTGGGGACCATCGAGGATAGCGCCGGCGCGGTGGTTCCCAATGCCGGTATAACCCTGACCAACACCGGAACCGGCGCCGTGCGCGACGCCAAGGCCGATGAACAAGGCCGCTACACGTTCGTGAACGTGCTGCCCGGCACGTACGAACTGAAGGTGGTTGCCAGCGGCTTCAAGCCGGCGATTTTCACCGGGCTGGATATCTCGGCCAACGTGGTGACCCGGCAGGACGTGAGACTGGAGGTCGGCGCGATCACGGAATCGGTGACGGTGAACGCCTCGGCGGCGCAGTTGCAGACGGATAAAGCCGAGGTCCGGCACTCGATCACAACGACCGAGTTGAAGGACGTGCCGCTGCCGAACGTCTACCGGAACTACCAGGCGCTGATCAACCTGGTGCCGGGCGCGACTCCGGCGGGGTTCCAGAACGCGGTGGTGGACACGCCTTCACGCTCGCTGACAACCAACATTAACGGCACGGCGCGCAACAACAACAATACGCTGGTGGATGGGGCGGCAAACATCTTCATCTGGCTGCCGCACCAGACCTACTACGTGCCCGCCGCGGATAGCATCGCGGAGGTGAACATCACCACCGGATCGTTCGACGCCGAACAGGGAATGACCGGCGGCGCGGCGGTCACGGTGACGACGAAATCGGGGACCAACGAGTTTCACGGCACGGCAAGCTGGTTCCACAACGACCAGCATCTGAACGGCGGGCCGTACTTCCGGGCGAAGAACTACGTGAAGCCGCTGAGCATCCTGAACCAGCCGAGTGTCACGCTGGGCGGGCCGATCAAGAAGAACAAGGTGTTCTTCTTCTTCAGCTACGAACGCACGGCGGAGCGCACCGGTTACTCGAGCAACTTATCGGTGGCGCCGGCAGACTTCCGCGCGGGGGACTTCAGCGCGTGGACGAGCTACTCGTTAGTCTACGACCCGGCGAGCATGGTGAATAACGACCCGGCCACGCGGCAACCGTTTCCGGGGAACAAGATTCCGGCGGCCCGGATCGATCCGAAATTCGCCAACATTGTGAACCAGCTTCCGCTGCCGAATCAGACCTCGCCGACGGACCCGTTCAACCTCTCGGGGAACTTCGGGGTTTCGGGCGTGCTGAAACTGGATCGGCACCTGCTGGACTACAAGGGCAACTGGAACCCGACCTCGAAGCTGGCCGTGTGGGGCAAGATGAGCTACCTCACGGCTCCGGTGCAGGGCAAGTATCCATGGGGCGATTTGGGCGGGCCGGCGCTTGGGACCGAGGGTATCGGCGATACCAAGACCTACGTGCCGACCATGGGGTTCACTTATACCATCAGCACGCGGATGCTGATCGACGGCGTATTCGGGATCACGCGGTTCGACCAGGATGTCAACATCCCCGGGCTCAACCAGAACGGCGGCCTGGATGTGTGGAAGATCCCGGGCACGAACGGCGGAACGCAGTACGCCAGCGATACGCGGTACGGGAGCTATCCGTGGCTGAACGGCTTCGGATTCGACGGCGTCGGATATTCGGCCACCTGGACGCCGGTGCAGCGGCGCGAGCGGACTTACGAGTACCGGACGAACTTCACGGTCATCCGTGGGCCGCACGAAATGCGCATGGGCTTCGAGCCGCGGCGCTTCCAGATGACCCACTGGCAGCCGGAGACGCAGAATCCGCGAGGGTCGCTCAACATCTGCGGCTCACCCACGATCCTGCCGGGCGGCACGGTGCGCCAGCCGAACCAGTATGCGGCGGGGTTGCTGGGGCTGGTATGCAGCTATAACAAGAGCATCCAATACCTGCTGATGCAGACGCGGGAATGGCAGTTAGGCTGGTACTTCCAGGATCGTTGGCAGGTGACCCGCAACCTGACCCTGATGCTCGGTCTCCGTTACGAATACTATCCGCTGATGAACCGCGGCGACCGCGGCATCGAGCGGTGGGATCCGTATACCAACACCGTGTACATGGGCGGCTTCGGCAGTGTGCCGTGGGATGTGGGGATCACCGTAAGCCACAAGCTGTTCGCGCCGCGGGTGGGCTTCGCCTACCGCTTCGGGGACAGTTGGGTGATCCGCTCAGGCTACGGGATTTCCTACGACCCGCTGCCGTTCTCGAGGCCGCTGCGCGGGTTATATCCGGCAACCCTGACGGCGACCTGGGATGCGTCCACTTCGGACGCCTCGTTCCGCAACTCGACCTACGGCTGGTACAACACACTGAATCAGGGCATCCCGGTGATACCGACTCCGGACACCAGCACCGGCATGACGCAACTCCCGCTGAACGTGGACATGGGTCCGCGCAGTCCGTGGGGCGGGATGCTTCACCGCGGCTACATCCAATCGTGGAACTTCACGGTGGAGCGGAAACTGCCGTCGGATGCCGTGGTCAACGTGGGGTATGTCGCATCCAGGACCATCCATCAGATGCTGGACCGCAACATCAACACAAATCTGCCGGGACAGGACGTGAATCCGAATACGCGGTACCTGGCGCAGATCAACGGCCGGACGCTTTCGATGAGCATGTGGGACGGGTTCGGCTACGGAAGTTACAACGCGCTGCAGGTTTCCTTGAACAAGAACCTCACGCACGGAGTGTTTCTGAAAGGGTCGTACACCTGGAGCAAGTCGTTAAGCATGGCGGACGACGACGGCTGGCAGGGGCTGCCCTACTGGAACACGGATTACAGCCGCAATTACGCTCCCAGCGGATACGATCGGCGCCACATGTTCGTGCTGGCGTGGGTGTACCAGGTGCCATTCGGCAAGGAGCGCGGACGCGCATTTTCGAACAAGGTTGCCGAAGCGGTGGCCGGCGGCTGGCAGATCAGCGGGATCTTCAGCAAGTACTCCGGGCTGCCGTTCACGGTGACTGGGAGCGCCTCGTCACTGCGCTCCAACGGGAACTCGCAGACGGCGGACCAGATCGGCACAGTAACCAAGCTGGACAGCGAACGCGGTCCGGGCAAGCCGTACTTCGACCCCAACTCGTTCATGGACCCGCTGGTGTACTTCAACCAGACGGGCATCTACCGCTATGGCACCATGGGCCGGGACACGCTGTACGGTCCCGGCTTCTTCCGCATCGACCCGGCGGTCTACAAGGATTTCCGGGTGACCGAGCGGGTGACGATGCAGTTCCGGGCGGAGGGGTACAACTTCACCAACACGCCGCGGTGGAGCACTCCCAATGCCGGAGCGGCGAGTCCGCTTCGCGATGCCACGGGGAAGATCACGAACCTGAATAACTTCATGTGCATCACCAGCGTGTTCGGCAACAACTACGGGCAGGACGCAGGCCGAAGCTTCCGGTTCGCCCTGCGCGCCACCTTCTGACCCCAGGAATGGGCCGGGGACTGACCCGGCCCTAACGCAAAATATTCAGCGTGTTGTTGCCGTCATTGACGAGGTAGACGCCTTCGCCCTCGGGTGCAAAGGCGAGGCCGAAGAGAGTTCCCGCGCCGTTGCCGGAATGGCTCACGTCCGCGAAACGGACGCCTCTCTGCCGGCCGCGAGGAGTAGTCTCCACGATCAGGCCGTTGGCCGCGTTTACCGTGACGATGTCCCCGTTGGGTGCGATGGCGAGGCCGAGCGGCTCTTTGAGCGCACGTCCCTGCGCGACGGTCATGCCGTCTCCCGCATCGTCCATTCGGGAGACCGCGGCGGGGATGGCCGCGATGCGGTTTCGCAGCGTGTCGGCCACATAGAGCGTTCCGCCACCAAGAGCCAGGCCGGTGGGACCGACGACCAGCGCCGCGGGGTCGGTGCGCTCACCGAACGCGCTCGCGATGGTGGTGTACGACGCGGCGGCCGGCGTCCCGCCGAAGGGGATGGATAGGACAATGCGCAGCACACTGCCGTGCGGCACCACACTTCCATTCGCGTCCACCGTTCCGTTGAGGACGTTCGTTACGAACAGCACGGCGCCGGTGCCCATATCGGCAGCGGTCATGTCCCATGGTCCGTTGATGCCGTGTCCTGCGAGAGTGGCGACAGCGTGGCCGCTGTTGTCCAAAATGATCAGGCATCCGGCCCGCGCGGTAGCGGCAGTGCCGTCGGTCGTTGGCAGACTACCGACCACGACAAATCCCGAGCGCAAGGCGACCAGCGCAGTCGTCAGTCCGACGCCGCCCGGACATGGACCGGGCAAGGATCCGGCGGCAATGGTGGCAAAGAGTGACATGGAGCCGCCAGGGGAGACCTGGACGATCGTCGTCCCAGTTCCCTGCAAGTTCGCCGAATTATTGAAATTGCTCACCAGTACACTGCCCGCGACCAAGGATCCGGTGGTGGCGGGAACGACGGCGACACCGTAAGGATTCACATCGCCATTGGCGGGAACGGTCGTAGCAATGGTACTGAGATTGTGTACTGTGCTGAGAAAGGAACGATCGACGGCACCTGAAGACACCGCCATGAGCAACGCAGATCCGAACGCCAGAATACCTGTTCGCATCCCGGTAACCCTCCACTGCCCTCAGTATAGAGGGCGCGCCCGCATTCGCCGGGTAACCGGGTTCACAGAAGCTGAAGGATTTACACTTCTGTAGCCGGTTACAATAGTCCCATCACCTATGGCATCCGCACTCGGACGGGACGTCTCCATCCCTCTGTCTAAGAACACCCACCTCATCCGTTGGGTCGAAAAGATGGCCGCGCTGACCACGCCGGACTCGATTCACTGGGTGGACGGCTCACCCGAGGAGTATGCCGCGCTGTGCGACCGCCTCGTCGCCGCCGGCACCTTCATCCAACTCAACCAGAACCTCTGGCCGGGCTGCTACTACGCGCGCAGCGATTCCGGCGACGTGGCCCGTGTCGAGGACCGCACCTTCATCTGCTCTCTTTCGAAGGACGCCGCCGGCCCCACCAACAATTGGGTCAACCCCTTCGAAATGCGCCGCACCCTCAAGCAGATCTTTCGCGGCGCCATGAAGGGGCGCACCATGTACGTGCTCCCCTTCAGCATGGGCCCCGTGGGCAGCCCGATGTCGCAGATCGGCGTGCAGTTGACGGACTCGCCCTACGTGGTGGTCAACATGCGAATCATGGCGCGCATCGGACAGGCGGTGTTCGCCGAAATCGATAAGGACGTGAAGCGCGTGGTCCCCTGTATGCACAGCGTCGGGATGCCGCTCGCACCCGGGCAAAAGGACGTGCCGTGGCCGTGCAGTAAGGAGAAGTACATCGTCCACTTCCCCGAAGCGCGCGAAATCTGGAGCTACGGCTCGGGCTACGGCGGCAACGCCCTGCTCGGTAAAAAGTGCTTCGCGCTGCGCATCGCCAGCAACATCGCGCGAGACGAGGGCTGGATGGCGGAGCACATGCTCATCGTCGGGCTGGAAAACCCGCAAGGCGAGAAGACGTACGTCGCCGCGGCCTTCCCCAGTTCGTGCGGCAAGACCAACCTCGCCATGATGATCCCGCCCGCCGGCTTCGACGGCTGGAAGGTGTGGACGGTGGGCGACGATATCGCGTGGATCAAACCCGATGTCCAGGGGCGGCTGCGCGCCATCAATCCGGAGGCCGGGTTCTTCGGCGTCGCGCCCGGTACCAGCGCGAAAACCAATCCGAACGCCATGGCCGCGCTTTCGCGCAACACCATCTTCACCAACACCGCCCTCACCCCCGAAGGCGGCGTGTGGTGGGAAGGCATGACGGACGAACCGCCCGCCGAGTGCCTGGACTGGCAGGGCAACCGCTGGACGCCGGAGATCGCGCGCCAAACCGGCGCCAAGGCCGCACATCCCAACGCCCGCTTCACCGCCCCGGCGAGCCAGTGCCCCACCATCGATCCCGCCTGGGAGGATCCCGAAGGCGTGCTCATCAAGGCGATCGTCTTCGGCGGACGCCGTGCCACCACCATGCCGCTGGTGTACCAGGCGTTCAACTGGACCGCCGGCGTCTACACCGGGGCGACCATGGGTTCGGAGACCACGGCCGCGGCCGCCGGGCAGGTGGGGCGCGTACGCCGCGACCCAATGGCCATGCTGCCCTTCTGCGGCTACCATATCGGCGATTATTTCCGCCATTGGATCCGCATGCAGCGCAATCTCAGCGAAACACCGCGCGTCTTCCACGTGAACTGGTTCCGCAAGGGCCCCAACGGTGAGTTTCTGTGGCCCGGCTTCGCGCAGAACATCCGCGTGCTGCGCTGGATCGTGGAGCGCGTTCACGGCCGGGCACTGGCGCTGGAATCGCCGATCGGATGGATGCCCAGCTACGACAGCATTGAATGGTCCGGCATGAACTTCCCGCGCGAAAAGTTCGACCAGTTGCAGGCCTTCGACCCAGGTGCGTGGCGCGCCGAAGTCATCGATCAGCAGGAACTGTTCATCGATATCCACGACCATCTCCCGCCGGAGATGGTGTACGAACGCGAGTTGCTCATCTGCCGCTTGTAGCGGTGATACCATTACCGCCTGAAATGCTCTTCCGATTCGCTGCCGCCCTTGCCCTGGCCGCCCTCGCGCCCGCGCAGACCCCGCCGCCGCGTCAGAACACCTACCGCCCCACCGCGGGCGCCGGCGCCGCGCCCCGCCTCGTCTCGCCGGAGATTCATCCCGACCGGACCGTCACCTTCCGGCTGCGCGCGCCCGCCGCGAACGCCGTCACGCTCTCGCTCCACGGATCCACCCCGATGACGCGCGACGAATCCGGCGTGTGGAGCGTCACCACCGGGCCGCTCGAACCGGAAATCTACGAGTACAGCTTCACCGTGGACGGCGCCCGCGTCCTCGATACCGCCAACCCGCTGCTTAAGACCGGCCAGACCGTCGGCGCCAACCTGCTCGACCTCCCCGGCACGCCGCCGCGCTTCGACCAGGTGCGGGACGTCCCCCACGGCGCCAACCACATCCGCACCTACACCTCGACCCCGCTGCACATCCGCCGCGGCCTTTATGTCTACACGCCGCCCGAGTACGATTCCGAACCTGCGCGCCGCTTCCCTGCCCTGTACCTGCGCCACGGCTCCGGCGACGACGAATCCACCTGGAGCATCGAGGGCCGCGCCGGCGTCATCCTCGAAAACCTGATCGCGCAGCGCAAGGCCGTTCCCATGCTGATCGTGATGACGAACGGCGATACGGACCGCACCTGGAGCGGCGGCAGCAGTCCGCAGGCCATGGACCTCCTGGCGCGCGAACTGCTCACCGACGTCATCCCGCTGATCGAGAAAAATTACCGCGTGACTCCCAACCGCGAAAGCCGCGCCATCACCGGACTCTCCATGGGCGGCGGACAGGCGTTCACCATCGGACTGCGCAACCTCGACACCTTCGCGTGGGTCGGCGAATTTTCGTCCGGCCTGCTCAGCGCCGCCGATTTCAAACTCGCCGGCCACCTGCCCGGCTTCCTCGAGGACCCCGCCGCCGCCAACCGCCGTCTCAAATTGCTCTACCTCTCCTGCGGCACGGAGGATCCGCGCATCGCCGGCCATCTCGATCTCATCGACACGCTCAAGGCCGCCGGCATCCGCCACGTCTGGTATCCCACGCCCGGTGTCCACGAGTGGAAGGTCTGGCGCCACGCGCTCGCCGACTTCCTCCCGCGGCTATTCCAATGACCGCACCCTTCACGCGGCGCACCCTGCTCGGTGGAGCACTCGCCTCCGCCTGGGCGCAGTCCGCCGGCTCCGCCGCGCCCTATCGCACGCCGTACAAGTACGGCAAGCTCGTGCTCTCCGCCTCGCACGAAGAGGGCGCGTTCGATAGCCGCAGCGTGGATTGCCCCTTCGTGTTTCATCACCGCGGCCGTTTCTACATGACCTACGTCGGGTTCGACGGCACGGGCTACCAGACCGGCCTCGCCTCCTCCGCCGACCTCACCGCCTGGAAGAAGGAGGGCTGCATCCTGCGCCGCGATCCGGCCTCGCCCATCACGCGCTACAACATCGCGATGAACTGGATCCTGCGCCGCAACGAACTCCGCTCGCCCGGCGAACTCAAGCCGGTGGGCGGCCGCTTCCTCGGCGTCTATCACGCCTACCCGAACGCCGGATACGAGCAAGGTCCTGCCGTGATCGGACTCTGCCGCAGCCGCGACCTGATGCACTGGGAGATCGACGAACCCTGCCTGCATCCGGACGAAAACGCGCCGTGGGAAGCCGGCGGCCTCTACAAGCCCTGCCTGGTGGAAGACGGCGGCACTTATTACCTGTTCTACAACGCCAAGACCAGGACCCGTCCCCGCTCCGAGGGTGGCGGCTGGATCGAACAGACTGGCGTGGCGACCTCGACCGATCTCAAAACCTGGCGCCGCCATCCCGGCAACCCGATCATTCCCGCGGGCGGTCCCGGCAGTTGGGACGAACGCTTCGCCAGCGACCCCTGCGTGCTCAAGGACGGCCGGCGATGGGTGTTCTTCTACTACAGCTTGGACCGCAAGGGCAAAGCGCGCGACCTGCTCGCGCTCGGCGACGGACCGTTCACGCCGGTCAAGGTGCCGGAGATTCTGATCGATGTCGGCGCGCCCGGCTCGGTGGACGAGACCTACGCGCACAAGCCGTCCGTAGTGTGGCGCGATGGCGCGCTCTATCACTTCTACTGCGCGGTCTCGGGCCGCTACCCGAACGAGGTGCGCGGCATCTCGGTGGCGCGCTCGCGCGCCTGGTAGCTCAGGCTTTCACGCACGCGCGGATGCCCTCCGCGTAGGGCGTCGGAGAAAGAGCGAACGCGCGCTCGAACTTGCCCGAGTCGAAGACGTACGGGAACTCGTTCTGGTAGAGC
Source organism: Acidobacteriota bacterium (assembly GCA_018268835.1). Lineage (GTDB taxonomy): Bacteria > Acidobacteriota > Terriglobia > Bryobacterales > Bryobacteraceae > Solibacter. Next base: position 13,083 of record JAFDVU010000013.1, on the reverse strand, counting down.
ATCTCCACCAGTTCGCGGATTTCGGAGTTGAACCAGCCCCCGATGCGCATCATGCCGCGCGAGAGCACGCGGTATTTCGCCGGCCGCGCGAATTCCTTCGCCGCCAGTTCGATGAATTCCTTCCCGGTGGGCGGATCGGACGCGGTGGGCAGGTGCCAGGTCTGGCCCCACGCCACGTCCGATTCCGCCAGCAGCAGGAGCGCGCGTGCCGCATCCGGCGTGTACGTGTAAGAGTGGGGCACGGCGTCATTGGCCAGGCACATGGGTTTCGCGCCCGCCTTGAGCTTGTCGAAAACCAGCAGGTTGGGAACGCCGGTACGCACGCCCGGACCGTAGAAATCGGCCGCACGGGCAATCGTGGCGGTGATCCGCCCGGCGGCCATCTCTTCGAGCAGAGTGCTCGCGATGCGCGCACGGATCTCGCCCTTGGCGCTGCAAGGGCGGAAGGGCGCCTCTTCCGTCATGGGCCCGTCGACCCTGCCGTACATGTAGACGTTGTCGAAGAAGACCAGCCGCGCGCCGGCGCGCTTGCAGGCATCGATCGTGTTGCGCATGATGCGCGGCCACAACTCGCGCCACGCCGCTACATCGTACTTGAGGCCGGCCAGAAGGAACGCGATCTCCGTCCCCTCGACGGCACGGGTCGCGTCCTCCGGGTTCGCCAGATCCGCCGCCACCGTCTCTGTGTGCGCGCCCGCCGGTTTTGGATTGCGGCCCACCAGCCGAACCCGTTCGCGGCGCGCCCCATACAGCTTTGCCAGTTCACCGCCGATCGCGCCACCCGCGCCCAGAATCCCCATCATGCCGTCCGTTAACCTCCTCATTTCACACATCTTAGCGCCTTCCGTATCGGCGCGCACGAAGCTGCATAATTTGGGGTTCATTTCTCTGAATCTGCTGTATGATGAAGGTGTCAAGAGAGTGAAGAGTGACCGGCGGCGTGAGCCGCCGAGGACCGGCCGGGGTGGGGCGAAACCCCGGCCGGCCTGTAACTCTTCCCCCCTCACAATCCACTTTTCTTTCCCACCCGGCCTGCGCTATCCTGGCTCTGATTCCTCCCTCATGGCTCGCCTTGTTTCCAGACCCCGGATCGATCCGCGCTACACAGCGTTTCGCCTGAAGATCCGCGAATCCCGCATCCACCGCTTCGGCGTCTACGCCGCCGAGGACATCCCAGCGAACCGCAAAGTCATCGAATACACCGGCGAGAAGATCAGCCGCAAGGAGACCAAGCGCCGCGGCGCGGGCAGCGTCACCTACCTCTTCACGCTGAACGATTACTGGACCCTCGACGGCGCCATCGGCGGCAGCGGCGCGGAGATCATCAACCACAGTTGCAACCCCAACCTGCGTTCCTGGAACTTCAAGGGACACATCCTTTACATGAGCAAGCGCCCCATTCGCCGCGGCGAGGAACTCACGGTCGACTACCGATTCGCGCCCGAAATCGAGCGCGTGACGTGCAAGTGCGGTGCTAACTCCTGCCGCGGCACCATCAATCTGAAGTAGCGCCTTCACCCTCTCGCTCGTGCTGGAGTCCGGCGGCATGGACCCTCAGAGCCTATCCCCATAGACGCCCGCGTCCGCACCGAAATCCAGCGCGGCGCCGATACGCCGGATATCTTCAGCACCCTGCCGGCCAAAGACCTGCAGGCCACGCCGCGATACCGCGACGCTTCCCATCGAACACCTCCCCGGCGGATAGTCTACTTGGCTGGGACTTCGGCGCGAGAAATGACCCAGGGATGCTTTTCAAAACCGACCCGGATGGTTTCAAGCTTGCGTGTCACGCAGAGTCAGGCTTCGCGTAGTTTCTGCTCATCTCGCTTGCGGCCCAAGCGGGAACGGAAGCGGCGTACCACGGGACATTCATTTGCCAGGGTCGAGTACACCGGACGTTCGACCATCGACTTCAACGAAACCAACGCGCGGTGCCGGATGGCTCCCGACCGGCTATTCGTATCGCAGCGCTTCCATCGGGTCCACACGGGCCGCGCGGCACGCCGGAACCAGGGCCGCCAGCAGCGCGACCAGGATCATCATCGCGACGCCGAGCGCAATCACGCCGTCGCCCGGCGCGGACAGGTCCGGCATAAGGCCGGCAGCCGCGCGCCGGGCCCACGACGCAAGGATCCCTCCCAGGAGCACGCCGGCGCAGGTCGTCCCGAGAGACTCTTTCAGCACCATCCACACGATGCGGTTTCGCGTCGCACCCAGCGCCATGCGGGTGCCGATTTCGCCGGTGCGGCGCGCCACCGAATAGGCCAGCAGCCCGTAGGTACCGAGAGCCGCCAGCAGCGCCCCCAACCCGCCAAACAACTCCGAGATGGTGACCATCAACCGCTCCGGAACCAGTGTGGCATCCACCTGGTCTTCCAAAGTGGTGAGGCGTTCGACTGCGGCGCCGGGGAGCGCGGCCCCGACGATGCGGCGGAGGTCGCCGGCAACGGCACCGGGCGCGCCGCGAGTCCGCAGCGAGAAACGCGGGAAGAGGCGGCCTTCCTGGAATGCATCGAGGTAGATCGTGCGGGGTGCGGATTCGCGCGCATCGAGGTAGCGGGCGTCGGCGACGACGCCGACGATCTCGTAGGAGTGGGGATCGCCATCGAACGTGACATGGCTGCCGACCGGGCTGGCGTCGCCGAAATAGTGGCGCGCCATGGCCTGGTTAATGATGGCGACGCGCGGGCCGCCCTCGTCCTGGACGGTGAAGTCGCGACCCGCCAGCAGGGGCGTGCCGAAGGTCGCGAAGTAATTCGGCGCGACCCAGTTTTCGGCCGCCCATCGCATGTCGCCGGATCTGTCGAGGTGGCCCTCCACTGTGACATCGCGATTAGCGCCGGCGCCCAGAACCGGGGTGACAGCGCTCAGGGTGGCGGAGCGGACCTGGGGGAGGGCCTGGAGGCGCGCGAGGATTTCGCGGTACGGCGCGGCGAGTTGCGCGCCGCGATACGGCGTGTGCGACGTGTCGAGGGTGGCCAGCAGGATGCGATCGCGCTGGAAGCCGAGGCCGGCGTAGATGGAGGAGAGGTGCGCCAGGAACAGGCTGGCAAGGCTGAGAAGTCCGACCGAGAGAGCCACCTGGGCGGTGACCAGCGATTTGCCCCGGAGGCGGCCAATGCGGGTATCGCCGGTCCGGCCGGCTCCCCGCAGCGACATAGCCGGAGCGGTGCTGCATGCGTGCCACACCGGCGAAACGCCGAAGAGCAGGCCGGTGAGCAGCGCGAGCGCGGCGGTGAAGAACAAAACGTGCAGGTCGGGAACGGGGTGGATCTGGAGGCGGTCGCGACCGCTGGAGATGATCCTCAGCAGCACGGTGACGCCGGCAAAGGCGACTCCGATGCCGAGCACGGCGCCCGAGCCGGAAAGCAGCAGCGATTCGGTCAGCGCCTGGCGCGCGAGGCGCCAACGGCCGGCGCCGAGGGCGACGCGCAAGGAGAGTTCGCGCCGGCGCGCGGCTCCGCGTGCGGCGAGCATGCCCGCCACGTTGGCACACGCCAGCAGGAGCAGCAGCGCCACCAGACCCATGAGCACGACGAGCGGGCGAGCGAAGCGGTCGCGCGCGCGAGAGATGCCGGCAGCGGCGCTCTCCATATCGAACCGCATGTTACTGAGGAACATCTTCTCGCGGCTCGATGGCTCCTGTGCGACAGCCTGCCGGAAGAGTCCGGCCATTTCGGCACGTGCCTGGCCGATGGCGACGCCCCGCTTGAGGCGGGCGATCAACATCGGGCTGGTCCTCTGGATGCTGCCTCCGGAGACGCGCGATGGCAGCATGGCGAGGGGCAGCCAGATGTCCTGCGGGTAATCGAGGATAACGCCACCGAAGCCGCGCGGCGCCACGCCAACAATGGTGGTAGGGAAACCGTCTACATCGATGCGGCGGCCGACGATGCCGGGGTCCAGGTTGAAGCGGCTGTTCCAATACGGCCAGCTCAGCACCGCAACCGGATGAGGCGACTCGGGCGAGTCGTCTTCGGGCGTGAGCAGGCGGCCGAGCGCGGGTTTCACCCCGAGCATGGGGAAGAAGTTGCCGGCGACGCACAGACCGGGCACACGTTCGGACGCGTGACCCCGCTCACTCACGCGCACAAAAGGGCCGAAATCGTAGTTCGCGGCAGCCATGGCGGTGAGATCGAAGGCGCTGCCGTGCGCGAGGAAGTACTGGTAGACCCGCCAGGGGAAGGTGTTGCTGGCGGGCTCATCCTGAAACCGGTGTAGGGGTTCGACGAGTTGTTCGGGGTGCTGGACCGGCAACCGGCGTAGCATCAGGGTATTGACCAGCGTGAAGATGGCGGTGTTGGCGCCGATGCCCAGGGCGAGCGACAGCAGCGTGACGGCGGTGAATCCGGGGCTGCGGCGCAGCCCACGCAGCGCGTAGCGCACGTCCTGACGAAGCGGGTCGAGGCCGCGGCCCCACTGCGGTCCGGTCCGGCTGCGGTTGGTCCGGTGGGCCATGGTTGTGCCATCCTACCACGTCCCCCGCGGCATGATCCAATATCCTCCATGAGGCTCCTGCTCTTCCTCGCCGCACTCACCGCTACCGCCCAGACCATTACGGTCTCCCCCGGCGGCCCCATCTCGTCCCTCGCCGCCGCGCGCGACGCCGCACGTGAGGCGCGCCGCGCCGGACGCACCGGCACCATCACCATCCAGCTCCGCGACGGCGTCTACTTCCTTCCCGAAACGCTCGTGCTCACCCCGGAGGACTCCGACACGGTATGGGAAGCCGCTCCCGGCGCGCGTCCCGTCATCAGCGGCGGACGCGTCATCGGCGGCTGGAAGAAATCGTCCGGCCCGGTGTGGGCCGCCGACGCCGCGGGCCCCGAGTTCCATCAGCTCTTCATCAGCGGGCGCCGCGCCCAACGTGCCCGAACACCGAACTACGGCTTCTTCCGCATCGATGGCGCGAGCCCCCAGGACAAGCCCGTGCGCCTGCACTATCGCGGCAACGACATCCAGTCCGCGTGGGCCGCGCGCGGCGACGTGGAGGTGGTCGCGCTGCTGGCGTGGGCCGATTTCCGCCTGCCCATCGCCGGCGTGGACGAAGCCGCGCATGTCGCCACGCTCACGCTCGATCCGCGCCCATCCAACAAGGAGGCCGACGCGCGCTACTACATCGAGAACGCTCCCGACGCGCTCGACATGGCGGGCGAATGGTATCTCGACCGCAAAACCCACACCGTCTCCTACTGGCCCATGGCCGGAGAGAACATGGCCTCCGAACAAGCGATTGCGCCCGCGCTCACTCAACTCGTGCGATTCGAAGGACACCCGGAGCGCGGCGAGTTCGTCCGCAACGTGATCTTCCGCCACCTGCAATTCGCGCACGCGGACTGGAACATGCCGGAAAAAGGCTACGTCGATACCCAGGCCGCCGTCCCCGCGCCAGCCGCCATCGAAGCCACCGGCGCCCTCGACTGCGCGCTCGATCGCTGCACCATCGCCCACTCCGGCGGCTACGCCGTGTGGTTCGCGCGCGGCTCCAAACGCAACCGCGTCACCGCGTGCGAACTCTACGACCTCGGCGGCGGCGGCGTCAAACTCGGCGAGCCGCGCCAGTTCCCCGATGACAATCAGCAGAATTACGAGAACGTGATCGCCGACAACCACATTCACGATCTCGGCCTGGTCTACGCTCCCGCGGTCGGCATCTGGGCGCTACAGAGCGGACGCAACCAGATCGTCCACAACCACATCCACGACCTCTTCTACACCGCCATCAGCGTGGGCTGGACCTGGGGCTACGGCGACAATCAGTCCAAGGGCAACATCATCGAGTACAACCACCTGCACGATATCGGCAAGGAAATGCTCAGCGACATGGGCGGCATCTACACGCTCGGCGTCCAGCCGGGCACGCGCATCCGCTACAACCTGATCCACGACATCTCATCGTTCACTTACGGCGGCTGGGGCATCTATCCCGATGAAGGCTCCAGCGACATGCTGATCGAGAACAACGTGGTCTACCGCTGCAAGAGCGCCGGGTTCCATCAGCACTACGGGCGCGAGAACACAGTGCGCAACAACGTCTTCGCGCTCAACCGCGAGAACCAGCTCATGCGCACGCGCGCCGAACCGCACATCTCCTTCACGTTCGAGAACAACATCGTCTACTTCGACCAGGGACGCCTGCTCGGCAGCAACTGGAGCGGCGATCGGTTCAAGATGGGCGGCAACATCTACTGGGACACCCGCACCACGGCACCGCGCTTCGCCGGACACACGTTCGAGGAATGGCAGGCGCTCGGCCACGATGCGGGGTCGAAGATCGCCGACCCCCTGTTCGTCAACGCCGCCAACTTCGATTTCCGGCTGCGCCCCGATTCGCCCGCGCTCGCCCTCGGCTTCCGCCAGATCGATATCTCGACGGTGGGACCCCGCGTGCCACCGGGTCAGTAACGCTACGCCTTCACCCTGAAGCGGTTCTGCAGCGCGGCCAGTTGGTCGTCCAACGAGGGCTTCTTCGCCTCCGGCTTCGGCTTCTGGAAATTCTTCCGCTTGGGCTCCGCCGCGGCCGCCTCCAGCGCTTTCATCGAAAGCGCGATCCGCTTGACTTTAGGGTCCGCGTTGAGCACCTGGACCTTGACGATCTGTCCGGCCTTCACAACTTCGCTGGCATCCTTGATGAACCGGTTGCTCAGTTCGCTGATGTGGACCAGCCCGTCCTGGTGCACCCCGATATCGACGAACGCCCCGAAGCGCGTCACGTTGGTGACCACGCCTTCGAGCGTCATCCCGGACTTGAGGTCGGCGATCTCCTTCACGTCGTCACGCCACTTCGGCGCCACGAACTTGTCGCGCGGGTCGCGCCCCGGCTTGCGCAACTCCTCGCGGATGTCGCCCAGCGTGTACATGCCCACCGTGGCGGTGGCGAAGCTCTCCAGTTTCACCTTCTCCACCATCGCCGGATTCGCGATCAGTTCCTGCACCGTCGTCCCCAGCGAGCGCGCGATCTCCTCCACCACCGCGTACGATTCCGGATGCACCGCGGTAGAGTCCAGCGGATTCTCGCCGCCGCGGATCCGCAGGAAGCCCGCCGCCTGCTCGAACGTTTTCGGCCCGAACCCCGGCACCGCCATCAGCGACACGCGCGAAGGGAAGCGCCCGTTCTGATTGCGGTACTCCACGATCTTCTGCGCCGTCCGCTCGTTGATCCCGGCGACGTACCTCAGCAGCGCCCAAGACGCCGTGTTCAGATCCACGCCTACCCGGTTCACGCAACTCTCTACCGACGCTTCCAGGCTCTGCTTCAGCCGCCGTTGATCCACGTCGTGCTGGTACTGCCCGACGCCGATCGATTTCGGATCGATCTTCACCAGTTCCGCCAGCGGGTCCTGCAGCCGGCGCGCGATCGAGATCGCGCCGCGCACCGTCAGATCCAGATCCGGAAACTCCTGCCGCGCGATCTCGCTCGCCGAGTACACGCTCGCTCCGGCTTCGCTCACCGCTACGCTGAAGATCTTCGTCAGGTTCGCCTGCCGCAGGAAATCCTGCACCAGCGCCGCGGTCTCGCGCGACGCCGTGCCGTTGCCGATCGCGATGGCCTGCGCGTTGTGCCGCGCCACCAACGACGCCAGCGTACGGATACTGCCGGCGAGATCGTTCTTCGGCTCGAACGGATAGATCACGGAGTGCTCGAGGAATCGCCCCGTATCGTCCACCACGGCGATCTTGCAGCCGGTGCGGATGCCGGGATCGATCCCGAGCACGGTCATCATGCCGGCGGGCGGCGAAAGCAGCAGGTTCTCCAGGTTCTCGCGGAAGACCTTGATCGCTTCTTCGTCGGAGCGGTCCTTCAACTCCAGCCGCACCTCCGTCTGGATCGACGGGTTGAGCAGCCGGTCGTAAGAATCTTCGATGGCTTCTTCCAGGTGCGGCACCCACTCGCCGGGCGCGCGCACCACGCGCGACCGCAGCCACGCCAGCGGCTGTGCGCGCTCGAGTTCGATCTCGAACGTCAGCACCCCTTCCTTCGCCCCGCGCCGGATGGCCAGCATGCGGTGCGACGGAATCTTCGCCGCCGGCTCGCTGTAGTTCGCGTACATCTGGAACTTGCCCTCGGGATCGGCTACGCCTTCGATGGCGCGGCTGGTGACGCGGCCGTCCGCCGCCATCATCCCGCGCACCGCCTTGCGGAACTCCGCGTTCTCGCTGATCCACTCGGCGATGATGTGGCGCGCGCCCTCCAGCGCCTCTTCCGGGCCGGCCACGCCCAGCGCTTCGTTCACAAAGCTCGCCGCGTACTCGCCCAGCGGCGCGCCCGGCTGCTGGTCCCACAGGAATTGCGCCAGCGGCTCCAGGCCCTTCTCGCGCGCGATCGACGCCTTGGTGCGCCGTTTCGGCTTGTACGGCAGGTAGAGGTCTTCGAGTTCGGTCTTCTCCAGGGAGGCTTCGATCTTCGCCTTGAGTTCGGGCGTCAGCTTGCCCTGCTCGGCGATGGAGGCGAGCACGGTCTCGCGCCGGTCTTCCAGTTCGCGGAAATATTCCAGCTTCTCCTGGATGTCGCGAATCTGCACCTCGTCGAGATTGCCGGTGGCTTCCTTGCGATAGCGCGCGATGAAAGGCACGGTGGCGCCGCCGTCGAGCAGTTCGATCACCGCGGCCAGGCCCTTGAGCGGAACGTTCAAAAGCTTTGCCAGATGCAGAAGAATATGGGTTGGGAGTTGTTTGAGTTCAGGCATGAAATCCGAGGCACTTTCATGATGCCACACGCGGCGCTGAAGGGCGGCGTTCGCCATGGGCCATACGGTACACTTCCTCAATGAAGCGTCGCGTCTTTCTCGGTGCGCTCGGCGCCGCCGCCGTCGCGCAGCCGGCCGCCCCCCGCATCGATGCCGCGCGCCTGCGCCGCCACGTCGAAGAATTGAGCGTATTCGGACGCCCCGCGGGCGGCACCTTCGCCGGCGGCGTGAGCCGCGTCGCGTATACGGACGCCGATCTCGCCGGGCGCGCCTATGTAAGAAAACTCATCGAGCAGGCGGGACTCGCGCCGCGCATCGACGCCGCCGGAAACATCCTGGCCCGCCGCGCCGGCGCCGACGACTCCCTCGCGCCCGTGCTCTTCGGCTCCCACATCGACTCCGTCCCCTCCGGCGGCAACTTCGACGGCGCACTCGGCACGCTCGCCGCCATCGAGGCCGTCCAGACGCTGCACGACTCCGGCATCGCCACCCGCCGCCCGCTGGAAATCGTCGTCTGGCAGAACGAGGAGGGCTACGCCTTCAACAATGGACTCGAGGGCAGCCGCGCCGCCGCCGGAGAAATGGATCCCCACGAACTCGCCGCGGTGTGGAACGGCATGACCCGCGCGGACGCCATTCGCAAAATCGGCGGCGATCCGGAACGCCTCGCCGATGCGCGCCGCGCCAGGGGATCCTTCGCCTGCTACCTGGAACTGCACATCGAGCAGGGCGGTTCCCTCGACAAGGCGCACATCCCCATCGGCGTGGTCGAAGGCATCGTCGCCATCGACCGCTACGAGGTCGAGATACGCGGCTTCGCCAATCACGCCGGCACCACCCCGATGCCGGATCGCCGCGACGCCCTGGTCGCCGCTTCCTTCCTCACCATCGCGGTCAACGAAATCGTGCGCCGCGATCCCGGCAGGCAGGTCGGCACCGTCGGCCAGATCGAGGTCAGCCCGAACGTGCCCAACATCGTCCCCGGACGCGTGAAACTCGTGATTGAACTGCGCGACCTTTCGTCAAGGAAGATCGCGGCCATCGGCGAGGAGATCCGCTCGCGCGCCCTCGAAATCGCCAGGCGCACCGGAACCGGGATCGAAATGCGTGCCGCGGCGCACCACGACGAAGCGCTCGCCGATCCCGAGGTGCAGCGGTCCATTGAAGCCGCCGCGGCGAAACTCGGGCTCGCCTCCCGCCGCCTTCCCAGCGGCGCCGGTCACGACGCGCAGATGATGGCGCGCCTCGGTCCCATGGGCATGATCTTCGTCCCCAGCGTGGGCGGCATCAGCCATTCGCCGAACGAGCTTTCACGCTGGGAAGACTGCGCCAACGGAGCCAACGTGCTCCTGCTGACGGTGCTGGACCGGGCCGCGCGCTGACCGCTCTCAGCGCGCCCTCACGATCGCATCCAGCAGGTCGCCGTATTGCTTCGCGGACGGAGAGCCCATCGCCGGCTTGAAGTTCTTGAGCCCGTTAATCGGCGTGCGCAAATTCGGCAGATCGGTGGCAATGTGCTCCAGCCGCGGGATAGAGTGCTCCAGGGCGGCGGCGACCTGACCGGCATTGTGCGCGTTCCTGATGCGGGTCTTCGCATCCTCGCAAAGCTCCTTTGCCGTCTCCTTCAGGTGTTCCAGCCGTTGCCTCTGGTACTGCTGTTCGCGGACCTCGGCCGCTTCGGTGGCGACTTCCTTCAACCGCGCCGCCGCTGCCTGCTTCACCGTCTTCAGATAGTCGCACGCTGTCGTGAAAACCTTCCCGTGCTTCGTGATCACCGCGTCGCACTGGGTGCCCACCGCTTTCAGGCTTCGTTCCAACGCCGCAGCCGTGCCAATGCTCTTCTGCTGCTCCCACGTAGTCTCGGCCGCCGCGTGGTCCCGCAGAACCTTGGACATTCCGGTGCCGCCGCCGGCTTTCAGTCCCGCGTTCTTGGGTTGGTCCAGTACGGCTTTCCAGTCCGATTCCTTCAACGACATGCAATCCTCTTCCTCCGGCCCGCCGTCGCCGCCGGGCCTGCAATGTCCACATTGTAGAGCGTGCTTCGCCGCACAGTCGCTGGATTCGCGTGACCGGGTTCCACCCCGGTACTAGGACCTCTCCGGAGCGCCTTCTCCCACCACTTCCACGCGGGTGACGATCTCTTCGCGCGGAATCAGCGCGCTCCAATACGCCACAATCTCGCGCACCGCGGGACGCCCTTCGCCGAACCCGGTGGCGCCCGGCGGTCCGTTGAGCACCAGCGGGATGAGTTCCCGCGTGAACCTCTCCACGGCCTTCCTGTCCTGTCCGCGCACGCCGATCCGGACCTGCACTTCGGGTGGATCGGGATTCGGCGGCGCGAGGGGACCGTGGCACGCGTTCACCCCGAAAAACTCGGTGTAGATTTCTTCGAACCCCAGCCCGAGCCGCTCCACCCTGGCGCGCACGATCGCGTCCGCCGCGCGCGCCTTTTCGAGCGCCTGCGGCCAGCTATAGACCATCGTGCCGGTGGCCTTCCATCCGTTGGCGTACGCGATCGAAAGCTTCAGCGAAGGCGGACGCTCGCCGCCTTTGATGCCGCTGACCCGCACGCGATCCCTTCCGGCATCGCTCAGCCGGATCGACGTGAAATCCGCGACGCAATCGGGGCCCAGGTACCGCCGGGGATCGCCGAGTTCGTAGAGCAGTTGCTCCTTCACGGAATCGAGCGACACCCTCCCGCCGGCCGAGGCGTGCTTCGTGACCACGAAACTGCCGTCCGGATCCGCCTCCACGATCGGGTAGCCGATGTTGGCCATGTCCGGGATGGCTTGCCAGTCCACCTGGCAGTTGCCGCCGGTGCACTGCGCGCCGCACTCGATGATGTGTCCCGCGATGGTGCCCGCGGCGAGTTTGTCGTGGTCGGCCGGCCCCCAGCCGAAGCGGTGGATCATGGGGGCGAGCGCCAGCGCGGTATCGGTGCAGCGTCCGGCGATCACCACGTTGGCGCCGGTAGCCAGCGCCTCCGCCAGCGGGAACGCGCCAATGTAGGCGTTGGCGCTGAGGATACGGTCGCGGATGCCCGCGATGGCTTCGCCCGTATCCATATCGCGCATCTCGTAGCCTTTGGCCAGGAATTCGTCGATGCGCCCGGAAACATCGTCGCCGAGCACCACCGCCACCTTCAACCCCGGCGCCAGCCGGACCACTTCGCGCGCGCACGCCACCGGGTTCACGCCGCCGGCGTTGGCGATCACGGTCACTCCCCGCTCGCGCATCCGCCGCGCGATGCGCCCGATCAGCGGCGGAAAATCGCGCGCGTAGCCCAGGTTGGCGTCGGCCTGCTTCTGCTTCTGCAGGATCGACATCGTGATCTCGGCCAGGTAGTCCAATGCGAGATAATCAATGGGCCCTTCTTCGATGAGGCGGACCGGAGCTTCCAGCCAGTCGCCCCAGAAACCTTGACCGTTGGCAATGCGGATCATGAGGGATCACCCATGCAGGCCGGCAGGCCCGTGCTGCTCCTGCGCGATGCCGCCAGCGCGAACTCCAGGATGGCCCGCGTCTCCATCGGATCGATGACGGCGTCGCAGTGGCCGCGCGCGGCGGCGTATTTCACGTCCAGCCATTTCTCGTAATCGGCGCGCGTGCGCTCGATGGCCTCGCGTAATTCCTCGGGCAGCGGCCCGCCCTTGTGCTTCGACAACTCCCCCGAATACAGCGCGACCACCGCGGAGTCGCCTTCCATCACGCCGATTCGCGCCGTCGGCCAACTGAACGTGAACGTGGGGTCGAACCCCTGCCCCGCCATCGCGTAGTAGCCGGCGCCGCTGGCGTGATTCAGCGTCACTACGATCTTCGGCACCGTGGCGCACGACATGGTCTCCACCATTTCCGCTCCGGCGCGGATGATGCCCTCGCGCTCGGCGTCCGGCCCGACCATGAAGCCGGACACATCCTGCAGGTAGACCAGCGGCGTGCCTTCGCGGTCGGCGTTCTCCACAAAGTACGCGACCTTGCGCGCGGAATCGGTGTACACGATGCCGCCGATGCGCGGCCGCCCGTCCTGCTTGAGAAAGCCGCGGCGGTTGGCGATCAGCGCCACCGGGCGCCCGCAAACGCGGGCATTGGCACACAGCATCTCGGGCGCGAATTCGGGCTGGAACTCCCGGTAATCGGCCGCGTCGAAGATGCGCAGGATCACGTCTTCGATCTCGTACGGCAGCCTGTGATCGGCGGGCAGGATGCCGTACAACTCCGCCGCGTTGCGCGCCGGCGCCGTGGCGCCTTCGCCCGCCGCGGCAGGCGCGGGCAGCGCGCGAAAACGTTCGCGGATCTGCGCCAGGCATTCGCCGTCGTCCTTCGCGCGGTAGTGCGCCACGCCGCTGGTAGCGGTGTGCAGGTACGCCCCGCCCAGCGGTTCGGAATCGATCACCTG
>JAFDVU010000139.1 GCA_018268835.1 Acidobacteriota bacterium | reverse complement strand
GCTTCGGCGATGGCCTTGTCCATGACCTCGATCAGGTAGCGGTACTCGCCGCGGATGTAGATGTAGCCCGCGTGCGCATCCACCGCCAGTCCCGCGATCAGCACGCCCTCGATCAACTGGTGCGGATCGTTTTCGATCAGCACCCGGTCTTTGCAAGTGCCCGGCTCGCTCTCATCGCCGTTGACCACGATGTATTTCGGCTTGGGCGACGTGCGGGGCACGAAACTCCACTTCATGCCGGTCGGAAAGCCCGCGCCCCCGCGTCCGCGCAGATTGCTGACCTTGACCTCTTCGATGATCGCCTCGGGCGTCATCTTCGCGGCCTTGAGAAATGCCTGGTACCCGTCGGTCTTGAGATAGGTCTCGATGGAGGCCGAATTCTCCAGTCCGAAGCGGCGGGTGAGGACCTTGGTTTCGAGCGGATGCGGTTCGTTGTACAGCATGGCTATTGCTTTTTCCTCAGGCCGTCGATGATCTGGTCCAGCTCTTCCGGCGTTACGTGATGGTGGAAGTCGTAGTTCACCTGAACCGCCGGAGCCCACGAGCACGCGCCCATGCACTCCACCTCTTCCAGCGAGAATTGCCCGTCGGCGCTGACTTCCTTGTGCCCCAGCCCCAGTTTCTTGCAGGCGTGCTCATAGAGTTTATCGCCGTCGTGCAGCAGGCAACTGATGTTGGTGCAGACCTGGATGTGGAACTTGCCCATCGGCTTGCGATGCAGCATCGAGTAGTAGCTCAACACCTCGTTGACCTGCAGCGGCGTCACGCCCACGCGTTTGGCCACTTCCTCGATCAGCTCATCGGTCATCGACCCCACTTCGTCCTGCGCGTAAAGCAGCATCGGGATCATCGCCGAGCGCTGCCTGCCCGGCGGATAGCTCGTCAGAAGCTTGGCGAATTTGGCTTCAAGTTCGGGAGAAAATGTCATTAGCGGTCCGTGTCTCCGAGCACGAAATCCATGCTGCCGATGGATGCAATCACGTCTGCGATCAAAATGCCTTCCACCATTTTAGGCACGGCCTGGAGGTTGCCGAAGCTGGGCGTGCGCATGTGCACGCGGTAGGGATGCGTCGTGCCGTCGCTCACTACGTAATACCCCAACTCCCCGCGCGGCGATTCGATCACCTGGTACACCTCGCCGGCCGGTACGCGGAAGCCCTCCGTGACGATCTTGAAGTGGTAGATCAGGGCTTCCATCTGGGTCTTCATCTTCTCGCGGTCCGGCAGCACCACGTGCGGCGCGTCCGCCTTCCACGCTCCCGCCGGCATCCCTTCCAGCGCCTGCCGGATGATGCGCGCGCTCTGCCGCATCTCCTCGATGCGCACCTGGTATCGCGCGTAGACGTCGTTCTCGGTCCGGGTCGGCACCGTGAAATCGAACTTCTCGTAGCTCGTGTACGGTGCGTCCTTGCGCGCGTCCATGGCCACGCCCGCCGCGCGAATCATCGGCCCCGTCACGCCCAGGTCCAGCATATCCTCGAGCGAAATGAACCCCACGCCCTTGGTGCGCCCGATCCAGATACGGTTGTTCGTGAGCAGGTTTTCGTACTCATCGATGCGGCTCGGGAAAACGTCGATGAACGCTTTTACCCGCTTCTGCCAGCCGCGCGGCGGCTCCAGCGCCAGTCCGCCGATGCGGAAGTAGCTGGTCATCATGCGCTGCCCGCTGAACATCTCGAAGATCTTCAGAATCTCCTCGCGCTCGCGGAAACAGTACAGGAACACGCTCATCGCCCCGATGTCGATGGCGTGCGTGCCCAGCCACACCAGGTGGCTGTTGAGGCGGGTCAACTCCGTGAGCATCACCCGCATCCACTGCGCGTGCTCCGGGATCTCCAGTTGCAGCAGTTTCTCCACCGCCAGGCAGTAGCACAGGTTATTCGAAAGCGGCGCAAGGTAGTCCACGCGGTCGGTGAGCGTCACCGCCTGCTGGTAGGTTTTGACCTCGCACTCTTTTTCGATACCCGTGTGCAGGTAGCCGATGTCGGGTTCGCACTTTGCGACGTTCTCGCCGTCGAGTTCGATCAGCAGGCGCAGCACGCCGTGCGTGGACGGGTGCTGCGGTCCCATGTTCAGGACCATCCGGCGCGTGCCGCTGCCCTGCTGCTCCTGTTCTTCCGCCTCCGCCAGTAAATTCGCGGGAACGCCCGATTCGCTCATAGCTAACCCCTCGATTCGCTAAACTCTGTGCCCGGTGACCGGATAGTCCTTGCGCAGCGGATGCCCTTCCCAGTCGTCCGGCATCATGATCCGCTTCAGGTCCGGGTGACCGGTGAAGCGGATGCCGAACAGGTCCCATACCTCGCGTTCGTACCACCCCGCGCCGCGCCACACGCTGGTCACCGATTCGATCTCGGGCGCGTCGCCCGCGATCCGGCACTTCACGCGCAGCCGCTGCTTGTGTTCGATCGAGTGCAGCAGGTACACCACCTCAAAGCGCGGTTCCGCCGGGTAGCGGTCCACCGCCGTCACCGTGCTCAGCCGGATGAAGCCCTGATCGTACTTCAGAAATCCGCATACGCTGGCGATCTTCGCCGGAGCGATCTCCAGGGTCAGTTCGCCCAGCGCGTATTCGCCTCCGCGCAGCGCCTCCTGGTCGAAGGCGTCCACACTCGCGGCAACGGCATGCTCTTTCAAGTGTTCGGCTAGCATCGCGATGATCTACTTTCTTACCGGACGCCCGGCTTCGGGAGCCGCCCAGTCCAGCGCCCCCTTCTTCCAGATGTAGAAAAACCCGGAGAGGATCAGAATCACGAAAATTGCCATTTCGATAAAGCCGAACATCTTCAGGTCGCGGTACACAACCACCCAGGGGTATAGGAAGATGGCCTCAATATCGAAGAGGATGAACAGCATCCCCACCAGGTAGAACTTCACACTGAAGCGGTGCCGCGCATCGCCGGTGGGCACGATACCGCTTTCGTAGGGCGTGTCCTTTACTTTGTTGCGCACCTTCTTGCCCAGAAGGTAAGAGACCGTCAGCAGTCCGATCGCAAGGCCCATGGCGATGAGCGCCTGCAGCAGAACCGGGAAGTACAGTTCCGTGTACGTGGGTTGAGGATGAAGTGGGAGCAAATTTGACTATAATGGTTCAAAAAACAGAGTGTCAACCGAGCATGATCGAGATTGTGGTGAATGGACAGTCACAAAATGTGCCCGAAGGCCGGACTTTGCTCGACCTCGTGCGCCTCTTACAGCTTGATCCTGAGCGGGTTGCCATCGAACTCGACCGCAAAATCGTGAAGCGGCCCGAGTGGACGGACACCCCCGTCCGCCCCGGCGCAAGGCTCGAAATTGTACAATTCGTCGGAGGAGGGTAGGCAGACCCGCGCCGGCGGATCTGCCCGCTTGGAAGCCTAGGCGAAGCTGCGGATCGCGCCGGCTTCGTCGTCATGCACGTCGAAGACCGTGTACAGCTTCGTGATCTGCAGCAGGTCCTTGACCCGCTTGTTGAGGTTGAGCAGCTTCAACTGGCCGCCGCTGTTGGTGACGGTCGTGAACCCGCTGACCAGCTCGCCGATCCCGGAGCTGTCGATGTAGGTCACTTCGCCCAGGTTGAGGAGGATCTTCTTCTGACCCTTACCCACCAGATCGCGGAGCGCTTCGCGGAGAGCGCTGGAGCCCTCGCCCAGCGTAATCCGGCCCGCCACATCGATCACCGTCACGTCACCCACCTGCCGAAAAGTCAACTTTACGCTCACTGAATATGCCTCCTGGCTGAAACCGCGACTCTATTTGGACACCAAATTCTTCACCAAAGTTACTTCCGTCCCACCCGAATCCAGTTGACGCACCTGGAAATCGTCCATCAGGGACTTGATGAGGAAAATTCCCCGCCCCGAAGTCCTCATCAGGTTCTCCGGCGCCAGCGGATCCGGCAGCGAGGCGTAATCGAACCCCTCGCCTTCATCGGCGATCCGCACAGTGAAGTGCTCCGAGTTCGCCGCGACGGAGAAGCGGACCTTTTTATTTGCATTGTAGCGGTTGCCGTGCACCACGGCATTCACCATGGACTCGCGCACCGCCATGCCAATCTTCATGAGCTCGTCCTCGTCCACACCCGCGCGCTCCGCCATCCCCACCGCAAGCTCCTCCGCGCTATCCACGCTCTCCAGTGTGGAATCCATCAGCCGTTCCATCGGTTCGGGGCTGTGAGTGGCGTTGTCGCGCATACCTGGGACGGCCGTGAACGGTCTCCAAATCGAACCGTCAGAATAAATTAGACCGGATGCGAAAGTCAAGGCACACTCGGCCAGGGCGGTCTCGCCGCCGGCACAGCGCGCTACTTCTGTCCGCCCCCTCCGTTACTCGACGCCGGGAACGTCTGCCCCGGCTTCCGCTGCCCCCACACGGGCGGAGCCGGTTCCTTCGTCAGACGCGTCACCGGCTTCTCTTTCAGCATCTTCATCGCTTCCGCCACCGCGCGTTCCAATTGCGGATCGTGGCCCGCGATCACGTCCTTCGGCCAGTTCTCCACGTCGATATCCGGCGCTGTCCCCTCGTTTTCCACCGCCCACTTCCCCTCGCGCGTGAAGAATCCGCCGCGCGGCGCAATCATCGTACCTCCGTCGATGAACGGCGGCGTATCCGCCGTGTGCACCAACCCGCCCCACGTCCGCTTGCCCACCAGCAGCCCGATCTTGCGATGGTGGAACATCCACGGCATCAGGTCCCCGCCCGACCCTGCCATTTCATTCACGATCATCACCTTCGGCCCCCAGATGCCGGCCGATGGACTGGTGAACGGATACCGTTCCCCCGCGACATTATTGAAATAGCCGTCGAAGTCGCGCCCGAGGACATCGATAATGTAGTCCGCGGCGGACCCGCCCCCGTTGTACCGCTCGTCGATAATCGCGCCCTGCTTCTCCTGCTGCGAAAAGTAGTAGCGGTTGAAACTCGTGTACCCAGGCTGCCCCGTGTTCGGCAGATACACATACGCCAGCGCTCCGCCCGACAGTCGATCCACCTGCCGCCGGTTGGCCTCCACCCACGCTCGCGTGCGTAGCGTCTGCTCATTGTCCACCGGAACCACCGTAATCCGGTGCGCGCCCTCCATCACCGGCTGCCGGTTCACGGTCAACACCGTCTGCCGGTTGGCGGTACCGTCCAGCAGACGATAAATATTGTCCGGCGCGCGCAACTCCACCCCGTTGATCGCCAGGATGTAATCGCCGGCCGCGACGTCCACGCCCGGTGCAGCCAGGGGCGCGCGCAGGTCTGGATTCCAACTCTCGTCGTCGTAAATGCGCGTGATCTTGTACCGTCCGTTGTCAATCGTGAAATCCGCGCCCAGCAACCCGGTCGGCGAACTCGGCACGGAAGGCATGTCGCCGCCGCGCACGAAGGAGTGGCCGATGGCGATTTCCGCTCCCATCATGTCCAGCAGGTAATTCAGGTCCGCGCGATGATTCACGTAGGGCAGCATCGCGCCGTACACCTGCTTCATCTTCGGCCAGTCCGCGCCGTGCATATTCGGCACGTAGAGGTAGTCGCGCTGGTTGCGCCAGCCCTCGTCGAAGATCTGCCTGAACTCCTCCTTGGGCTCCAGGTACATGCGTAGCGAAACGTTCAGCCGCCCCTGCCCGGCCTGCGGCGCGGTCCGGTCCGCATCCACCAGGAAAAGCTGCGGCGCGGGCGGCGGTCCCGCGGCCGCGCCCCTGCCTCCCGGCGCGCCTCCGCCGGCGGTGCGATACACCAGCTTGTGCCCGTCCGCGCTGACCTCATAGGCCGCGACCCCGCTGACGAACGGCGCCGCGCGCCTCTCGCTCAGCCGGTAGCGTTGCAACGTGTCCCCCGCCGTCGCCCCGCGCCCGCCGCGCGCGGCTTCCAGGTAATACACCGTCCCGGCGACTCCCGCGCGCAACTCCGAGTACTGCCGCTCCGGCACGGCGGCAACCGCCAGGATGCGCTGCTGGATCCCGTCGAAATCGATCTGCACGTTCACCGGAGTCCGCGGCACCGCGGCAGGTGCCGGCACTTGCGCATCGCCGCCTTCCGCGGGCGATCCCGCCGCCGAAACCCCGCCGCGCCCGTCCCGCCCGTTGCCACCGGTGGTCGGCACGCTGCCCACCCCGCGGTCCTCATCGCTCTCCGGCAACAGCGGGCTCGGCTCGCCCTTCTTCAACACCGCAAGGTACAGTCCGAAATTCTCGTCATGATCGTACGAGGTCATGTCCAGCCACTGAGATTTCAGCCCGAAGTCCGTCGACGCCAGGAACCACAGGTACTTCCCGCTCGCGTCCCACGCCGGCCACACCGCGTCCGCCAACCCGTCCGTCACCTGCTTCGTCTCCCCCGTCTCCACATTGCTCACGAAGATCGCGTGATACAGCGACTTCAAGCGGCTCGCATACGCCACCCACTTCGAATCCGGGCTCCACACCGGATTCAGCGTCCGCGACGGCACCATCCACGGATCGTTGCCCACAATCTTCGTATGCCCGCCGGCGACATCCATCACCCACACGTGCAGGTTGGTATCCGTGTAGACCAGCTTCTTCGAATCCGGCGACCACGCCGGCGTATAGTAGTGCGTCGGATGCGGCAGTTCGATCTCGCGCGGCGGCGTCAGTCCGTCCTGCGCCTCGATCACCAGTTTGTACTCGCCCGACTTATCGCTGAAGTACGACACGTACTTCCCGTCCGGCGACCATGCCGGATCGCGTTCCGCCGACCCGCTGGAGTGGCTCAGGTTCCGGACATCGCCCTTCTCCGCGGGCACCGTGAAGACCTCCCCGCGCGCCTCCACCGCCACACGCTTCCCGGTGGGCGAAATCGCCAGGTTGGTCATGCGCGCCGTCACGTCCTGCCAGCGCGGCATCATCCACGGAAAATCGCCTCCTGCCGTGATATTGACCACGTGCTCACGACCGGTCTTCGGATCCAGTTCGTGGACGTAGCCCGCCTGCTCGAACACCACCGCGCCCGCGCCCGAATCCATCGATTTCACGTCGAAATCCGTGAACTTCGTGACCTGCGCCAACCGCTTCGTGCGGGTGTCGTAGCTCCACACATTGGCCACGCCGTCGCGGTCCGAGATGAAATACACCGCCTCACCCGCCCATACCGGGTCCATGTCCTTGGAATCCGTCCACGGCGGCGAAACCAGGTCATACGTCTTGAGATCGACAATCCAGATCGGACGGTTCTGCCCGCCGCGATAGTTGCGCCGCTCCTCGTCCCACGAGTTGTTCATCCGGTAGGCGATGCGCGACCCGTCCGCCGAAATTTTGCCCTGATACCCGCGCGGCAGTGCCATCGCTTCCTCCACGCCGCCCTCCGCCGGCACCGTCCAGAACCGCGGCGCCGCGCTCGGCGCCCACGTGGCGCGGGTCGAACTGAACATCACCCGCTTGCCGTCCGGCGTCCAGCCCTGCACCAGGTCGGGTCCCGGATGCCACGTCAGCCGCTTCGGCTCCCCGCCCTCGGCCGGGATCACGTAGACGTCGATATTCCCGGCGTACTCGCCGCTGAACGCCAGCCATTTGCCGTCCGGCGAGAAGTGCGGATTCGACGTCTGGCCTTGAAAAGTGGTCAGGCGCCGTGCCGCTCCCCCGGCCCGGTCCACGCTCCAGATGTTGTTTGCATAGGCGAACGCGATGTGCGTGGCGCTCACCGTCGGAGTGCGCAGCAGCCGGGTCCCTGACGCGGCAAAAGCGGGAATGGAAAGGACCAGGCAGGTCCAGACCGAAAGCAGGTTGCGGGTCATTCCGGCAGTCTAGCGCGCTGTACCGGGCAGCGTCGAGGCCCCGTGTCACCTCTCGAATGCGGCCTGCATCTTGACAGACGTATGGAGATTCGAGTTCGGCATCTGAATGGTGTGAAGTTCGAAGCGGAGACGCGGGGCCACCGCATCGTCTGCGATCAGCCGTCGGGCAACGGCGGCGAGGATGCGGGCATGACCCCGCCCGAGTTCCTGCTGGCCTCTCTGGGCACCTGCGCCGGATTCTACGCCGCGCAATATTTGCGCAATCATAAACTTTCGCAAGAAGGCCTGGAAGTGATCGTCCACGCCGAAAAGGCGCCCGCTCCGGCCCGCCTAGCCACTTTCCGCATCGAAATCACCGCTCCCGGACTCGCCCCCGTACACGAAGCCGGCATCATGCGGGCGGTTAACGCCTGCCTAGTTAAGAACACACTGGCCCTGCCGCCCAATATCGAGACCGTCCTCCACACCCAGGCGCTCGCGCAAGTGTAACGGAGCGGGGCAGGCCTCCTGCCCTCCTCCACCTCCCGATCCACGGTACAATCGTCCCCGTGGACCCCCAGAGTGAAGCCGCCCTCGCCCGCGCCATGCTCGCCGGCGAATCCGACGCTTTCGAGAAGTTCGTGGAGCACTTCCGCTCCAAGCTTTTCCGCTATAGCTGGCTGATGTGCGGCAGCCCCGAGGACGCCGAAGAAGTCGCCCAGGAAACCCTGCTCAAAGTCTTCCAGAGCATCGACCAACTCCGCGACCCCGAACACGTCCGCTCCTGGGTCTACCGAATCGCCCGCAACGCCTGCCTCATGCAGCGCCGCAAGAGCGTCTTCGCCCCCACCGAGGAACTCCCCGCCGACGAGGTCCCCCTCGCCGACGAAACCGTTCCCGCCGACGACCGCCTGCTCCAGAACGAACTCCGCAACGTCATCGAGCGCGTGGTCATGGAACTCTCCCCCACCTATCGTCCCGTCGTCGTCCTGCGCGACCTCGAAGGCCTCTCCACGGAGGAGACCGCCGAAATTCTCGGCCTCCGCATCGACGTCGTCAAGACCCGCCTCCACCGCGGCCGCGCCGCCATGAAGGAAAAACTGGACTGTTACATCCATAACCACTGCCTGGAAGACATGCCCACGCCAAATCCCGCGCCCCTTACGGCGGAGGAGCGGGATCAATTGCGCTCGGCCTGGCTTCACACCGTGTGACTTCAGTCACCGACCCCTGATTCCGGACCAGCTAGCCTGAAATTGAGGTTGATCTCATGGCCGCCGATGCCGCACCGCCCCGTGCTCTCCGCCAAGACAGCATTACCGGGCCGCCGGACTCGGAAAGCACGCCCGGCCGCCGGAGGCCGGATGCCGGCCTGCCAGGGGCCCGCAAAAAGCTGCTTCGCCGCGCCGGGCGGAACCGGGCACAGACGGTCCGGCGGACCGTTCAGCTCGCGTTCTTCGCCCTGAACGTCTGGATCGCGGTCGAGTTCTACCTGTTCGTCCGCTACTACGAAACCGGCGGCCGGACCATTTTTGCGGCGCGCCCCTCCGGCGTCGAGGGCTGGCTGCCTATCGCCTCCCTCATGAACCTGAAGGTCCTTCTCTATACCGGACGCGTGCCCGCCATGCACCCGGCGGGGATGTTCCTCCTGCTCGCTTTCCTCGCCGCCTCCTGGATCTTCCGCAAGAGCTTCTGCGGCTGGCTCTGCCCGATCGGCACGCTTTCCGAATACCTGTGGCGCCTCGGACGCCAGACCTTCGGCCGCAACTTCCGCCTCCCGCGCTGGCTCGACATCGCCCTGCGCTCGCTGAAATACATCCTGCTCGCCCTCTTCGTTTACGCGGTCGCCTCCATGAGCGTCTCCGGCATCCGTGCCTTCCTGGAAGGACCCTACGGCGAGGTGGCGGACGTGAAGATGCTCAACTTCTTCCGCGACATCGGGCTCACCGGGGGCATCGTCCTCGCGGTCCTGATCGTCGGCTCGGTTTTCGTACAGAACCTGTGGTGCCGCTACCTCTGCCCTTACGGCGCCCTGATGGGCCTCGCTTCCCTGGCCAGCCCCCTGCGCATCCGCCGGGACCCCGGCCTCTGCATCGATTGCGCCCGCTGCGCCAAAGCCTGCCCCTCCGCACTTCCGGTGGACCGGCTCATCACCATCCAATCCGCCGAGTGCATCGGCTGCATGGAGTGCGTCACATCCTGCCCGGCCGAAGGCGCGCTTTTCATGTCGGCCCCGCGCCGCAAGCGCGTCCCCGCCTGGGCCATCGCCGCCGGCATCGCGGTACTTTTCTTCGGCGCCGTCGGCTATGCCCGCTGGACCGGCCACTGGCGCACCGACCTCCCCAGCCAGACCTATTTCGAACTCGTCCCCCACGCCAACGAATTCACTCACCCCGGCTAACGGCGCCTCATCTAGACTGAGGAGTATGGGCGTTGGATCCGCGAAGCCCCTGTTTTTGACGGCGGGGTGGGCTGCGGGGTCTTTTCTGGCCGCGCTTGGCCTGCAAACGGGCATGGGCGGCAGCTTTGAAATTTCTCTCCGGGCCCTTGTACTTTTCTTAGCCGGCGCTCTTTACGCCAACCTGTTCGAGCACGTCTGGCACCGGTACGGGATGCACGGCACCCGTCGGGACCCGCGACACGCGAAGCACCACCGCCTGTTTTACGGCGCGAACTTTCAGACCTCCGATCCCGAGGCATTACGGGAGATCACCACGACGTGGTACGTCTTCCCGGTCCTGATGGCAGTTCACTATGCGGCTTTCCTTGCACTGTTCCCGGCCTGTCTGGCGCCGGCGTTTTTTCTTGGCGTTGTGCTGCACTACCTCATATTCGAGGTGACTCACTGGTATACCCACGTCGCGGACAACGGGTTGGATCGATTCGTCGCCAGGATCCCCGGACTCCGCCGCATTCGCGCCGCGCAGATCCGCCATCACCGGTTGCACCACGCCGACCCAATGGTGAACTTTAACTTCAATCCGCCCTATGCCGGCGACGTGATGGCTCGAGTGTTGCGGCGCTAATCATCGGCCGCGATATTTGCCGGACGCGGCTTGTGATCACCGCCGGCCTGCCGACCCGGCGCTCCCAAATCTTGCGAGCCTTCCCCGAACGCCTTTCAGGCCAGTCTCACCAACGGGGACTACACGACCGGGTGGATCGGTAAACGCCACGCCGTCGAGGCAGGACCGATTCCGATGTGGCGTGGACTAACGCCCGAGTGGTCGGCGATCCGCGAGGAGTGAGCCGCGATCGCGGGTGGAATCAGCTACCTACTCCTGCCGTAGCGCCGTCACGGGCGACGTGCGTGCGGCGCGGAACGCTGGGACCAGACAGGCGGCAAGCGCAACGGTAGTCAGCAACAGAGGCACGGCGATAAACGTCAGCGGATCGACGGGCGACACACCATATAAAAGCTTGGCCATGAGTCGAGTGAGCGCCAAAGCACCGGCAATGCCGGCCGCCGTGCCGCACAGCGCCAGAAGCATGCCCTCGCCAGTAATTAATTGGAGGATCTCTGTGGGCCGCGCGCCTAAAGCCAGGCGGATGCCGATCTCCCGGCGCCGCCGCGTAGCTGCGTAGCTCATCACACCGAAAATCCCTACCGCCGAGAGCAGGGTCGCAACCGTCGCAAATACGGCCAGCAGCGCCATGTTGAAGCGGGCTTCGGCATTGGCGCCCTCGACCACCGCGCTCATTGTCTGCACTTCGGAAATCGTCACATTACGGTCGATCTGCCAGATGCCGCTCTCGATGGCCGGCGCCAGGGATGCCGGATCTCCTTTCGTGCGCGCCACCAACGTAATGTAGTGGCCCATTGCGTCGGTGTGCTGCAGATACGGAAGGAAGAACTCCTCTGCCGGAGGCGCGGCCCAGTCGTAGCGCACCGCGTTCTTCACGATACCAACGACCGTGAGCCATGTGGGCACCCGGGACGACGACGGGTTGTCCAGCGTAATGCGCTTGCCGAGAGCGTCTTCGCCCGGCCAGTATCTCTGTGCCATGTATTCGTTGATCACCACGACGCCGGGGGCGGTTGCCGTGTCCCGAGCCTCTATGCTTCGTCCGCGCACAACTGGTATCTTCATCGTCTCCAGGTACCCAGGAAGCGCGAGCCGAAAAGCTCCGTCGGGTTCCTCGCCCGGATGAGGCAAGGGCCGTCCGTCCACCCAGAATGGGAGTCCCCAGAGATCTCCAGCGACGGGCAGATGGTTTGTCATACCCGCGGAGAGAACGCCGGGGACAGCGCGCACGTGCTCGAGCGCGCTCTGATAGAACTGCTGCGCCCGCTCGGGTGCGGCGTTTTGCGTTCCTCCCACCGAGAGGATCATGGTGAGAAGATGGTCCTGCTGGAAGCCTGGGTCAATGGCTTGGAGCGCCAGAAAACTCCGCAGCATCAAACCTGCGCCAATCAGCAAGATCAGCGATAGCGCAAACTCGGAGATCACGAGCAGTCCGCGCACCCGTTGGCGCGCCCCTCCGGTATTCGACCGGCCGCCTTCCTTCAGCGATTCTGCGGAACTCTGCCCAGAAGCCTGCAGCGCTGGCGCCAGGCCGAAAAGGATTCCGGTCAAGAACGATACGGCAAGCGTCAAGCCCGCCACGCGCCAGTCGAGGGAGAGCGTCTCCAGGCGAGGAATGCCCGACGGAGCGAAGCGCACCATGGCGCGCACGCCCCAATAGGCTAGCAGCAGTCCCAAGGCGCCTCCGAGCATAGCCAGCGTCAGGCTCTCGGCGAGGAATTGGCGGATGAGCCGGGCGCGGCCTGCGCCCAGCGCCGCGCGCACCGACACTTCGTGAGCGCGCGCCGACGAGCGCGCCAACAGCATATGAGCCACGTTGGCACAGGCAATCAACAGGACGAATCCGACGGCGCAGAGAAGCGTAAGAAGTGCCGGCCGGATCTGCCCGACCACCTTTTCCTTGAGTGGAACGACGCGCTGGTCGCGGTTGGTGCCCGGATATTGCCGTTCCATGCGTGCCGTGATGGCGGCAAATTCCTCGCGGGCCCGCTCCAGTGTTACATCGGACCGCAGGCGCGCGAACACGCGCAGGCTGTTCCCTCCGCGCTTCGCTACGCGCGGCCCCAGGGCGAGAGGGGTCCACAACTCGGTGTGAGTCGCCCAGAACGGCGCAAACTGGAATCCGGCCGGCATCACACCAATGACGGTGTAGGTCTTGTTGTCGAGTTGTATGTGGCGGCCCAGCACATTCTCGTCGCCGCCGAATTGCCGCTGCCAGAGGCCGTAGCTCAGAATGACTTCGAACTGACGTCCCGGCTGATCCTCTTCCGGCGTGAAGAAGCGTCCCATCGCTGGGGGAACGCCCAGGAGGGGCAGGACATCCGCGGTGACGCGGAGCCCGGAGAGCTTTTCCGGACGATCCGAGCCGGTGAGATCGGGCCCGAAGAGTTCCGCCGCGCCCATGTTGTCGAAGGAACGGCTCTGCGCTTTCCAATCGGCAAAATTCGCCGGCGCGACCGGTCCGGTGCCGTGGTTCAGAAGAACCACCAGACGTTCCGGGTCGTGATAACCCAGCGGACGCAGCAGAATTCCGTTGACGGCCGTGAATATCGCCGAATTGGCGCCGATGCCAAGCGCCAGGGCGAGGATCGCGACCGCCGTGAATCCCGGATTGCGGCGCATCCCGCGCAGGCCGTAGCGGACGTCGCTCCAAAGCTGCTCCAGCCAGGTCCAGGACCACATGTCACGCGTGACTTCCTCCACCAGCCCCTGATTGCCGAACTCGCGGCGGGAGTTCGCCTCGGCTTCGGCGGCGGATTCGCCACGCTCCATGCGGTCGCGAATGGCCATCCGTAAATGGCTCTCGATTTCTTCCCTCAACCGGCGATCACGCTTGCTCATGGCCCAGGATTCCTCCCATAGCTTGAACTAATTGCTCCCAACGGGAGCGTTCCGCCAGCAATTGCTTCTTGCCGGCCGCGGTGAGCCGGTACACCTTGACGCGCTGCTGGTTCTCCGACGTCTTCCATTCCGCAGCGATCCACTTTGCGCGCTCCAGACGATGCAGTGCGGGATAAAGTGAGCCGGTATCCGCCCGCAAAATCTCACTGGAGCCGGTGCGTATGGCCTGGCTGATTCCATAGCCGTGGCGCGGCCCCCATTGCAGGGTCTGCAGGATGAGCAGGTCGAGCGTTCCTTGCAGCAGTTCAATCCGGTTCGGGTGCACAGGGGGCTTCCTAGGCATGTGGACATTCTACATCCTTCCATGTAGACGCTCTACTCCCCGCGGAGGTTAGCACGGAATTCGGGCAACCACAGAGAGTAGGGAATAGGATGCCGGAAGATGGACGGCGCAGCCTTGGCTAAGGGGACCCCAAAACGCTATCTCTCACGGATTGAGCGCCTCGGATGGGTGGTCGGCGAAAAACCTGTCACCCCACAACTCCCTTGCCTGGGTGCCGATGCTGACGATAGCCGCCCCTTGTCGCCTTCAATTGCCAGCCGGCACGCGCATGATCCAACTTGTCTCCGCCGCCACCGGCATCACCACGTGAGCATTTCCCCGCCGCGCAGGTGCAGCGCGAGAATATCTTTCCCCGTGCGGTCGAATTCCACCGGCACCAGCCGCCCGGCGTACCCGCGCTGAACGCTCAGCCTCGCCAATGCCTCCTCGGGCCGGCCGCCTCCGGCGCGAATCGCACTGCCTACCGTCGAGCCCACCGGCAGCGCCTGTTCCGCGCCCTGCACGCGCACCACGATTTCCGGATTGACCCCGACCTGGCTCGGGATTACCGCGCACCTGCGGCCCGTCGGCGTCCGGCACGCCGAGGGATCCGCGTCCACTTCCTTCGAGATCCGCTCCAACTCGGAGTAGCTCGCCGCAGCAACCACCACGATGGTGCGGTCCGCGCGATAGAGCAGGCGATACCACGCCGAGTCGCGATCGAAGCGAAAGTAATCGGTAGCCGGCGCCGCCCGCGCCTCAGTCTGCCCGTTGACATGCCGCTCCGCCGAGAGCGGTTCGATCGCCGCGCCGCGCTGTCCCTTCCTCGCCACCATCGCATACCATGCCCGTTCGAATCCCAACAACTCCGGCGATGCCTTCACCTCCACGTTGATGGAACGGTCCGTCCCGCCCGTCACCGCCGTGTCGATGGCTGCCGTGCCGGGCGGAGCGCCATCGCGGAAGATCGGGCTGTCCACCTGCAGCCGGTAGCCCGGCTCCAGGTCGACGTATCCGGAGCGAATGTCGTTGGTGTTGATCAGCCGCCATGCTGCCGCCGGATCCAGCGGCAGGGCTTCCAGGATCCGCTCTGCCAGTTCCGCCGCCGTGCCCGGCGCCACACAGCCCCGGGCCTCGGCTTCCGAAGCCCACCGCCTCAGCCACGCCGCCGGCTGCCTTACCAGCACTTCACGATCCACCGTGACCCGAATCCCGCGGCCGCGCCGTTGGACCGCGATCCCGCCGCCGGCCTCGCAGGAAGCCCCACCCGCCTGAATCCCGGGTGTGAAGGTGCGATGAATAGTCCCCGCGCCAAGTCTTCCCGGCGGAATCAGCACGACCCCGCCATCGCTCCGCACCAGCCGGTACACATCCGCCTGCTTCCGCACGGCGCAACCACAAGCGAGGATCGCGGCGACGGCAATCGCACCACGCCACATGCTGAAAACCTAGCACATCGCGCGCAGCATCCGCGCCGCCCTTGCACCACGCCACCATACGCTACTCTGGTAATCGTGCTGGCCCCCTCTTCCATCACGGAAATGGCGGACGCGCTGCGCGAAGCTTCCGCGGCGGGCCGCACCATCTCGCTCGCCGGAAACGAGACCAAGCGCCGCATGGCCGGCCCTGTCGAACCCGCCGACGTCGCCATCAGCACCATCTCGCTGCGCGGCGTCCTGCAGTACGAACCGCGCGACCTCACCGTCAGCGTCTGCGCCGGCCTCTCCTGGCGCGAACTCACCAGCCTGCTTGCCCAGCACCGCCAGATGGTCCCCCTCGACCCGCCCTACAGCGACCGCGCGACCGTCGGCGGCGTGATCGCGGCCAACTCCAGCGGCCCCCGCCGCCGCCTCTACGGCACCGCGCGCGACACCGTCATCGGGATGCAGTTCGTCACGCTCGAAGGCAAGCTCGTGCAGTCCGGCGGGATGGTCGTCAAAAACGTCGCCGGCCTCGACATGGGCAAGCTCATGATCGGCTCCTTCGGCACTCTCGCGGCGATCGCCGTCGTCAACTTCAAGCTCGCCCCCATGCCTGAAGCCGAGTGCAGCTTTCTGCCCAGCTTCGAGTCGTCCGACGACGCCAACAGGGCGCGCGCCGAAATCCTCCGCGGGCAGTTGCAGCCTGCCGCCATCGACCTGCTCAACCCGCCCGCCGCCGGGAACGTAGGAGCATCCGGCTGGACGCTCGCCATCCGCGCCGCGGGCAATCGCGCCGCCGTCGAACGCTACGCGCGCGAGTTCGCACCCTTCGGCGCCACTCCGATCGAAGGCGCCGCGCACGAAACCCTCTGGCGCCAGGTGGAGGACTTCACCCCCGAGTTCCTGCGCCGCTTCTCCGATGGCGCGGTCGTGCGCGCCTCGTGTACCCTGAAGGATCTGGAGCCGGTAATGGCCTCGTTCCCGGGCGCGGCGGTGGCGCGCGCCGGATCCGGCGTGGCCTACGGCTACTTCGAAAACACCGCCGGCGCCATGGAGTGGATGGCGCAGGCGGCAGCGCGCGGCTGGAAGGCGGTGGTGGAGTTTTCGCCCGAAGCGCGCAAACGCGAACTGGAACTCTGGCCCTCGCCCGGGCCCGACCTGGAGATCATGCAGCGGGTCAAGCACATGTTCGATCCGCGCAACCTGCTCAACCGTGGAAGACTCTACCGCCGTATCTGAACCAATCCGCCTGGGGCCGCGGCAGTTCGATCTCGACCGCTGCGTACACTGCGGCCTCTGTCTCAACGCCTGCCCCACCTACCGCGTGCTCGGCGTCGAGATGGATTCCCCGCGCGGACGCGTCTACCAGATGGTGCAGGTGGCCGAGGGCGCGCCCATCACCGATACCTACCGCGAGCACATCGGGCTTTGCCTGGCCTGCCGCGGCTGCGAATCCGCCTGCCCCTCCGGCGTGCGCTACGGCCACATGGTGGAGGACGCGCGCGCCGAACTCGAAGCCCACACGCACCGCGGATGGTTCGCGCGACGCACCCGCGGCTTCGTTTTCGGACGCCTGCTGCAATCGCGCGCTCTGCTCTCCATCGCCGGCACCACCATCTACCTGCTGGAGCGCAGCGGCCTCAAAGCGCTCAGCCGCGGTCTCGGGCAAATGCGGTTGCTCGGCCCCTTCGGTGACCTGCTCCAACTCACCCCATCCGCCGACCCGCCCTTCTTCTTCAGCCGGATCGGCCGCACGTTCCCGGCCGAGGGCGAGCGCCGCTACCGTATCGCTATGCTCGCCGGCTGCATCGCCAACGTCTCCTTCGCGCGCCTCAACGAAGCCACTGTGCGCGTGCTCCAGAAGAACGGATGCGAGGTCGCGATTCCCGACGGACAGGGCTGCTGCGGCGCGCTGCACGCCCACTCCGGATTGCGCGAGGACGCCCGCAAGCTCGCCCGGCGCAACATCGACGCCATCCTGGCGGAGGACTACGACGCCATCATCACCAACGCCGCCGGTTGCGGATCCACCCTCAAGGAGTACGGCGAGTTACTTGAAGACGACCCCGCCTACGCGGAAAAGGCCAAACGCTTCGCCGGCCTGATGCGCGACGTCACCGAGTTCCTGGGCGGCATCGAGCTGAACCCCAACCTCGGCCGCGTGGAAGCCGCCGTCACCTACCAGGACTCCTGCCACCTCGCCCACGGCCAGAAAGTCCGCAAGCAGCCGCGCGACCTGCTGCGCGCCATCCCCGGCCTCGCCTATCACGAGATGCCGGGCGCGGACATCTGCTGCGGCAGTGCCGGCATCTACAACGTCGTGCAGAACCAGATGTCCATGCAGATCCTGGAACGCAAGATGGAATCGGTCAACGCCGCGCGCGCGGAGATCGTCGCCACCGCCAACCCCGGCTGCATGCTGCAACTCGAGGCCGGCGTCCGCCTCCACGGCACGGGCCAGCGCGTCATGCACGTCGTGGAAGTGCTCGATCTCGCCTACAAGAACTACACGGTTTCCTGAGCGGGAGCCGGTGTGCCGCGCGCGGTAAGGTCCTGATCCTTGTACTGAAGCTGGTACAGCTTCCAGTAGATGCCGCGCCCCGCGAGCAATTCCTGGTGCGTGCCGCTCTCGCGCAGCTTGCCCTTGTGCATCACCAGGATCCGGTCCGCCCGCTGAATCGTCGAGAGCCGGTGCGCGATCACGATGGAGGTGCGCCCCTCGATCATGCGGTTCAGCGCCTCGCGCACGCGGAACTCGGTATCGGTATCCACGCTGGAAGTCGCTTCGTCCAGGATCAGGTAGCGAGGGTTGTGGGCCAGCGCGCGCGCGAAGCTGATCAGCTGCTTTTGCCCGGTGGAGAGCCCGCTGCCGCGCTCGCGGATACTGTGGTTGAAGCCGGCCGGCAGCCCGCGGACGAAGTCCAGCAGGTTCACCTGTTCGGCCGCGCTCTCCACGTCCTCCGCGCCGATCCGCTCCGTGCCGAGCCGGATGTTCTCTTCCAGCGTGCCGGTGAACAGGTACGGATCCTGCAGCACAACCCCGAAGTGGCGCCGCAGATCCAGTGGATCGAACTCGCGCAGGTCGATCCCGCCCAGCCGGATCGCGCCCTTCTGCACGTCGTAGAATCGCAGCAGCAGGCTGATGATGGTCGTCTTCCCGGCGCCGGTGTGCCCCACCACCGCGATCGTCTCGCCGGGCGCGATCGTGAAGCTCACGTCGCGCAGCTCCCAGTCGTCGTCCTTGTAGGCAAACCAGACGTGGTCGAACTCGATGGCCGCGATCGTCTCCGGCGCGGGTCGCGGCGCGGCCGGCGGCAGTACCGTCGCGGGCGTATCCAGCAGCTTGAAGATGCGCTCCGCGCTGGCCATCGCCGATTGCAGGATGTTGTACTTCTCGCTCAAATCCTGAATCGGGCGGAAGAACCTCAGCCCGTATTGCAGGAAGGCCACAATCACCCCCAGCGTGAGATGCCCGGCGCGCACCCGCACGCCGCCCCACGTCAGGATTCCGGCCAGCGCCGTCATCGAGACGAACTCCACCACCGGGTAGAACCAGCCGTACGCCGTAATCGCGTTCTTGAACGCGTCGCGATGCTCGGCGTTGACCCTGGCGAACTCCTCGCGGCTGCGCCGCTCGCCGTTGAACAGTTGCAGCACCGCGATCCCCGTGATGTGTTCCTGCAGGTAGGCGTTGATGCGCGCGATCGCCACCCTTATGCGGCGGTAGCTCTCGGTCACCGTGCGCCGGAATATCACCGTGGTGAAGATGACGAATGGCATCGCGCCCAGCATGATCAGGGTCAGCGCCGGACTGAAGCTGAACATGATCGCCAGGATGAACACCAACACCAGCACGTCCCCCAGGATGTTCACCAGCCCTGAGGAGAACAGGTCGTTCAGCACGTCCACATCGGTCGTCACGCGCGTGACCAGCCGCCCCACCGGATTGCGGTCGTAGAAGGAGAGGTCGAGCTGCTGCAGGTGCGCCATGATCTGCCGCCTGAGGTCGAACATGGCCTTCTGTCCGGTGTACTGCATCACGTAGGTTTGGACGAAGTCGCACACGAAGCTCCCCGCGAGCACCGCAAGGTACAGCACGGCGATGCGCGCCATGCCGCTCCACGCGTCGGCGGGCAGCATGCGGTTGAGGAAGGATGGGATGGACGCCGGGTCCGGGCGCAGGTAGCGGTCCACCGCCGTGCGCGTGAGCAGCGGCCCCAGCACCTGCAGCAGGGATTGGGCCAGCAGGAAGAGCAGCGAGAGTGCCACTAGCGCGCGGTAGGGCTTCATATACCCCACCAGCCGCCGCATCAGCCGCGCGTCATAGGCCTTGCCTAGTACTTCCTCTTCCACTCCACCAGTCTAGCGTGCGCTCCCCTCCGGCAAAACCAGGTTACGGACTGGTATCATAGCCGAGTAAGTACGTCTTTCATTTATGACCCCCGCGGTGGAGAGCCCTCCCAAAAATCACGTGCCGTGGACGTCGATCGTCTGGTTCGCCGTGCTTGTTCTGGCCTGCTATGCCCCTGTCCTGCAAAGGCTCGCCGGACAGTGGGTGACCGACGAGGATATGGGTCACGGGTTCTTCGTGCCCGCTGTAGCCCTCTTTATCGTCTGGCAGCAGCGGGAGGAGATCCTGAACGTGCAACTCCGGCCCAGCATGTGGGGCCTGGCGCTGGTGGCCGGTAGCGGCGTCCTGCTGGTGCTCGCCACCCTGGGGGCCGAGTTGTTCACTTCGCGGCTCTCCTTCGTATTCACGCTGATCGGCATGGTCTGGACCCTGGGCGGACGGCCGCTGCTGCGCAAGCTCGCGTTTCCCCTGTTCCTGTTGTTTTTCATGGTGCCGATCCCGGCAGTGATTTACAACCGCATCACCTTCCCGCTGCAGATTCTGGCCAGCCGCCTGGCCGACAACGCACTCACCGTGCTCAATATCCCGGTCATCCGCGAAGGCAACGTGCTGGAGTTGGCCAACAAGAAGCTGAACGTGGTGGAGGCGTGCAGCGGCATCCGCTCCCTGCTTTCCCTGACCTTCCTCTCGCTGGTCTACGGCTACTTCTTCGAGAAACAGAACTGGATCCGCACCGTGCTGTTTTTCTCGACGATTCCGATCGCGATCATCGCCAACGGCAGCCGCGTGAGCCTGACCGCGATCATCACCCAGTTCGATCCGGAGTTGGCGGAGGGTTTCTTCCACGAGGCGCAG
Organism: Acidobacteriota bacterium; assembly: GCA_018268835.1. Lineage (GTDB taxonomy): Bacteria > Acidobacteriota > Terriglobia > Bryobacterales > Bryobacteraceae > Solibacter. The sequence goes on along the minus strand of JAFDVU010000139.1, from coordinate 972 downwards.
GGCTGGGTAATCTTCATGGTGGCCCTGGTGATTCTGATTGTCTGCCACCAGGTCCTGGGGCGCGCCGCGAAATTCGTGGCGGCAAGGAGGGCGAAGTGAGTTTTCTGAGCGGACGCTACGCGGCGGCGCTTTCCGGGCTGCTGGTGTTGCAGGGGGGAGTCTTCTACGCGGTGGCCATGCGGCCGGAGACGGTACCTGTGGTGGCGCCGCTCTCCACCTTTCCCGCGAAGCTGGGCGACTGGCGGATGTACCAGGATCTGCCCCTCGAAAAGGAGGTGCAGGACGTACTTAAGGCAGACGACACGCTGAACCGGGTCTACATCTCCCCGGACGGCACGACCCCGGCTTTTCTGTTCATCGCGTACTTCAAGTCGCAGCGCTACGGGCAGGCGCCGCACTCGCCCAAGAACTGCCTGCCCGGTTCGGGCTGGGAGCCCGTGGAAAGCGAACCGCTCTCCATCCCGGTGCCCGGGCGCGCCGAGCCCATCTCCGTCAACCGCTACCTGGTGGCGCGCGGCGAGGACCAGAGCGTGGTCCTGTACTGGTATCAGAGCCACAACCGGATCATCGCCAGCGAGTACTCGGCGAAGTTCTGGCTGATCGCAGATTCGATCCGCTACCACCGCAGCGACAGCTCGCTGGTCAAGATCGTGGTTCCGGTGAAGGACGGCGACAGCGAGACCGCGACCAAAGCCGCGGTCGAGTTCGTCAAAACCAGTTTCCCCACCGTATCCCGGCAGTTGCCGGGTTAGGATCCCCAATGGCGGCGCTGTACGCAGGTACTTCGGGGTTCGCCTACGCGGCGTGGAAGCCGGCCTTCTATCCGGCCAAAACGCCCGCGAACCAGTTCCTTAAGCACTACGCGCAGCGCCTCAACTGCGTCGAGATTAACTATACGTTCCGGCGGCTGCCTTCGGCTTCGACGCTGGCCAACTGGGTGGAGGCCACACCGCCGGGCTTCGTCTTCGCCGT
>JAFDVU010000138.1 GCA_018268835.1 Acidobacteriota bacterium | reverse complement strand
TGGAGTCTGAAGTTGATCCGCACTTCGTCCTTCCTTCACTGGTAAGCCGGCTGGCTGATTCCCTTCACAACTAAACTCTGAATGAACCAATTCTCCGATTTCCCTCTCTCTGCCCTCTTGAAAGAGAACCTTTCAAAAAACGGCTTCACCACTCCCACCCCGATTCAGGCACAGACCTTTGAACCGGCAATGGCCGGCCGCGACCTCGTGGCCACGGCCCAGACCGGCACCGGCAAGACCCTGGCTTTCGTGCTGCCCATGTTGCAGCAACTCACCAGCGAACCGCGCCGCCCCGGCGTGCGCGCGCTGGTCCTCAGCCCGACCCGCGAACTCGCGATGCAAATCGCCGAGACGTTTGCCAAGATGGCGCGCGGCACCGGCATCCAGTCCGCGACCGTGGTCGGCGGACTCAACGAACGGACCCAGTTGCAGGCCGTCCGCAAGGGCGCGCAGGTAGTCATCGCGACCCCCGGGCGCCTCACCGATTTCCTGGGACGCAACCTGATAGACCTCTCCCGCGTGCGCCTGCTGGTGCTCGACGAGGCCGACCGCATGCTGGACATGGGCTTCCTGCCAGCCATCCAGCGGATCACCGCGGCGCTGCCCGGCGACCGGCAGACGCTGCTGTTCTCGGCCACCATCGAAAGCAGCGTGCGCAAACTCGTCGCCGCCCACGTGCGCGACGCGGTGCGCATCGAACTCGGCTCCATCTCCAAGCCCGCCGAGCAGGTCACCCTGCAATATTTCGAAATCGAGCAGGACAAGAAGCTCGACCTGCTGCTCAAAATGCTGCGCGAGGAAAAAGGCAGCTTCCTGGTGTTCGCCCGTACCCGTCACGGCGCCGACCGCCTCTCGCGCCGCCTCGGACAAAGCGGCGTGAAATCCGCCGCCATCCACGGCGACCGCTCGCAGAACCAGCGCACGCAGGCCCTGCGCGGCTTCCAGGACGGCTACTACCGCGTGATGGTCGCCACCGACGTCGCCGCCCGCGGCATCCACGTGGAAGGCATCGCGCACGTGGTGAACTACGACCTGCCGCAGGCGCCGGAAGATTTCATCCACCGCGTCGGACGCACCGGCCGCGCCGGCACCAGCGGCACCGCTTCCACATTCGCAACCCGCGCCGAGCGCGTGGAGATCGCGCGCATCGAGCGGGCGCTCTCACTGAGGCTCACCCGCCGGGATGCCGAAACCGGCGCCGAACTTCCGCCGGATAAGACCGTGGTCGTGCTGCCCAGCGACGCTCCGCGCAAAGGCCGCACGGTCTTCCGCTCCATCGGACGCAAGGGCCGCGGCTTCCGCCGCGCGGTGTAGCGCCGCGCGCGGCGTCCCGGCGCGAGCGCCCTGCCGCGCGGTTAGGGCTCAGTTGAGGAAATACGTGCGGTAGAGCGTATCGCGCTGGCGGGGAACGAAGCCGGCGTCGCGGATGATGCGGCGCAACTCTTCCTCGCTGGCCTGATGGTGGGCGCCGGCGGCGCTCACCACATTCTCTTCGATCATGATGCTGCCCACGTCGTTGCCCCCGAAGCGGAGGCCCAACTGGCACGTCTTCAGCCCCTGCGTCACCCAGCTCGCCTGCACATTCTCGAAGTTCTCCAGGTAAATGCGGCTGATGGCCAGGGTCTGCAGGTACTCTACCGCCGTCGCTTCTTCCTTCACGAAGCGCCCCAGGCTGGTGTTCTCCCGCTGGAAAGTCCACGGGATGAACGCCGTGAAACCGCCCGTCTCCTCCTGCAGGTTGCGGATGAGTTCCAGGTGGTTCATGCGCTGCTCGATGGTCTCGCCGCAGCCGAACATCATGGTCGCCGTGGTGCGCATGCCGAGCTGGTGTGCGGCGCGGTGCACGTCGATCCACTCCTGCGTGCGGCACTTGAGCCGCGCGATGCGGTGGCGCACGTCGTCATCGAGGATCTCGGCGCCGCCGCCGGGGATGGAGTCCAGCCCGGCGTCGCGCAACCGCGCGATGGTGTCGCGCAGGTTCAATCCACTGACCTCGGCGATATTGGTAACTTCCGGCGCGGAAAGGCAATGCAGGTGAATCTTAAAGCGTTGCTTGATGGAGCGGAACAGATCCTCGTACCACTCGATCTTCAGGTCCGGATGCAGCCCCCCCTGCATCAGCACCCCGGTCCCCCCCAAATCGATGGTCTCCTGAATCTTCTGGAAGATCACTTCCTTCGGCAGCACGTAGCCTTCCGGCGAATTCGGCGCCCGGTAGAAGGCGCAGAACGAGCAGTACTCGGTGCAGAAGTTCGTGTAGTTGATGTTGCGGTCGATGATATAGCTGACCACGCCCTCGGGATGCCACTTGCGGCGGATGCGGTCCGCTTCCATGCCGGTGGCGATGAGGTCGTCGGAACGGAACAAGTCCAGGGCTTCTTCGCGGGTGATCATACGAGTGCGGCTATTCTCAGAATAGCAAAGCCCCGGCGCTAAGCCCGGATCAGCGGCCGCCGGCGGCCATCGCCGGTTCCATGGCCTGCATGAACAGGTAGATGCCGAACAGCGGCTTCGGTTCGCCCTTGCCCCAGCGGTTCACGGTCCACTTGGTGCGCAGGTGGGTGATCTCCGGCAGGTCGCTCAGATCGAGCACAAGCTGGTAGGTGCCGCAATAGAATTTCTGCGGGAACGCCAGGATCGGTTTCGTGCCCCAATCGGTGCCGTTGGTGGAGCCCCAAATCGACAGGTCGATGCTTTCCTGTTCGATGATGCGGGTGATGCCGAAGGTGAGCACGAGGCAGCCGCCCTTGTGCTCTCCCAAAGCGATTTCAGGACCGGTTCCGGCTTCGCGGATCGTGGTTTCAGGGAGTAGGAACTGGGGGAGCATAGAGTTTCCCACATGCCGGCACCCCTAGGGGGCCGTCACATTGACTTTTCTTAATCGATGACCAGCCGACTCCAATGTCTCATATTTCTTGCAAAAACAAAAGCGGACTTGCTGTAATCCTCCACCTTTTTGTGAGTAGAAACTCGATCCAGGCACAGCGGCAACCCCCACTTTGGAGATCAGATGCTGTACGAACGCCTCATCGGATGCAAAGCCCAAGCCCGAGATATCGGTCATCACATAATAAGCTCCGCGCGGGATAAAGCATTGAAATCCAGCTTCTTGCAGCGCTTGCAAAAGAAAGTCGCGGCGCCCTTGATACTCCCCGGCGAGGTGGCGGTAATAATCGTCGCTCTGTCCGAGCGCGTACACACCCGCCTGCTGCAGCGGCGCGGCGGCGCCAACTGTAAGAAAATCATGAACCTTTCGGATCGAATCCGTCAGGTCCGGCGGCGCCAGCACCCAACCCACGCGCCACCCGGTCACCGAGTAAGTCTTCGACATCGAATTGATAAGAATGGACCTTTCCCGCATACCCGGCAGCGTGGCAATGGGCACATGCACCGCGCCGTCGTAAAGAATGTGCTCGTAAATTTCATCGGTAATCGCCAACGCGTCGAACTCCTGGCACAGACCGGCGATGTAGGAAAGTTCATCACGGGTGAATACCTTGCCGGTCGGGTTGTTCGGTGAGTTGAGGATGATCGCCTTAGTCCGCGGCGTGAAGGCGCGGCGCAGTTGGTCGGGGTCGAAGCTCCAATCCGGCGCGCGCAGTTGGACGTAGCGCGGCTGGGCGCCGCATAGCTGCGTATCGGGGCCGTAGTTTTCGTAAAAGGGTTCGAACAGGACCACTTCGTCGCCGGGGTCGAGGATGGCGAGCAGGCTGGCGACCATGCCTTCGGTGGCGCCGCAGCAGACCGTGATTTCGCGTTCCGGATCGAGTTCCAGCGCGTACGTGCGACGGTACTTGGCGGCGATGGCGTCGCGGAAGGGCTTGGCTCCCCAGGTGATGGCGTACTGGTTGATGTCGGCGTCGATGGCGTCGTGCGCGGCCTGTTTGAGGGAGGCGGGGGCGGGAAAGTCGGGGAAGCCCTGGGCCAGGTTGATGGCCTGGTGGCGGACCGCCAGCCGGGTCATCTCGCGGATGACGCTTTCGGTGAAGCGGGCGATGCGCTGGGCGCGGAAACGGGTCCGCGGGATCGAGACGTCAGACAGCATCCTTCGAGCGTATGACGGCGCGGGCGGACGGGGCAACCACCCGCCCCCCCGCTACACCTTCACCAGCGACCGCAGCACCGCGTCCCACGGCGCGCGGTACGGGCGGACGCACAGGGCCGCCGCCTCGCGATCGCCGATGACGGTTTCCTTCTCCGGGTCCCATCGGATGGACCGGCCCAGCCGCAGCGACATGTTGGCCAGGTTGCACGCCACGGCGACGCGGTGGCCATCCTCGACCTCGCAGAACGGCCGTTTGCGCGTGCGGATGCAGTCCAGCCAGTCGCGCTCGTTCATCGCCATCGTGTCCTCGCCGCCGGTGCCGTACCGCGCGTCGGAAGCCACACCGCCTTTCGACGGCGCGATCCAGGGTTCGGGCTTCGTATCGGAGCGGACGGGACCGCCCGCGGGATGCCCCTGGAACGGCGGGATATCGTTCACCGGGTCGATCTTCATCTCCGGGAGCACTTCGTAGCCGCCGCTCAGAATCAGGCTGCCCTTGGTGCCGAGGTAGGCCTGGCCGCGCGCCGCCGGGTCGCCGCGCAGGGCGTTCGCTTCGCGTATGGAGAAGGTAAGGGTGAAGCCGGGGAACACAAAGAGCGCGTCCTGCAGGTCGGGCGTCTCTCCGTCGTCTTCGAGCGCGAAGCGGCCTCCCGTGGAGTGAACCACCGAAGGGCCTTTCACGTTCATGATCCACATCACCTGGTCGATCAGGTGGGCGCCGAGATTGGTCATCTGCCCGCCCGAGTAATCCCAGAACCAGCGGAAGTGGTAGATGGCGCGGTGGGCCTGGTAGGGGCGCTTAGGCGCGGGACCGAGCCACAGATCGTAGTCCAGGCCGGGGGGCGGATCGCCCGGCGCGCTCCTGCCGAAGCCGGGGTGGATGTTGCGGTAGGAGGCGAGGCGGACGGAGTGGACCTTGCCGAGAGTGCCGCTCTCGATGACTTTGCGCGCCTCGTGCACTCCGCGTCCGTGACGGCGCTGCGTGCCCACGGTGACGATCCGGTTGAACTTGCGCGCGGCCTGCACCATCCACTTGCCCTCGTCGATGAACAGCGTCATGGGCTTCTCGACGTAAACGTCCTTGCCGGCGGCGCAGGCCATGATGGTGTGCAGCGCGTGCCAGTGGTCGGGCGTGGCGACGACCACGGCCTGAATGTCCTTGTCCTCGTACATGCGGCGGAAGTCGGAGTATCCCTTCGCCCGCGGATTGCCCATGTACTGGAGGCCCTGTTCAAGGCGCGGCTGGTAGGTGTCGCACATGCCGATGAGGTCCACGTCGTCGAACTTCTTGAAGTCGAAGACGTGCTGCTTGCCGATGAGGCCGAAGCCAAGGAAGCCGACGCCGATGCGGTCGTTGGCGCCGAGGACTCGGTTGTAGGATGCGGCGGTTAGTGCACCGGCGGTGAGGAACGTGCGGCGGGTGGAGTCGGTCACGATGGTGTCTCCTTCCGAGGTCAGGATCTGGAACTCCCGTGTTCGAGCAGTGTAAGGCGCGGCGGGAGAAAGTACAAGCCCGGTGCCTGGTCGGTACGATCCAAAGGTCGGCCGGAGGCCGACGCTACCTTCGCGGGAACGTGGAGCGCACCGCCAGGATCAGGTCCTTGGGACTGCCCGGCTTGGCTCCGCTGTAGAAGCCCACGGTGGTGTTGAGCCGGATAAAGTAGGCGTCACCGGCTTGGGCGGGATAGCGCCCTTCGTTGCCGTCGGCGCCGCCTCCCGCCACCATGTCGCCGCTGCCCTGGAGCACGTAATAGATCTCCTCTTCGGACTCGTGGTGATGCGGGATGTTGGTGCCGCCGGGAGAGAATTCCATCAGGAAGAGGCTGGTCATCTGGCTGGCGGCGGCGAGTTTATCGCGCGTGCTCGCGGTAGTGCCCATTAGCAGTTTGAAGAGGACCGTCGGACCGTGGCTCGCCAACTGCTGCGAAGGGACATCGCTGACACTAGCCAGCATCAGGCGCGGAGTGGGCGCGACCTCGACGCCGCGCGGGATGCGGAAGCCCATCACCAGCAGGCGCAGCGGAGCGGACGAGGTGTTGGCCACGCCGTGGGGCACGCCGATGGGGAGGTACATGAAGTCGCGGGCTTTGATGGCCGCCTTCTGGTCCGCGTACAGCAGCGTGCCGTCCCCCGCCAGGACGAAGTAGATCTGCTCCTCCGCGGGGTAGGAGACGATGGCGCTCGCGCCTCCCGGTTCCACGGTGAGTTCCCCGTAGCGCGCGATGCTTTTGAGTTGGCGCGCGTCCGGGTCGCCGGCGCCGAAGAGGGGGCGGTAGGCGACGCCGGCCGCTCCCGCGGTGAGGTCGTCCGCGCGCGGCGCGACGGCGGAAAGAGAGCGCCGCAGGAAGGTGGGGTCGGCGCCGCACAGCAGCGCCGGGGCGAGCAGGAACGCAAACATTCGCATGAGATGTCCTCCGGTCAGCGGCTGACTACCGGTTTGCCGTTCTCATCCAGGTGCGGGTACGGCCCGCCCTGCCGGAACCGGTCCAGGATGTAGTCGTCGTACTGCGGCGTCGGCGCGAAGTAGCCGCCCTTGCGAATGTGCTCCTTCACGACATCCTCGTTCAGTTCCACGCCGAGCCCCGGCGTGTCGGGTACCGTGATGAAGCCGCGGTCGACGATGGGCTTGGCGGGTCCGGTGACCAGGTCGCCCCACCAGGGGATATCCACCGCGTGATTCTCCATGGCGAGCATATCTTTGAGGGTGGCGGCCATGTGGACGGCGGCGAGGCAGCCGACCGGGGATCCGGCGAAGTGGATGGCGGTCTGCACGCCGTACATGGAGGCGAAGTCGGCGATGCGTTTGGTTTCGCGGATGGCGCCGGAGGTGAGCGGGTCGGGGTGGATGATATCGACGGCGCGGTTTTCGATCAGGTCGCGGAAGCCCTCCTCCAGCCCGAACAGGCTCTCGCCGGTGCAGATCGGTGTGGTGGTGGCCTGGCTCAACTCGCGGTAGGCGCGCCAGTTCTTCGGGGCGTCGCCGCCGGGGCCCAGGTGGCCCACCTGGATCATATCCTCGCACCACGCCAGGTCGTAGGGTTCGAACGCGCGGGCGTAGCGGATGCTGTCGTTGACCGTGAGCGCGCCGAAGTGGTCCGTGGCCAGCGGCGCATCGGCGCCGATCTCGTCGCGCACGGCCTGTATGTATTCGCAGAGGTACCCAAGGCCCTTGAGGGTGGCGATGCCGCGGCTGTCGACCGCGCCCGCCCGGTCGGCTACGAGGTTGGTGCCCAGGTCCATTTTGAAGAAGGTGAAGCCCATGGCTTTGCGCTTCTTGAGGCGCTCAGCGAAGACCTTGGGATCCTTGCTCTGGTCCGTATCGCAATAACAGCGGATGCGGTCCCGGTACTTGGATCCGATCAGCCGCCACGCCGGCACCCCATACACCTTGCCGGCGATATCGTGCAGCGCGATATCCACCGCGCTGTAGCCACCGCCCATGCGCTGGTGCGAGGCGAAGTTGCGGATGCTGTCGAGGATAGGCTCGATGCCGAGCGGGTTGCGGCCGATCAGGTGCGGCTTGAGCACCAGCGCCGTGCCCTCGCGTCCGGCGTCGCGGACTTCGCCGAGGCCGTATACACCCTGGTTGGTATCGATGCGGATGATCGGGTAGTCGTAGTTGGAGGCCACCAGCACGCTGCGCATGTCGGTAATGCGCAACTGGCTCGGGGCGGAGTTGGGGTTCGCTGCCCGCGGCGGCGCGGTTTGCGGCGCGCCGGGGGATTCGGTCATCTTGAACAGGCCGGCGAGAGACGCGGCGGCGAGCCAGCGGCGGCGGCTGAGGCGGGAAATCGGGGAGGTCGGCATTGGGGGTGTCGGCTCCTTTCCGTTACAGCATATCGGAGTTACGGAGCGGAAACTCATGCCCGTCCAGCCGCCGCGCTGCACGCCCGCCATGTTATACACTGAAGAGTCACTTCATGAAGGCTTTACTGGAAGCGCTCCAGCCCGGTGAACAGGATTGGGTACTGGCTCAGGCGATCGATCCCGCGCGTCTTCCCGCGCACATTGCCATCATCATGGACGGCAATGGCCGCTGGGCCGGACGCCGCCTCATGCCGCGCGTCGCCGGCCACAAAGCCGGGATCACCCCGGTGCGGATTTCGGTCGAGACCTGCGCGCGCCTCGGCGTGAAAGTGCTCACGCTCTACGCCTTCAGCGTGGAGAACTGGAAGCGCCCCCGGCACGAGGTGGAGACCTTGTGGCGCCTGCTGCGCTTCTACCTCAACCAGGAACTGCCCGACCTGCAGAAGAACGACATCCGGCTGCAGGCCATCGGACGGCTCGAGGCGCTGCCCGCTCCGGTGCGGCGCGAACTCGATGCGGCGGTGGAGGCGACCGCCAACAATCGCGGGTTGCTCGTGAACCTGGCGATCAATTACGGCGGGCGCGCCGAGATCGTCGACGCGGTCAACTCGATCCTCGAAATGGCGCGGTTGGATGGAAGCGTGCACTCCCTGAAACTCGACGAAGAACTGATCGCGACCAACCTGTACACGGCCTCGTGCCCCGACCCGGACCTGCTGATCCGTACCTCGGGTGAGATGCGGATCTCCAATTTCCTGCTCTGGCAGATCGCGTACTCGGAGTTGTACGTGACGGAAACGCTGTGGCCGGATTTCACGCGCACGGACCTGCTGCAGGCGGTGCTGGAATATCAGAAGCGCGACCGCCGGTACGGTGGACTCAGCGCCGCCGCCGCGGACGCGCGGGCCGAAGCCGCGCTTTTCGAAGTGTTGCCGTCGCGTAGCCGATGAAGCGGATCCTTACTGCGCTGGCCCTCATCCCTGTGACCGCCTGGGTGGTGCTTTGGGCGGATCACTGGATCTTCCTCGCTGTGCTCGCCGTCGTGGCCTGCCTGTGCTGGTACGAGTACAACGAAATCGCCGGCGCCTACGGGTTCGGCAAGCCGGGAATTGTCGGGTACGGCGCCGGACTCGCGCTGCTCATGTGGTGGGACATCCACTGGCTGGTCGCGGTTGGCTTCGCGCTGGTCGTCATGCTCATGGTGCTGCGCTCCCCGGACCTGGCGCACGCGCTCCCGCGCGCCGCTCTGCTGGTCTTCGGCGTCATCTACGTCTTCGGCTGCTGGAAGTGCGCCCGGCCCCTGCGCGAGGTCTACTCGCCGCACTGGCTCATGTACGCGCTCCTGCTCAACTGGGCGGGCGACATCGGGGCGTATTACGTGGGACGCAATTTCGGGCGCCACAAACTCGCGCCGCGCGTGAGTCCCAAGAAGTCCTGGGAAGGGGCCGTGGCCGGTGTCGTCACCGGCGTCGCGGCGGGCGGGTTTTACCTGACGCGGTTTGTGCCCGGCATGCCCCTGGCGCACGTCATCGCGCTGACCGCCATGGCCAACATCGCCGGACAGTTCGGCGACCTCGCCGAGAGCGCCATGAAGCGCGGCGCGCAGGTGAAGGACAGCGGAGCGATCCTGCCCGGGCACGGCGGATTCCTGGATCGCGTGGACAGCACCCTGTTCGCGCTGCCGGTGATCTATGCGTACCTGCTGCTGGTGTAGCCGCCGCCACGCCGGCCCCTGCCTGACCTTGTTCCGCCCTTGTGAAAATTTGGTAAAAGTGAGTTAACAAGTCCTGGATTATGAGTAAGCCGGTGTTATCGTCTGAACGATGTCACTTAGCCGCTTACTCGTCTCCGCCGTTCTGGCGTCTCCCATTGCCTTGATTGCCTTCAGCACCGGCCCTCCCGTGAAGCGCACCGGCGCGGCCGTGGATGGGGGCCTGAACTGTTCGGCCTGTCACAGAACTTATGCGCCGGCTAACTCGGACCCGCGCGGCAGCGTCGTGATTACGGCCGACGGATATGTGCCGGGCGTGAAACAGTTAATACATGTTACGGTGAGCCACCCGGAGGCCGCACGCTGGGGTTTCCAGTTGACTGCGCGGCTGGTTTCCGACGACAGCAAGCCGGCCGGAACGTTCACTCCCGACAGCATCGTGAAGGTGCTGTGCGACAGCGGGACCCCGGCGCCCTGCTCCGACACCCAGACCGAGTTCGCCGAGCATTCCAACGCGCCCCGCGGCACCCCCGGCGCGGGGTACACGTTCGATGTCACCTGGACGCCTCCCGCTACCGACGTCGGCGACATCGTCTTCTACGCGGCCGGCAACGCCGCCGACGGCAACGGCGCCCCCACCAACGACCGCATCTATACCACCTCGCGGCGGATTTCCCCGCCGTGCGCACTCACGCAGAAACCGTCCATCCGGAGCGCGGTGAACGGCGCGAGCTTCCAGGGAGCGTGGAACGTGGGCGCGATGATGAGCGTGTTCGGCGCCAACTTCGCGCCCACCGGCAAGACTCGCGCGGTGACCGCGGCTGACCTGGTGGCGCGGAAATTCCCGCAGAGCCTGGCCTGCATCGCGGTGCAGGTGAATGGGCAGAACGCGCCCATCGCCTACGTGCAGCAGGACCAGATCAACCTCCAGGCGCCGTCGCTGGCGGGTCTGGGCACCGCCTCCATTGTGGTCATCGCCAATCCGGGAACGCCGAATGAATTGCGCAGCGACCCGCTCTCCGTCTCCACACAGGCTGCCTACGCGCCCGCGCTGTTCACCTTCGACGGCAAAACCGCGGCCGCGACCACGGCGGACGGCAAAGGCATCGTGGCCAACCCGAACGTGGTCGCGGGAGCGTCGCCCGCCCGCCCGGGAGATATCGTGACGCTGTACGCCACCGGCCTGGGCAATACCGACCCGGCATATGCGCCGGGCGACATCGCGAGCGCCGCCGCGCCGGCGACCGGAACCCTGACCGCGACCGTGGGCGGGATCACCTTGGCCGCTGCGGACGTGCTCTACGCCGGCGCCTCACCGGGATCAATCTGCGGGCTCCAGCAGGTCAACCTGCGGCTGCCCGCGGCCCTGCCGGATGGGGACGTGCCGGTCGTGCTAGCCGTCAACGGCGCGCAGAGTCCCGCGGGCGTCACGATACCCGTGAAGAAGTAGCCCGCTCAACGGATCACGTCGAGGTCCTTGCCGTAGACGACCTTGCCCTGGTATGCCGTGCGCACCTCGGACAGCACCTCTTCTTCGCTCTGGCCCATGGGAAGCAGGTGGTAGAGCACCAGGACGCGGGGCCGCACCTGCGCGGCCACGCGGCCCACGTCCGGGCCGGACGTGTGGAACGCCGCGTGGTACCGCCGCCACTCCGGCGTGCGCGCGGCCAGCCCCTTGGCCGAATAGACCTCGTGCACCAGGATGTCGCAGCCCTTCGCCGCCGCGATCAGGGCCGGGCTGTACGTGGTGTCGCCGCTGATCACGATGGTCTTGTCCCGGGCTTCGAAGCGGTAACTGTAGGCGCCCGGGAAATCGCCGTGCGGGACCGCGAACGCGAGCACGCGCACTGCCTCGTCGCGGTAGACTTCGCCCGGTTTGACGTCGTGGGCGCGCACTTCGAAGCCCGCGGCGGCGTGCGGCTGCATCCCGTGGAGCCGTACCCGCAGATCCACTGCGTAGGCCTTGAGCAGATTGTCCGTCATGGCCGCGAGGCCGGGCGGTCCCCAGGCTTCCAGCGGCTGCGTGCGGCCCGCGTTGGGCGGAGTCAGCATCACGTCCGGGTAGCCGGCGGTGTGGTCGCTGTGCAGGTGGGTGACGAACAGGCGGGTCAACTGCGCCATCCCGATGCCCGCCTGCGCGGCGCGCCGTACTACGCCGGGTCCGCAATCCACCAGGTAGACGCGATCGCCCGTCACTACAGCGACCGCCGGGCCCATGCGGTCGGGATCGGGGTTTGGCGTCCCGGTGCCGAGCAGGATGACGCGCGTATCCTGCGCGGAAGCGAGCGCCCCGGCGAGCAGGAGAATCGAAACCAGGCGGGCCACTTGGATATTTTAGGCCAGTGCGGAGAGAATGAGGGTATGCGTACCCTGCTACGGATCACAGCGTTGACGGCGGCCATGGCCGCGGGTGTGTGGGCGGCCGACAATCAACTCACGCCCCGGGAGAAGGCCGAAGGCTGGAAGTTGATGTTCGACGGCAAGACGTTCGCCGGCTGGGAGGATCCCACGAAAAAATCGCCTCCGGGCGATTCCTATACCATCGACGACGGCTGCCTCAAATCCACGCGCCGCCCCAGGTACAACGAGGACCTGTTCACCCTGGACACATACCAGGATTTTGAGATGGAGTTCGACTGGAAGATTTCGCCCGGCGGCAACAGCGGAGTGAAGTACCGGATTCAGGACCGCGTCTGGCTCCCTCCGTCGCATCCCATGGAGAAGTTCGAGACACAGGTGAACGACGCCATGGCGCACCGCATCACTGCGCGCCCCGAGCGCGGGCAGGAGTACGTGATCGGGTTCGAATACCAGGCGCTGGACAACCAGCGGCATCCCGACGCGCGGCGCGGCACCAATCACCAGACCGGCGCCCTGTACGATTTCTTCTCTCCCATCCGCGACGTCACGCGTCCGGTGGGCGAGTTCAATCATTCGCGCATCGTGGTCAAGGGCGACCACATCGAGCACTGGCTCAACGGCGTGAAAGTGGTCGATGGCAGCCTCAAGGATCCGGTGATTCAGCGGGATTCGGCGGCGCGGTGGGGTGCGGATTCGCCGGTGACGAAGCTGCTGGTGGACCAGCCGAAGAAGTCCTGCCAGATCAGCCTGCAGAACCACGGCGACGAAGCCTGGTTCAAGAACCTGAAGATCCGGCGGCTGTAGGGCGGCTGCTACTCTGGTAGGCATGTCGCTACACTCAGAGATCGCCGAATCGCTGACCGAATCACTTGGGCTGGCGCAGCCGCCCGTTGCCATCCGCCTGACGAACGAGCTTCCCGCGGGAGTGGAAGCGTGGAGCGGGAGCAGTCCCGCCGGCTGCAGGTTCTGGGAGGAAGCCGCAACGAAGACGTTCGCCACCACGGCGGCGGACCACGACCTGTGCTCGATTGGACTGTACACGCACAACCTGGAAATCACCCCGGCCGCGATGACGGACCTGCAGGATGCGCTCAAGGTCTTCGCCGGGTTGAGCTACGTTCGGGAAGAGGACGTGGCGAAGATCCCGGTGTTGCAGGAAAAGCCAAAGTACGTCGTGTACGGACCGCTCGGGCGGGTGCCCGGCGAACCGGACGTGGTGCTCTTGTTCGTGCGCGCGGACCAGACGCTGATCCTGTCGGAAGCGTCGGAGCAACTCGAAGGCGGGATGCCGCCGGCGATGGGGCGTCCGGCGTGCGCGGTGGTGCCGCAAGCGCGCAACACCGGGCGCAGCGCGCTCAGCCTGGGCTGCTGTGGAGCCCGCGCGTACCTGGACGTGCTGACCCCGCAGGTGGCGCTGTATGCGATCCCGGGCGCGTCCATCGGCGCGTTCGCGGAGCGGATTGAAGCGCTGGCAAAGGCCAACGGCATCCTGAGCCGGTTCCACCAGATCCGCCGCAGCGAGGTAGCCGCCGGAAAATCGCCGACCGTCAAAGAGTCGCTCGCATCCCTCGAAGCCGCGGGTTAGAAGGTACCGCAGGCCTCCTGGCCTGCCTTTGGACCGAACCGAAATCGCCGTCGCGAAGTGCACGCCGCCTGACCTGCTCCCCCCGCGACTTAAGAACTCGCCGCCGCCGCGCGCTCGTGCCCGGCTTCGCCTCCGCCCCTTCCTCCGCGGGAGATGATCCGCGGCAGCAGGATCAGCGCCGCGCCGTAAAGCAGCAGCGAAAGGAATAGCGCGGTGGTGCGGTCCTGTTGCAGGTCGATCGCGACCACCCGCCAGGCGCCCAGCGCCATCACGGGATACACCAGGCGCGAGAATTCCGCGCGGCTCCAGCGCGCCCCCACCCAGGCCAGCGCCAGCGCGCCCAGTGACAGCACCGCCGTGCGCAGCGTCGCGCAATAGGCGTGGCTCGCGCCGGCGCCGAAGGCCGCATGGTAGCAATACGTGAGCAGCCCGGCGACGATGGATCCCGCCAGCCAGATCAACACCCCGGCTTCGGCCACGCGCAGCACGCTGTGGACGTGCTTGGCCAGCAGGTAGCAGACTGCCGCCGTGGCGGCACCTCCCAAAATCGGCCACACCGGATCCACCGGCCACAGACGCGATCCGAACAGAAGTTCCGATGCGTCCTCCAGCGCCCCCGACACCAACAGCCCGACCAAAAGGTAGATGCCGCCGTGAACCTGCAGCGTGAACCGGTCGTAGACCCGGCCGAGCCACACGCAGACGATCGCCAGGATGGCCCACGCCGCGGCCGCCACCGCGCCCGAAAAAAGCATGCGGGTGCCGGCCAGCGCCAGCAGGAATCCAAACGTCGAATACGTGTAGAAGTTGCGCCCGCGCACGTGGTTTTGATCCAGCACCCGGAAACTCACCAGGTAGCACGCCGCGGCGCACAGCAGCGAGAGCATCGCCGCCGATTCGCGGACGCCGGCGTCGGTCGCCGCCAGCCGCATCCCCCCGCCCAGCGCGATCGCGAACGCGATGGCGCACTGCGCGGTCTCGAACAGCGTGAATGTGAAGCCCCGCAGCAGCGTGCGTACGATCGTGCTGGCCAGGTAGATGCCGAGCAGCGCGGCCTGCGCGCCCAGCAGCGCGGCGTGCGGGATGGCGGCGTAGGATTCGGGAAGCCCGCGCTCGTTGGTGACCAGCCAGGTGGCCAGCAGCACCACCAGGTCCGCTGCCGTCGCGGTGAGCCATCGTTCGCTGAGCCAGTGATTCAGGCAGGCCGAGACTTCCACGGCCGCGGCAATCGCCAGAAACACGTACGTGAACGGCACCACGTCGTGAGTGGCGATGAGCAGCGCGCCGCTGGTGCCCAGTCCCGCCAGGGTGGCGAAGGTGGCCACTATCAGCAGGTCCTTGCGCCACGAAACGGCGAAGCCGAAAACGGTGAAGCCGAACAGGAGCAGTCCGCTGGTCCAGGTCGAAACGGCGTGGAAGCGCGAAGTGGCTTCAAACAGCAGAGGCGCCAGCACCAGCACGCTGGTAAGCCCGTGAATCGCGGTTTCCAGGCGTTTGGCCGCCGGAGTACGAGCCGCCCACACCAGCCACAGCATGGCGTACGCCAGGCCGATCGCCACGCCCGCGCGCACCGAGAAGGTGCCGGATTCGGTGAGGGCCCGCAGCAGATACGCGCCGGCCAGTCCCAGCAGCGCGCGCCCCACCACAGGCAGCAGATGAGCGGGCGCCTCGATAACGCGGGCGGCCGCGGCGGCAGGCGCCGCCTCTTCTACCGGCGGCTGGGACACATCGGCGAGCCCCATCCGCGCTTCCAATTGGGCGACTCGCGCTTGCAGGTCGCGAATCTCCCGCACTACCACGTCCCAATCCGGTTGCGACAAGGCAACCTCCCGGAGGCCTAGTCTGCCGCGTTCGCCTCGCTATGCTGCCAGGGCGGCAACAGCTTGATCAGCACGAAGAAGATGGCAAAGGGCAGCAGCATCAACGCAACCGCCGGCAGCAGCCCTTCGCGGGTCACCAATCCCATCTTGTAAGAGGTATAGCCCAGGAAACTCTTGGAAAATAGTTGGCCGCCGATCACCACGTTCCAGCGCATGGCGAAGATGCCAACCAGGATCAGGCACGAAGTAATGGAATAAATCGCCTTGCGGGCGCCCGGCGCAAAACGCCGGAGCTGCGTCGCCGCCAGCAACAGCAGCGGCACTACCGTGCCGGCTCCGATCTGCAGCAGCACGTGCGACGCCCACAGGCGCGTATGAACCATGAAATCCAGGCTGCGGAAGCTCTCATCGGCTTCGTAAGTGCGGTGGATGAGGTCCAGCATTTCGAGCGTGAAGTCGATGACAAACGTGTAGAAAAGATACTTGGCGATCGTGTCCACGCAGCGCATATCGATCGGCAGCCGCTTGACTTTCATCGCCGCCATGTACAGCACCAGCACGGCGGCGATGCCCGAAACCATCGCCGAGAAGAGAAACACGACCGGCATCAGCGGAGTCGACCACCAGGGGTTGGCTTTCACCGAGCCGAAAATGAACCCGACGTATCCGTGGAGCATGAACGCCGATGGGATACCGATCACCGTGATGACGTAGCCAACTTTGTCGTCCACCCGCCGCGCCGCTTCGCTCACGTTGTCCGAGCCCAGCGTGAGCACCTTATAGACCAGGCGCGTGACGCCGGTCGTGGTCTTCGACATGTGCACGATGTCGGCCCGGTAATCGAGCCAGATTTCGAGCAGCAGAACCACCGTCAGATACCACAGGTACACGAAGCCGAACATCGCCATCGCCGAGGAGGTGTGCGGTGTCAGGTACATCTCGAACGATCGTTCCGGATGCCCCAGGTGCAGTTGCAGGGGCAGCGGAGCCACCAACAGGAAGGCGAGTGCGGTCAACAGCGCGAGCCGGTAGGTGGGACGCACCGCCTCGACCTTGAAGACCCGTTCGAGCGAAGCCAGAATGAAAGCGCCCGCCACCAGTCCGGTGATGTAGGGGTAGAGCACGATCAGAATGCTCCACTGCAATTCGACTTCGTTGGGATACATGAATCCGTCTACGCCGGGGATCATCATGGGTGCTTACCTCACTGCTCCGTCGAGATTGTTGTAGTAGACCTTGGCTTCGGTGGCCATCTGGGGCTTCAGCACCGAGACTTTGTGGGTGCGCAGGAACTCGTGTACCGGGTCTTTGGGGTTCTTGAAATCCACCAGTTGCCGCGCCTGCGTGGGGCAATTCTCGCAGCAGGCGGTGGTGAGTCCCTTGGTGATGCGGTGGTAGCAGAGGGTGCACTTATCGACGGTTTCGGTCTCCGGATGCAGGTAGCGGCAACCGTACGGGCAGGCTTGCACGCAGTAGCGGCAGCCGAGGCAGTATTCCTTGTCCACCAGCACCACGCCGTCCGGGCTGACGAAGGTCGCGCCCACCGGGCAAACCTGCGTGCAGGGCGAGTCCGCGCAGTGGTTGCACAGCTTGGGGACGAAGAACGCCTTGAAGTTGGTCGGCTTGGGCAGCGGAAAGCCGTTGATGGCTCCCTCAGGCGACGTGACAATCGGGTTCACGTAGCCTTCCGGCACCTCGTAGCGCTCCACCCAGGTGCGGAAGTAGCCGTTCGGAACCTGGTTTTCGTTCGAGCAGGCGCGCACGCAGCTTCCGCAGCCGATGCACTTGTCGATGTCCACGATCATGCCCCACCAGTGGTCGGCCATCTTGTAGGCTTCCGGCGCGGGCTCGGACCCCATGATTTGTTCGAGCGTGGCGCCCGCGCTGGCCAGGACCAGGAGCTTGCCTCCAATACGAAACAGGTCGCGACGATTCATTTCCATGGCGTTCCTCTCTTAGTCCAGGTGCGGATTGTGGGGCTTGTGGCAGTCGTTGCAGGCAGCGCCGGCGTTATGTTCGGCCGTGACCACCTGCGGGAACGTCCTCGGCTTGGCCGGGTCCTTCTCATGGCAGCGCGCGCAAAGAGTCGCCACGTCGGGGAGCTTCGGCTTCAAGGAGGTTGGATCGTCGGCGTGCTGCGCCTGCGGGCCGTGACAGGCTTCGCACGCAACTTTGGCGTGCTTGCCGGCGGCGCGCATCTTGGCTTCCTCGTCGTGGCAAGCCACGCAGGCGTCCTGCCCGGCGTAATGAATCGGTTTGGAACGCGCGGTTTCCAGGAACGGAGCCCGATAATGCCCGTACTTCCCGAATCCCTTGGGGATGACCGCGGCACGCACCACCAGAAAGACCGCAAGGCCGATCAGCAGTAACGCTGCGGGCCGGAGCAAATGAGCGGCGTCGCGGAACGTGGATCGCAACGTGGGGAACCTCCTTTGGGCGGGGTCATGTGCACGGGAGGTGCCAAACCGGCCGGCTACGTCAGGCTGAATCGTTTCAACAAAAGTGTGGTGGTCTTCAACGATTTCGACCTGCGGGATCTCACCCAGAGTGGGGGAAATTTAGACACTCAAGTCCGAAAATGGGTCGGAACACTCAGCGCCCGCCGACCGATTCCAACGGCGCGGCGCCCGGCGAACGCAGCGTCCGCACATCCCGCATGGGCGGTTGCCCGAAGAACCGGCTGTATTCGCGGTTGAACTGGCTGGCGCTCTCGTAGCCCACCTCGAACGCCGCGCTGGCCGCGTCCAGACCCTCCACCAGCATGCGTGCCCGCGCCGCCTGCAGACGAAGCTGCTTCTGGTACTGCAGCGGACTCATCGCGGTCAGGAGCCGGAAGTGATGGTGCAGGGTGGAGGCGCCCATGCCCGCGATTTCCGCCAGATCCTCCACCCGCAGCGGCTTGGTGTAGTTCGTCCGGATCCACGCGATCGCTTTTGCCGTCCGCTGGCTCTGCTCGCCCAGCGTGGCAATCGCCCGCAACCGCGCTCCCTCGGCGCTGCGCAGGATCCGGTAGACGATCTCGCGCTGAATCAGCCCGCTCAGGAAAGGGATGTCCCGCGGCGTCTGCAGCAGGTCCACCAGCCGGCAGCACGCGCTTAGAAATTCCACCGTGGTCTCCCCCGTGGCCATCCCCGGACTGCCGTTCGGCGCCGCGGCCCCCTGCATTTCCTCCCGGGCGAGAAACTCCCGCACCACGGGCATTTCCAACTTCAGCCACATCGCCAGGCAGGGCATCTCTTCGCTGGCTTCGATCACCCGGCTGATGACCGGCAGATCCACCGCGGTCAGCAGGAATCGCGAGGCGTCGTAGATAAAGACGTTGCGGCCGAGTTCCACCCGCTTCCGCCCCTGCGCGATCACCGTGACGCCGGGTTCGTAGGTCATCGAACAGGGAGCCGTCGCCGCAGTGCGCCGGTGCAGCGTCAGGCCCGGGATCTCCGTTGCCCGATTCTCCAGCGGGCCCACCGCCAAGGCAATCTTGCGCGCCAGTTCCGCGCGCAGTTCGCGGGCCCGTTCCTCATTTCCGCCTCGCGCCATCCTTGTCAAGGCTTTCGCCCTCCTGCCCTCCAGCATACCCTCCACCTCTGTGCGCCGGTCAACAGTGTAGAGAGGAATAGGCAAGAAATCCGGAGGATCGGGATACCGCCTCCCGCCGTGTTGCCTCTAGCCTGGAAAAGAGAGTCAAGGTTTCCGAAGGAGCAGTCATGCAAACGCGCAAATTAGGAACGAGCGGTTTGGAGGTTTCGGCCCTCGGGCTGGGCTGCATGGGGATGAGCTTTTCCTACGGTCCGCCCAAAGATAAGCAGGAGATGATCGGCCTGCTCCGCGCCGCGGTCGAACGCGGCATCACCTTCTTCGATACGGCCGAAGTCTACGGTCCCTACACCAATGAGGAACTCGTTGGCGAAGCCCTCGAGCCTTTCCGCGGTCGGGTGGTGATCGCCACTAAGTTCGGCTTCAATCTTCATCCCGACGGGAAACCGGGCTGGACCGGTCTGAACAGCCGGCCCGAGCGCATCCGGCAAGCGGTCGAGGGCTCGCTCAAGCGGCTCAGGACCGGCGTCATCGACCTGCTCTATCAGCACCGCGTGGACCCCGAAGTGCCCATCGAAGACGTCGCCGGCACGGTGAAGGACCTCATCCGCGAAGGCAAGGTGAAGCACTTCGGCCTCTCCGAAGCCGGAGTCGGAACCATTCGCCGCGCGCACGCCGTCCAACCCCTTGCCGCGCTACAGAACGAATACTCGCTGTGGACCCGGACTCCGGAGAAGGAAGTCATCCCCACCCTGGAGGAACTAGGCATCGGTCTGGTCCCCTACAGTCCCCTGGGCAAGGGATTCCTCACCGGCAAAATCGACGAAAACGCCCGGTTCGACACCACCGACTTCCGCCACATCCTGCCCCGCTTCGCGCCGGAGGCTCTCAAAGCGAACCAGGCTCTGGTCCGCCTGCTCGCAGCCATCGGCGAGAAGAAGGGCGCCACCCCTGCCCAGATCGCGCTCGCCTGGGTGCTGGCGCGGAAGCCGTGGATGGCGCCCATTCCCGGCACCACGAAACTGGCACGCCTTGAGGAAAATATCGGCTCGCTGGCCGTCGAACTCGCGCCCGACGATCTGCGCGACATCACCAGCGCGGCCTCCGCAATCAAGGTCGAAGGGGCGCGCTACCCCGAACACATCGAGAAGATGACCGGCATCTGAGCGTCCGGACGCCGAAGGAGTTCAAAAGATGGAGATTCAAAGAACCGGATCGCAGCCTTCCGCCAAAGGACCGGCGGAGTATTTCACCGGCACCGTGCGGGTGGACCCCTTGTTCCACCCGCCCGCTCCGGCCCGAGCGTTCGGCGCCGCCGTCACCTTCGAACCCGGCGCCCGCACCGCGTGGCACACTCATCCGCTCGGCCAGACCCTGATCGTGACCGCCGGTTGCGGCCGCGTGCGACGCTGGGGCGGCCCCGTGGAGGAAATCCGCCCGGGGGATGTGGTCTGGATTCCACCCGGTGAGAAGCATTGGCATGGCGCCGCGCCCACCACCGCCATGACCCACATTGCCATTCAGGAACAACTCGACGGCAAGGCAGTCGACTGGATGGAATACGTCGGCGACGAACAATACCAGGCCTGACCACGGCCGCCGGCAACAACAATAGGAGCGTAACGTTTATGTACCAGGCGAAAGCTTATTCGGCGGCGGGCGCGACTTCCCCGCTCGCCTCCACCACCATCGCGCGCCGCGACCCGGCCGCCCACGATGTCCAGATCGAGATCCTCTTCTGCGGCGTCTGCCACTCCGACCTCCATCAGGTCCGAAACGAATGGAGCGGCGTGATGCCGACCGTCTACCCCTGCGTTCCCGGCCACGAGATCGTCGGCCGCGTCACCAGGGTCGGTTCCGCGGTCACCGGGTTCCAGCCGGGCGACCTCGCAGCGGTCGGCTGCCTGGTCGATTCCGACCGCACCTGCCCGGAGTGCCAGGCCGGCCTGGAGCAGTTCTGCCCCAACCTGACCCTCACCTACAACTTTCCGGACAAGCACCTGGGAGGCGTCACCTACGGCGGGTACTCCGATAGCGTCGTTGTCGACCAGCGTTTCGTCCTGCATGTCCCTTCCAACCTCGACCTGGCGGGCGCCGCGCCGCTGCTCTGCGCGGGAATCACCACCTACTCGCCCATGCGCCACTGGGGCGTCGCCAAAGGGAAAAAGGCCGGCGTGGTCGGGTTGGGTGGACTGGGACACATGGGCGTGAAGTTCGCCCATGCGCTGGGCGCCCACGTGGTGGTGTTCACCACCTCGCCCGGCAAGAAAGACGACGCGCTGCGCCTCGGCGCCGACGAAGTCGTCGTCTCGCGAAATGCGGACGAGATGCGGAAACACGCAGGCAGTTTCGACTTCATCCTCGACGCCGTCTCCGCCGATCACGACATCGACGCGTACATTCAACTGCTCCGCCGCGACGGCAACCTCACCCTGGTCGGCGCGCCGGAGAAGCCTCTCGCCGTTTCCTCCTTCGGCCTCATCTTCGGTCGCCGCAGTCTCTCCGGCTCGCCCATCGGCGGCATCGCCGAAACTCAGGAGATGCTCGACTTCTGCGGCGCGCACAACCTCACCGCCGATGTCGAAGTCATCCCAATCCAGAAGATCAACGAAGCATACCAGCGGCTGGTCCGCTCCGATGTGAAGTACCGCTTCTCCATCGATATGGCCTCGCTGAAGTCCGAGT
>JAFDVU010000137.1 GCA_018268835.1 Acidobacteriota bacterium | reverse complement strand
GAGTTCCGGCCGCTGGTGATACAGGTAGCGCGCGAGCGCGATGCCGGCCACCGCGATGCCCACCGAGAGCACCATCAGGATCAGCTCCATGTTGCCTTCATGCGCTCCCTCGGCCATCTCCGGGAACACCGGCGCCAGCCAGCCTTCGAACCCGCGGAAGAATTCGGGCAGATTCCACATCTTGGGCGTGCCCAGCCACCCGGCAAGCACGCTGCCGGCGGCGAGGAGCATGAGCGGCACCGTCATGGAAGCCGGCGATTCGTGGATGTGCGCCGCGACCTCCGGCTTCACCCGCGACTTGCCGTAAAACGTCATGTTCATCATGCGCCACATGTAGAACGCGGTCATCGCGGCGGTCACCAGCCCGACCGCGTACAGCGCGGTCGAACCCAGCTTCGAGCTGTACGCCTGCCACAGGATCTCGTCCTTGGAGAAGAAGCCGGCGAAGCCCGGGATGCCCGCGATCGCGATGGAGCCGATCGCCATGGTCCAGTGGGTGATCGGAATCTTCTTCTTCAGCGCGCCCATGTAGCGCATATCCTGCTCGCCGCTCATCGCGTGGATCACGCTGCCGGAACCGAGGAAGAGCAGGGCCTTGAAGAACGCGTGGGTGAACAGGTGGAACACCGCGACCCAGTACGCGCCCACGCCCGCCGCCAGGAACATGTAGCCGAGCTGGCTGACGGTGGAGTACGCCAGCACGCGCTTGATATCGTTCTGCACCAGCGCGATGCTCGCCGCCAGGATGGCGGTGAACGCGCCCACCGTGGCCACCACCCCGCTGGTGGAGGGCGTCAGGTGGTAGAGCGCGGAACTGCGCGCCACCATGTACACGCCCGCGGTCACCATGGTCGCGGCGTGGATCAGGGCGGAGACCGGGGTGGGACCTTCCATCGCGTCCGGCAGCCACACATACAGCGGAACCTGCGCGCTCTTGCCGGTGGCGCCGAAGAACATGCACAGCGAAATCACGCTCAGGATGCCGAAGCCGGCTTCCACGTGGTAGGCGCCCGAGGTGAGCGCCGCGTTCACGTCCGTGAAGCGCAGCGTGCCCAGCAGGCTCATCATCAGCAGCATCCCGATGACGAACCCCGCGTCGCCCACGCGGTTCACGATGAATGCCTTCTTCCCGGCGTCGCCGGCGGACTTCTTGTGGAAGTAGAAGCCGATCAGCAGGTAGCTGCACAACCCCACGCCCTCCCAACCCACGAAGAGCAGCGCGTAATTGTTGGCCAGCACCAGCATCAGCATGAAGAACACGAACAGGTTCAGGTAGCCGAAGAAGCGGTAGTAGCCGTTGTCGTGCGCCATGTACCCGGTGGAGTACACGTGAATCAGGAAGCCGATGCCCGTCACCACCAGGATCATCACGCTGCTCAGCGGATCGAGCAGGAAACCCCAATCGAGCGAGAACGTCGCCATGGCGCCGTTAGCCGTGTGGAACGGCAGCCCGGCGAGCCAGGTGAATTGGATCACCTGGTAGATGTGCTTGGGCAACTGCGCAAGCTGCCACACGGCGCCGATCGAAAACACCAGGGAAAGGAACACCATCCCCGGGCAGATCAGGTTGATGAGGAACTTGAGCGGCGAATGGTGATGTCCGTGCGCACCGTGCCCGTGCCCGGCGCCGTGACTGTGACCGTGATTGTGCCCGTGGGCCTGCGCGCCGCCATGATCGTGCCCGTGGCCGTGCTCGTAGACCGGCTCCACCCCCGGGGCCACCGCCACATCGCTCTCGGGTTGCGGATCGAGCCGGCTGCCCAGCAGCAGCATCAGGGCCGCTCCGCACAGCGGGAAGAGCGGGATGAGCCAGATATGTTCCAGGAAAAAGTTCACGCTTGTCACCACTTCAACAGGTCCACTTCATCGGCCAGCACGGTTTCCTTGTTGCGGAATAACGCGATCAGGATGCCGAGCCCGACCGCGGCCTCGGCCACTGCGTCGGTAATCACGAAAATCGCGAAGATCTGGCCGTCGATGTTCTTGAGCGCGTGCGAAAACGCCACCAGGTTGATGTTCACTGCGTTGAGAATCAGCTCGATGCTCATCAGGATGATGACGATGTTGCGCCGCGTCAGCACACCCACGGTGCCGATGATCAGCAGCGCCGCGCTCAACGCCAGATAATGAACGGTGGTAATGGGATGCATCGTCAAACCCTCTTCTTCGCCATGATCACGCTGCCCACCACTGCCACCAGCAGCAGGATGCTGGCGATTTCAAACGGCAGCAGGTACTGGCTGAACAGAACCTCCGCGATGCGCTCGGTATTGCCCTCGCCGCCGGAGGCCCCGGGCATCGCCGTGGTGGCGATGGCGAAGGCGTCCGTACCCTTGAGGATGAACCAGCCGAGCTGCGCGCCCACCAGTCCGGCCGCCGCCAGCCCGATCAGCCACTGTTTGTTGAACTGCCGCTGTTTCGCCGCCTGGTCCAGGTTCACCAGCATGATCACGAACAGAAACAGCACCATGATGCCGCCGATGTAAAGCACAATCTGCACGGCGAAGAGAAACTCGGCCTGTTGCAGCAGATACAGCCCGGCTACGCCGAGCAGCGATACGATCAACGAAATCGCGCTGTGCACCGCGTTCCGCCGGGTGATGGTCAGGATGCCTCCTGCCAGCACCATGACGGCGAAGATGTAGAACAGAATCGTGTCGGTCAGCATTTGTATGGCGTGGGCCTCGGCCCTTCTTCGAGCATCTGGCGATCCCAGATCTGGCCCTCGCGGGTGTAGCTGGCAAGCTCGAAATCCTGTGTCAACTCCAGCGCGTCCACCGGACAGGCGTCCTCGCAAAGCCCGCAGAACATGCAGCGCGAGGTGTCGTAGGTGAACGTCGTGAGTTCCTTGCGCTTCGTCTGCTCGTTGCGCTCGCTGGTAACCACAATCAGGGTTTCCGGACACGCCAGCGCGCACAGGTTGCACGCGATGCAAAGCGTCTCGCCGTTCTCCGGGTTAATGTTCAGCCGCGGCGCGCCCCGATAGCGCTCCGCCACCATGGGCCGCTCGGCGGGATACTGCTCCGTCACCAGGTGCTTCGGATGCTGATTGCGGAACGTGACCCACAGACCCTGGAACAGGTCCACCAGAAAGACTTTCTTCAGCAGACTCATTAGGAGACCCTCCCCAACGAAACCTTGCCCCTCATCGATCCACTTCCCCAAGCACGATATCCAGCGTCCCGATGATCGCCACCACGTCCGCCACCAGCCCGCCCGCGATCATCCGGTCCAGCGCCTGCAGGTTGATGAACGAGGGCGGACGCACGCGCACGCGGTACGGCTGCGTCGAGCCGTCGCTCACCACGTAGTAACCCAGCTCGCCCTTCGGCGCTTCGATCGAAACATAGGCCTCGCCGACCGGCGGCTTGATCACCTTCGGAGCCTTGCCCATGATCGGGCCTTCGGGAATCGACGCCACCGCCTGCCGGATGATCCGCACGCTCTGCCGCATCTCCTGCATGCGCACCATGTACCGGTCGTAGGTGTCCCCGTTCTGGCACGTCGGAATGTCGAACTCGTACTTTTCGTAACCCGAATAGGGCTGCGCCTTGCGCAGGTCCCACTTGACCCCGGCGGCGCGCAGCACCGGACCCGTGACCCCGTATTCCTTGCACTCCTCGCCCGTGAGGATGCCCACGTCCTTCAGTCGCCCGATCCAGATGCGGTTGCCGGTAAGCAGTTCCTCGTACTCGTCCACCTTGGGCAGGAACATGTCGCAGAACTCGTTGACTTCCTTCTCGAAGCCCTCGTAGGTCTCGTACTGCAACCCGCCGACCCGGAACGCGTGGGTGGTCAGCCGCGCCCCGCAGTATTTTTCGAAAATGTTGAGCGTTGCTTCGCGCTCGCGGAAGCAGTAGAAGACCGGCGTGATGGCGCCGATGTCCAGCGCGTGCGTGCCCAGCCACAGCAGGTGGCTCCCGATCCGGTTCAACTCCGTCAGAATCACCCGGACCGCCTGCGCGCGCCCCGGCACTTCCAGGTTGAGCAGCTTCTCCACCGCCAGGCAATACCCGAGGCCGTTGGAGATCGCCGCCACGTAGTCCATGCGGTCCACGTAAGGGTTGAACTGCGCCCAGGTACGGTTCTCCGCGATCTTCTCTACGCCGCGATGCAGGTAGCCGAGCACGCAATCCGTGCCCAGCACCTTTTCGCCGTCGAGTTTGAGGATCACGCGCAGCACGCCGTGCGTCGACGGGTGCTGCGGACCCATGTTCAGAACCAGTTCAGTGGAATCTAAAAAGGTGGCGTCGGGCGTCACTGTCCGCTCTCAATCTCGAGGTTTTCCCGCACCCACGTCTGATCCTGCCGGAGAATGCTGTAGTCCTTGCGCAGCGGGTGCCCCTGCCATTCGTCCGGCATCAGAATCCGCCGCAGATCCGGGTGGCCGGCGAACTGAATGCCGAACATATCGTACACTTCCCGTTCCAGCCAGTTGGCGGTCAAATGCACCCCAACCGAGGACTCGGGTTTGAAACCTTCGGGTAGATAAGTCTTAATTCTAACGCGTTCGTTGCGCGCAAAACTGTAAACGATGTACACCAGGTCGAAGCGTTCGGGGCGCTTGGGCCAGTCCACCGCGGTGACATCCACCAGGTAGTCGAAATCCGCTTCCAGCTTCAGGTACTCCAGGACCGGAATCGCCGCGTCCGGCTTGGTCACGATGAAGTTCTGTCCGAGGTAGGTGGAGGTCTCGATGATGCGGTCGCCGAAACGCTCTTTCAACTCGCGTGCCAACTCGCTGTCCCAGGGTGTAGCCGCCATGGTGGCAGGCGGTTTGGGCGGGGCTGCACTGCCGGCAGCCGCCGCGGGCTTGGGAGGCGCCGCTTTCGCGGCGGCAGCGGCTGGTTTGGCCGGTTGTCCCGCCGCCTGTCCGCTTGGCGGAACAGGCGATTCGGAACCGCCAGGCTTCGTATCATCAGCCATGTCTGGTCTCCGTAAACTGCACTTGACCGTCCACTCGGCCCTTGCTCAACACGTTGAGCCAAACGGCGCTCTTTATCGCATTTCTTGCAGGGTCTAGTGAAGACCCCTACACTTATCACCTGCTCCGGGTCGTGTCAAATTGCGCAACACCACCCATATGGCACCTCAGTGTGGGGGATTTCCACCATGCAAAATCGCCCAATTTACCGCGTGATGCCGATTCTCGCCACAGCACCCGCCCCGCGAACACCCCCGTGGTACCCCAGCGCTGAAATCCGCACTTCGACGCGCCGCATCGGCCCATTCGGCACTCTCTTCCCCAACTCGGCCGACAACTCCTCCGCCAGCAGGGGATTTTCCTGCGCGATCCCACCCGCCAGCACGATCAACTCCGGGTCCAGCACCTGCACCACCGGCACCAGGCCGCGCGCCATCTCGCGCGCCACGGTGGCGATAGCCGCCCGCGCCCGCGGGTCGCCCGAGCGCGCCGCCGCGATCGTCTCGCGCACGCCGCCCGCCGGGTGGCCCGCGTAGCGCAGCAGCGCCTCGGAGTTGGCGTACTGCTCCACGCAGCCGCGCTGCCCGCAGGTACACGGCAGCCCGTCCGGCTCGATGACGATGTGGCCCAACTGGTTGCCCTGAAATCGCCCGCCGCGCAGCAGCCGCCCGCCCGCGAAACAGCCGCCGCCGATGCCGGTCCCCACGGTCAGGCAGATGAACGTGTCCACCCCGCGCGCGGCGCCGAAGCATCGCTCCCCGACCGCCGCCGAGTTGGCGTCGTTCTCCACGAACACGGGCACCCCCGCCGCGGGCGCCACCGCTTCGCGCAGCCGTGCTCCGGTCCACTGCGGCAGATTGCCGGTGCCGAACAGGATTTCGCCGGTCGCGGGGTCGGGCCAGCCGGGCGTGGCGATCCCAACCGCCAGCGGAGCGAATTCGCGCTCCGCCGCCTCCGCCGCCAGGCGCGCGGCCGTCTCGGCCAGTTGCGCGAGCACGCCGGCGCGCCCTTCTCCAAGCCGGGTGGCTTCCACGCGCGCGGCGGAGACGGTACCGTCCGTTGCCACGAGCCCGGACTTGACGTTCGTGCCGCCCAGGTCGATCCCCAGGAAGCAGGCGCGCTCCACCGACCACGGCGCGAGCGCCCGCGCATACCGCGCCGCGATGTCGCGCGGCCGCGTGATGGCCGACCCGACCACCACCGCGAAGGCGCCCGCCTCCAGCGCCGCCTGCGCCTCCTCCGGCGACCCGATGCGCCCTTCGGCGATCACCGGCACGCGCAGGCGGCGCACCAGTTCCGCAAGGAAGGCCGGATCGAAGCGCCCGACATGGGCGGTTTCCTCCGTGTACCCGCGCATCGTGGAGAGGACGAAATCCGCGCCCGCCGCCTCCGCGGCCCCGGCTTCCTCCGCGGTCGCGATGTCCGCCGCCACCGGCAGCGCGAGTTCGCGGCGGATGCGCGCCAGCCGCTCCAGCGCGCCGTGACGTTGTCCGCGCGCGGTGCAATCCAGCGCGATCGCATCCGCGCCCGCCGCCGCCAGCGCGGCCGCGTCCTCGAACGAAGGCGTGATCAGGATCCGGCCATCCGCCATCGCGCGCTTCTGAATCGCGATCACCGGCACGCCCGCCGCGGCCTTGATCTCGCGCACATCCGCCGCGCCATTGGCGCGAATCCCCGCCGCTCCGCCTTCCACGGCGGCGCGCGCGAACCGCGCCATCAGCCCGGGCGCATGGAACGGGTCGTCTTCCCACGCCTGACAGGAGACGATCAACCGTCCGCGCAGTGTCTCCAGCGCGCTCATGCCGCCTCCGCCTCGGCCTCTTCCCTTCCCCGCGGCCCGCCCACGCGCAGCACCGCCAGACACGCCGCCGCCACCAGCAGCAGCACGGCCGAAATCTGAATCGCGCCGCCCAGCCCGATGCGGTCCTTGAACCATCCCCCCGCCGCCGTCATGGCTCCGCCCGCGATGCACGAGGTCAGGTTGAGGATGCCGTACGCCGTGGCCCGCAGGCTCGCCGGCACCATCTGGCAGACCACCGGCATCAGGTTGCAGTCGAAGAAGCCGCGGCCCAGCCCGAAGCACACCAGGCACGGCAGCAGCACCCACCAGAACCCGGTCGTGCCCGCCATCAGCAGGAAGGGACCGGCGATGAACAGACCGATCGCCTGCGTCCACAGCCGCCCGCGCGCGTTGGTCCGCGACCAGCGGTCCGCCAGCCAGCCGCCACCCAGGATTCCGGCGAAGGATGCCGCCTGAATGTAGAACGTGGAGGAGAAGCCCGCCGTGGTCAGGCTCACCTGGAAGCGTTCGAAGAGGAACAGCGCCAGCCACGTGTACACGCACCAGTAGGCAATGGAAGCCAGCATGTTGGCCAGCACCACCACGCGGAACGGCGCGGAACCGGCCAGTTCCCGCAGGCTCTCGCCCAGCGGCGGATCCGCCCGGGCGGCGCGCGGGCGGCGCTCCGGCGACTCCTTCAGCCCCGCCGCCAGCACCACCGCGTACACCAACCCCGCCGCGCCCAGCACGAAGAACGCCGGACGCCAGCCGTAATGATCGCCCATCCAGCCGCCGCCCAGTCCTCCCAGCGCGATTCCCGCGTAGAGCCCGCTTTGGTGCAACCCGGTGGCGCGGGACCGCGTGCGCTCGCCGTGGTAATCGGCGATCATCGCCAGCGCCGCCGGCAGGTAGCAGGCCTCGCTGATCCCCATCAGGGCGCGCGCGATCAGTAGTTCGTGGTAGTTGCGCGCCAGCCCGGTGAGGATCGTGACCGCCGACCACACCCCCAGGCTCAGCAGGATCACGCCGCGCCGTCCCATGCGGTCCGCCAGCCAGCCGCCCAGCGGGCTGAGCACGCCGTAGATCCACAGGAACGCCGTCCCCAGGAGGCCGAGTTCCACGCTCGAAACGCGCAGGTCCTTTTCGAGCAGGGGAAATACCGCGAAGATCACCTGGCGGTCCAGATAGTTGAGCAGCGCCACCACCCACAGCAGCGCCACCAGGGTCCAGCGGTATCGCGATCCGCCCACCGCTGTATTGTAAAAGGAAGCGGAATGGCACGCACACGCACCCGTCGCTCCCTGCTTGCGCTGGCCGCGGGCCCGTGCCTGTTCGCCGCGCGGACACCCCGGTTTCAGCAGACGGATCTGTTCCACCAGGGCGAGGGCGGCGTCCACACCTACCGCATTCCCGCGCTGCTCGAAACCCGCCGCGGCACCCTGCTCGCCGTCGCCGACGCCCGCCACGATGGCGCGGGCGACCTGCCCGCCCGCATCTCGCTCGTGCTGCGCCGCAGCCCCGACGGCGGACGCACCTGGTCGGCAATCCGCACCCTGCGCGCGGTCCCCGAAGGCGGCGTCGGCGATGCCTCGCTGCTGCTCGAGCGGCGCTCCGGCCGCATCTGGTGCTTCCACGCCTACGGTCCGCCCGGCATCGGCTTCCTGGCGTCGAAGCCAGGGACGGTCACCGGGCCCACCACCCTGCAGGTCCACGCCATCACCAGCGACGACGACGGCGAAACCTGGTCCGCGCCCGTGGACCTCACTCCACGGATGAAGGACCCCGCCTGGCAGGGCATGTTCGCCACTTCCGGAACACACTTCCAGTTGCGGCGCGGACGCTTCCTGCTTCCCGTGGTGGTGCGCGATGCCGCCGGCCTGGTGAGTTCCCGCAACGCGTACTCAGATGATTCCGGCAACACGTGGAAGACCGGTCCGGCGATCGCGCCCGGCACCGACGAAAGCAAGGCGGTGGAACTCGCCGGCGGCACCGTCCTCCAGAACATGCGCAACGGCGGGACCCGCGCCATCGCCCGCTCCCACGATGGCGGCATCACGTTCGACCCCGCCACCCACGATGAAGCCCTCATCGATCCCTCCTGCAACGCCGGACTCGCCCGCTACCGCGGCGGACGCCGCGACCTGCTGGTCTTCACCAATGCCGCCGCCGCGCAGCGCCGCAACCTCACCGTCCGGCTCAGCCCGGACGGCGGGCACACCTGGCCCCGCTCGCGCGTCCTCCACGCCGGACCCGCCGCCTACTCCACCGTGGTCCCCCTGCGCGACGGCACGCTGGCCGTGCTTTACGAGCGCGGCGAGACCTCCTCCACGGAGCGGATCACCTTTGCCCGCTTCGATTTGGACTGGGTGGAGCGCGGCTGAGCCGGGGCATCCGGTCCCCTGAGTTCGGCTTTGTTACCGTTCAACCCCGGATAAGCCCTGCTCGCCGCCTTGGACTGGGAAATATCCCGGAATGTGTTGTAATGTAAGGACATTCCCGCTATGACCCTGTCCAAGCGTCTTGTGAGGGGCAGCAAGGCACTCCATCGCCGCCTCCGCGAGATCCGAATGATTGCGAAAGGGTTGGCCGATCGCGACCACCCCATCCTGGCGCACATCATCCCGATGCGCCGCTGCAATCTTTCGTGTACCTACTGTAACGAGTACGACGATTCGTCCAAGCCGGTCCCGCTCGACGTCATGCAGCAGCGCGTGGACCACCTGGCGAAACTCGGCACCACCATCGTTACCATCAGCGGCGGCGAACCGCTCCTGCATCCGGAGTTGGACCAGGTCATCGCACGCGTGCGCAGCCGGGGCATCATCTCCGGCATGATCACCAATGGCTACCTGCTGACCGCGGATCGCATCCAGCGGCTCAACCGCGCCGGACTCGAGCACCTGCAGATCTCGATCGACAACGTCATGCCGGACGACGTCTCGAAGAAGAGCCTCAAGGTGCTGGATAAGAAACTGCAACTGCTCGCCCAGCACGCCGATTTTCACGTGAACATCAACAGCGTGGTCGGTGGCGGGATTCACCATCCGAAGGACGCCTTGACGATCGGCAGGCGCGCCCTGGAACTCGGCTTCACGTCCACGGTGGGGATCATCCACGATGGCGACGGCCAGTTGCAGCCCCTCAAAGACGAGGAGCGCGGAGTCTACGCCGCCATGAAGGCGATGGAGAAATCCAGCTACGCGCGCGTCAACGGGTTCCAGGACAACATCGCGCACGGTAAGGAGAACGAATGGCGCTGCCGCGCCGGCGCCCGCTACCTCTACATCTGCGAGGACGGCCTGGTGCACTACTGCTCGCAGCAGCGCGGCTTTCCGGGCAAGCCGCTGCTCGAATACACGGTGGAGGACATCCGCCGCGAATACCGCACCGCCAAGGGCTGCGCGCCGCGCTGCACCGTGGCCTGCGTCCACCAGGTGGGCTACATCGACGGCTGGCGCGATCCGCAGGACCTGACCTCCGCGCCGGTGGGCGACGGCAGTCCGCAGGGCCTCGTCCAACTCCGCTAAGCCATGCTCCGCGCCGCCGCGATCGTCGCCGTGGTCGCGCTGCTGGGGCTATGGGCGGCCATCGAGAGAAAACGGAAGTAGGCGTCTTCGCCGGTGGGGGCGGATGCCGCTACCATGGTGGACGGAACATCCATGGAGCCTGCCGCAGCCACGCCTCGGGACCGGGTTCGCATCGCGACCATTGCGGTGCTGGCGGCAGGCATCCTGACGGCTGGGTCCGCTCGCAGCCAGGATTTGTCGCATCCACGTTTTGAGGTGGCGTCCATCAAGGCGGGCGGAGATGTCTTTTCGACCAGGCCGCTTCTCTCGCGTGGAAGACTCCGGTGGACGACTCAGCTTGCCTACCTGATTGGATACGCCTACCGCCTGGACTTCTCACGTGTGTCCGGCGAGCATGTCGGCAGGGTCTACACGCTCGAGGCGACATTCGATCCCGGCGCCGCCGACGGGCAGGTCCGCCTGATGGTTCAGGCGCTGCTTGCTGAGCGGTTCAGGATGCGGGCGCGCCGGGTCATGACCGAAGCCGAGGGTTATGCCCTCACCATCGGGAAGGACGGCCCCAAGGTCAAAGCGTCCGCGGCTGCCCCGGAGTCCGATTCCGCCGGCCATGTCGCCGCGATCCTGCAATCGGGTCGTGTGATCGCCATCACCGGACGCGGGGCGTCGATCGCCCAACTCGCTGAGACCCTCGGGCGCTCTGGGGTGCCGGCATGGGACCGGACCGGCCTCACGGGGAAGTACGATTTCGAGTTTCGTTACGCGGCGGATCTCAGTCCGGAAGCCGAAACCGACGCTCCATCGCTGGCCACGGCCTTGCGAGAGAGCCTTGGCCTGACCCTCAAGAAGCAGAAGGGTGTGGTTGAGACCCTGGTGGTCGATCACATCGAGGAGCCCTTAGAGAACTGATGAGGACACGACTTCAGATCGCGGCCGTGATCTCCTTCTCCCGCCTGCCGCATCCATGGTCGCGATTCGGACAGACGTCTACAACGCGTCGTCCAGATACGCCAGGTACGTCGCCGCCAGTTTGTAGGTCGTGAAGTAGTCCTCCGGATGGATGGCCGCCACCTGATCGCCGGGCGAGTGCAGGATGCGGAGTGTCTCCTGCGTCACCGAGTGGATCGTGAGCACCGGAATCTTCGCGTTCAGGAACGGGCGCGAATCGTCGTCGCCGACCTGATCCACGTTCATCCCCGCGGCATCGATGCCGATCGCGTGAGCCACTGCGGCGTAGGCGCTCAGCAGGCGTTTGTCCGCGCGGCTGGCCCAGACCCTGGGCGGCGCCAGGCCCAGGCACTCCAGGTTGATCATGGCGCGCACCTCGGCCCGCTCCTCCTTCGTAAGCTTGCGAACGTACGCGGCCGATCCGTTAAGCCCGGTCTCTTCCGCGGAGAACGCGATGAAGACGATGCGGTGGCGGCGTCCGTCCGCCTTCAGGCTCTGGTAGAGACTGGGCAGGAGCGCCGCGCCGCTCCAGTCGTCCACCGCGCCGCGCCCCACGGAGGCGTGGTCGTAGTGGCCGCCCACGACGATGGCGCCCGCGTCCGGCTCCGTGCCGGGCAACGTGCAGATCAGGTCCGGCGACGCATGCGGCACCTTCAGTGTGGTGAGCGCGTCGCCATCGCAGCCGGCTTCGTGGAACATCGATTCGAGCAGCGCGCGCCGCTCGCCCTCCTGGTAAGGGACCGCCGCCAGGCGCTGTTGGATGACTTCGGCCGGCAAAGGATGGAACTGAACCTTCGCGTTCTGTGGCGTCAGCGGCAGCGCGGCGGCAGCCAGAAGCAGGAACCGGGCCGGGAATCTCACAAGCCGCGATTGTAGCAGCGGACAGCCCATCTACTCGAGCAGGTCCTCGGGCACCGGACCGGCCATGTCGCGCAGTTTCTCGTACAACTGGTCGTAGAGCTTCTCGTAGGCGTCCGCCGCCGGTTGCGGCTCCGGCGCAATCTTGCGCGCGGCGGCGAACGTGCGCCGCATGTGACGCACCGCCACCAACAACAGCTTCACTTCATCCTCGTTGAACCCGAATACGTTTGGCATAGTCGATTCCCCACCACAGTGGCCCCGCCACCAGCGCCAGCAGGCAGGCGAGCGATGCGAAACGGTGCTCCGAGCCGCCATCGTAGCGCAACTCCACGCGGCACGGGCCCGTGCAGCGCGGCGCCGCCACCATCTGTCCCAGTTTATCCGCGCGCAGCGGCACGGGGCGGCCGTCCGCGGTCGCGTGCCAGCCTTTGTCGAACGTCACCTGCACGCTGAAGAGTTGCTCGGGACGCAGACCGTCGGCCGCGATCGCCGCCCGGTCCGGAGCCAGCCAGCGAAACTCCGCCGGCGGCATCGCCGGATCCTCGAGCGCCGCCAGATACGGACGGATCGAAGCGGTATCGTAAGCCGGGGGCGCGGTCTCGACCACCGCCGACGGAGGGATCGTGTGCGCCAGCGAACGCGACCGGCGCGGGATTTCGTACACGGCGTCGCCTCCGTTGCGCCACAACTCCTTCATGCCGGCGAATTTTTCCGGGTGCGCGATCGGGTGGTAAACCTCGCGGCTGTCCTTGCCGCTGCCGATCACCGCATCCACGCCGTAAGCCTGCATCAGGTCCACCATCACCTGCTGCTTCTCGCCCGCGTACACCTGGTAGATCACGTGCGGCACCATCGGATTGAGGATGCCGTTGTCGAAGCCGCCGGTAATCTGCGGGTTGTCGCTGAAGGCGTTCAGCCAGAACCCGATGGTGCCCGGCGCGAAGACCCGCGCGCCCGCCATGTGGGTATCGAGCCAGCGCGCGCTCTGGTACTCGATGGTGGAGGCGATATCGATGGGCTTCTCCCATTCGCGCGCGACGCGGTGCTGATGAACGGCCAGCGCTACCGTGGCCACGGCCGCGGCGGAG
This sequence comes from Acidobacteriota bacterium, assembly GCA_018268835.1. Taxonomy (GTDB): domain Bacteria; phylum Acidobacteriota; class Terriglobia; order Bryobacterales; family Bryobacteraceae; genus Solibacter. Next base: position 8,469 of record JAFDVU010000137.1, on the reverse strand, counting down.
AGCGCCAGGGCGCGCGCGCGCGGCCCCTTCAGCAGGGGGCACAGCAGCAGCGCCGCCGCCACCCAGAACGCCATGTCCATCTCCAGGTGGTAGCGCTCCGGCTGCGGCACCAGCGAAAGCCCGAACCAGTACTTGCCCAGCGCGGCGGCTCCGGTCAGAAAGCTGAACAGCAGCGCGAAGCGCGCGGCGGCTTCAACGCGCAACCGGCGCAGCAGCCACGCCCCCGCCAGCAACCCTCCCAACGTAGCCGCGAGGAACAGTTTCTGCTCCACGGTGGATTCGAAATTGCGCGCCACGCGCGGCGCGTTCGCCTGAATCACCGCGATGGTGGCCGGGCTCATCCACGGCAGCGCGATGGCATACGCCCACGCGCCCACCAACCCGGCCAGGATCCACCTCCGCACGTCGGTCGCGTAGGCCAGCAGCAGTGCTACGGCGCCGAAGGCGAGGGCCACCGCGCCGAGCCAGTTGCTCAGCGGCACCGCGGCCACCGCCAGCGCGGCGCCGAACCAGTACAGTGGACGCCGCTTCTCGAGCGCCAGGTGCAGCATCCCGATGGCCAGCGGCAGCAGGCACATCGAAGTCAGATGCGGACCCTCGCCGTAGACCACCAGGGTGTGCAGTCGGCGCGCGGCCCAGGCGCCTCCGGCGTCGAAGCGCACCTCCTTCACCAGCAGGCAGGAGGGCGAGATCAGGCTATAGCCCAGCCCCGCCGCGAACGCCGCCCCGCGATTTCCGCTCAGCCGCAGCACCATCCAGAACAGCGTGACCGCTCCCAGCGCGTACACCGTCGCGGTGACGACGTGGTGGGCCAGACCGGGCGAGGCGCCCGCCAGCGCCACCACCGCTCCGCAGATCCAGTGCAACAGCGGCGGGTAGGTGTCCGGGTACGGAATCCCGCAGTACCACAGCGGGAACCAGTCGAGTTGGGAGAAGTGCGCGGCGATGTAGCGGGCCAGCCCGATGTAGGCGGCCTCGATCGACCCCATCTGCCGCGTGTAGGCGGTGTGGAACAATGGCAGCGTGATGTAGGCGTTGAGCGCGAATAGAAAGGCCGCGGCGCCAAATGTGCGCAGGCGTTCGGGGCGCATCACGCGGCACTCCCGGCATCGATCGAGTAGAAACGCGCGGCGGTAAGCCCGAGCAGGTGCTCGCGGATCTCCAGGGGCATGGCGCCGATGGATTGCGTAAACGCGGCCAGGGCCTCTTTCCATGTCCCCTCGGGCAGGTAGCGCGGCCAGTCGCTGCCGTACATGAGGCGGTCCGGACCCAGCGTGCGCAGCGCGTGCCGCACCACGGGCCGGAAGTCGTCCGCCTTCCAACAGCCGCCCGGGCGATCGGCGATCAGCCCGCTGATTTTGGCGCACAAGGGCGCGTGCCGCGCGGCGGCCTCCAGGTCCCGCGCCCACTCGTCGAAGGGCCGCGCCATCAGCGAGGGTCGCCCCACGTGGTCAAGAACCATGCGCAGCGTGGGATAGCGTGCTGCAATCGCCGGAACCAGTTCGGGACGCGGCGGCAGGTCGAGCGTGAGGCCGCGGCGGGCCAGTTCGGCAAGGCCGGAGGGAAGTGGGTCACCATCGAAAGGGTAACAGACGCCGCGGAACTTGGGGTGGCGCTGGAACTCATCCAGTTGAAACGGGAGGCTCTCCGCGGCCAGGTCGGCTTCCACCACCACCGCAACCACGAAATCGGCCGCCGCGAACGGCATCGCTTCCGCGCCGCCCACCAGCACGCCGGCATCGAAGCGGTTGCGCTTCAGAATCGGCCGGAGCAGGTCGGGCGAGTATTCGGCTGTGAAGTGCTGGTGGCTGTCGATGCGCAAGGCGGGGAATCAAAAGATGAAACTGAGGCCGCCGCGGAAGGTGCGCGGCGTTTCGATCAGCAGCACCTGCTGGCCACCGACCACGCCCAGCGGCAGGTAGCCCTGCGCCAGCAGATTGCGCAGGTCGGCCGTAGCCTCCATGCGCCAGGGCAGGATGCCCAGGCCCGGAATCGGCTGCCGCACCATGATGTTCAGACCCGGCAGCGGGCGCACGGACTGAATGCTGTAGATGTGGCCGGGCAGCACCCAGTTGCGGTCCGCGCTCCACTGGTAGCTGGCGATCATATGGGTTCCGGTCCGCGGCGACACCGCGGTCAACTGCGCGGTGGCGGCCTGCTTGCGCCCGGAGTGGATCATTGCGCGCAATTCGTCGGGATTGTTGGTGACCAGTTCGCCGGCCCGGGCGGAGAGCCCGCCCATGGATCCGTAAATCAGGGTAGCGGAAATGTGATCGCCCATCTCCTGGGTGACGCTGGCCGTGTAGCCGGTGCTATGGAAGTCGCCGGCGTTGAACGTGGCGGCGCCGGTGAACAGGTCGGGCAGCAGGTCGTTGCCACTGTACATGCCGCTTGAGTTCATGATGGACAGGGCCGCGTCGTAGATGCTCTCGCGATACGCCGAAAGCTGATAGGTGCGGCTCCCCACCTTCCGCGAATAGCCCAGTTCGAGGTTGTCGCCGCGCTGGATCCGCATCCTTCCGTCGCGCATGCTGATGCGCGGGAACAGACCCAGCGTGCTGAGATCCTGCTGCGGACCGGCATCCTCGCTCAGCCTTCCGGCGAGGTCGGGACGCGCATCGCCCATCGTGTAAGCCACTTCGATCTCCCCGGCGTCGCCCATCGAGTAGATCATGCGCGCATAGGGACTGGCGTAGTTGAGCCGGTCGAAGAAAGAGACCGAGTTCATGGTGAACCCGTACTGCACGGTCAACCCGTCGGAGATTTCGGCGCGGTCGTCGTAGCTGGCCGAAACCGATCGCAGCATCGGCACGGACGCATCCGCGCCCGCGATTGAGGAGGCCAGGCGCCCCGGAATGAAGAGTTGCCGCATCGTGACCGAAAATGCGGGAGCATCCGGTCCCGTACCGCGGCTGTACGTGGTGCGGAACGCCGCGCTCGGCACGCCGGTCTGCGAGCCGTAGCCGAGGTTGCCGCTCACCTCCAGCATGTTGTTGCCGAACACCGATGTCGCCAGCGCGAACGCGGTGCCGAGATCGGCTTCGCTGCCGGTTCCCACCGCCGCCTGCCCGTCCCCTGCCGAAACCTTCACCACGCCGCGGGTCTCGCTGAACACCGCGCCGCGGTCCTTCTTCTTCGTGTCCCTGGCCAGAACGTCCGGCGTGAAGCGTAGCACCGGACGCGTCGGCGTGGCGCTGCGCAGCACCCACTTCCACTCATCGCTCATCACGCTGCCCGATTCGAGCGGCGGATAGGAGAACTGAATCGAGCTGAACAGGGTGTTCATGCTCACATTGAGCACGCTACGCATCCCTGGCTGGACCAGAATCCCCTTGCGGATGGCCGGCACGAAACTGGCCATCGTGACCTTCACGGAGTAGAGGTCTGGAACCAGGCTCAGGAACTGGAACGCCCCGCGCTCGTCGGTGAGCACCTTCAGGAACTGCCGGTCCTGCTTATTGAAAAGGATGACGCTGGCGCCCATCTGGGGGACACCGGAGGAGTCGAACACAACGCCGCTGATGGCGCCGGAGAGGGGCACCGGCATCGCGGCGCGCGCCGCATCCGCGCCGAGGTACACAAAACCCGCCGCTATCAGAATCGCGATCGGCTTGTGCGTCATGACCTTCAGCATTCCGACGCTATCGCGGGAGGATCGGTTTCGCCCGATGCCACCCGCCTGCATGTTTTCCGCGCCTACATTAGGTTACCGTAAATTGCGCGGATGGGGTTAGGGTTTGATTCCGGCTCTTGTCCGTAATTTTCACTCGTAAAGTATACGTTCCCGGCGCCAGGGTGTTCAGCGGCAGCAGCTTTTCCACCGTCACCTGGTTGGCCGAGGCGCCCGGGATCTTGGCGACGTCCTCGGTGACCTCGAAAATCTTCTCGTTGGTCCCGTTCTTGACCACTTCGTAGGTGACCTCGCCGGTCGGCGTCCGGCTGTCGCCTTCCGTGCCGAAGTTGTAGATCTTGAAGTAGATCCCCATCTTCTCACTACGTTTGAAAATGTCGTCGATGCGCGGCCGGACCTTGGTGGTGCCGATCACGAACTGCCCCATCCCGATGCTGCGCGTGGGCACGTGCTCGATCATATCGGCAAGCACGATGTTGCTGGCGAACAGCCGCTCGCTGTCCATGCGCGGTACGTTGATGGCGACTTCGTAGCTGTTCAGGTTGCCACCCACCACGTCCTTGGCCACCACGTTCAGCCGGTAGGTCCCCGGCGGCAGCGGTACCGGCTTGTTGTAGATGCTCCGGCGCTTGACTTCTTCGGAAAGCTGCTCCGGCAGGCAACTGACCTCCACCGTATCCTCAAACGTGGTCACGATGCGGCGCGTCATCGTGGTGACCTTGCCGAATACGTTCACCACCGCCTTCTGCAAGCCTTCCTTGTTCTGGAATTGCAGGTCTTTGTTGTCGAACTGCAGGGTGATGAAGCTCATGACGCTGGCGTCGGTCAACGGGAAGAAGTCCGCCCGCACCTTCATCGGCAGAATGTTGTAGCTGATCCGCGAATTCACCGCCGCTTCCAGGTCCTTGAATTTCACCGCCGGCGGCCGCTGCAACTTGGCGAACTGCTCCAGGCGGTTGAATTCGTTCATCTTCTCCGTTTCCGCGCCGAACGGTACGCCGAGGTGGGTGCCGTCGGTGCGGTTGAAACGGTCGGTCTTGCTGGACATCCCCATCTGCTCCATCAAGGTCAGACCGGCGCCCGGGACGTACAACAGCGCGTCCTTTTCCGAGGGATCCATGGTCATGTGGTACTCGCCCGACATGGTGGGATCCACAAACTCGATGACGATATCGGTGCCGATGCCCTCGATGTAGCGGTAGCGCCACTGCTCGAACGGGAACGTGGACGTCTCGCCGCCGCCCTCTTCCGGCGGCCGCTCGTAACTGCCGCCCGAAGGATGGGTCTCGCGCTCGTCCGGCGGACCATAGGTGATGTAGATGCGGCCGCGGTCCGTCTTCCAGCCAGGGATGCCGCTGGCAAACTGTTCGTTGGCGTACGCGATGCGGCGGTAGTGCTCTTCCTTGAACTCGTTTTCGACGGTGTCCGGCGTGGGGTCGCGGCGCAACCAGAACTGCTCGATGAACTGCTCGCGCTCTTCATCCGTCTGCAGACGCTTGAAAGCGGCTCGCTCTTCGTCCGTGATGATGTAGGCGACGTCCTCGTTGAGCCACTTGCGATACGGCGTTTCCAGTTCTTTGCGGAGTTTCTCTTCCTTCTTCTTCCGCTCCTTCTCACTCATCGGCTTAGCGACGGTTTCACGCTGCGTGGAGGAGTTCTTCTTGTCCTGCTTCTGGGGGGCGGCAACAATTCCGACACACAGAAGCGTGGACAGGGAAAGGCCGGATATCGAAATACGTCGGACGTTCATACGTCTCACCGCTTCCTCGGATAGTGCTGAGTTTTCGCTGACATCCATTTTAAATCGAATAGTTTAGTGCGGTCAATCCGTGAATTCTCCGCCACACTGTGCTACGCTCCCCAGGCACCCCACGGAAACAGACCCGCCTTCTTAACGGAAACGTAATACACTGTCACCAAAATGTAACAAGGCTTGTACGATGCCGAACCCGCGCAATCCCGCAAGGTTGGGAATCCTACTGCCAGTTTTTCTGAGCCCTCTGTGTCAGGCGGCGGACGGAAACAACCCTTTACCATCGACTTCTCCCGCGGACCGGGCCGGACTCCTCCTCCGGACCGGCCAACTGTCCGAAACCGAACGTGTGCCGCGTGCCGCCCTGGATCGTTCGCCGGACGATCGCACCTGGTACGTGGCCGGGGAACTGTACTTCCGCCGCGACTCCGCCCGCGACTTCTTCGCCATCGCCGAACGCGCGCTCATCCGTCTGCGGATCGAAACCAGCCTGGGCGGCCGCCGGCCCGGCGCACTCGCCGCTCCCTTCGCCACATACAGCATCCCGCTTGCCGGGTTCCGTCCCGGCGGCGCCGCGTCGCACGGCTGGATCGTCAACGCGCGCATCAATGGAAGCCGGCCCTGCGCCTGGTGCTGGACACCGGCGCCCGTGGCATGATTCACCGGAAGACGGCGCGAGGACTGGCCCTGAAACCGCTGGCTACCACCGAGGTCGGCGGATTCGGCACGGACGGACCCGCCGACTCCACCCTGGCGCTGGCGCGCAGCGTGGCCCTCGGCGCCCTGAAACTGCGTGACTGCCTGATCGAAGTCGGCGGTTAGGCACCCCCGGGCGCCGACGGTATCGTGGGGCTCAACCTCTTCGAGCGTTTCCTGGTGCGAATCGATCCCGGCGCCGGGATGTCGGAGTTGACTCCGCGCGCGGAAGCGGCCCTTGGCCGCCTGCCCGTCACCATCGACCTGCGCGGCGGCACGGTTCGAATCGGGGGTTAACCGCCCGTCTTCCCCGCCTGTACCCCCAAAAGAGATGGGACGGGTTTTCGGATACCGCAGTATGCTTAGGTCGTGGCTGGTGAGATCATCCTGGTTGTCGACGACGAGCCTGTCAGCCTGCGGCTGACAGCTGCAGTTCTGCGCCGGGACGGCTATCGCGTACAGGTCGCATCCAACGGCGAGCAGGCGGTATCGATGCTGCGCACTCTGCGGCCGGACTTGATTCTCTCCGACGTCCGCCTGCCGGGCATCGATGGCCTCGAACTGGCCCGCATGGTTCGCGGCGATCCGCGCACCGCTGCGGTCCCGGTGGTCGCGATCACCGCCGCCTCCGATCCCGAGGATGAACTCCTGGCCTATCAGGCCGGCTGCGACGGCTTCATCCGCAAACCGATCGATACCCAGACCATTGGCGCGCGCCTCCGCGTTTTCCTCGGCAATGAGCTCCAGCCGGCTGCCGCGCCGCAAGTGCCCGCCCCTGCCGCCGCGTCCTCCATTCCCGAACCGCTGGCCCTGGAAGGTCCGCAGATGGACGCGCTTCGCCGCATGTTCCTGCGCGACGCCATCCGCGAAGTGCGCCGCATGCTCGAGTTTCTCGGCAGCGGCTTCGATAAGGCCATGGCGGCCCGCCTCTTCCACCAGTGGATCGGCAGTGCCGGCGCCCTGGGGTATTCGGCGGCTGCCGTGAAATCCAGGGAGGCGGAAGAGTTGCTGGCCTCCGGCGCCACCCCGGCGCAAATGGGTAGCGTGCTGAACGAACTCGCGGCGCTGCTCTCCGCTCCCCGCGAGGCGGCCGAAATCCATGTCCCGGAAGCCATCCTCGAACGCCTGTCCCACAGGCGCATCGCCCTCCTCGGCTTTGAAGGCGAAGAAGCCGATCGCACCTGCGCGACCCTCGGGCAGGCGGGCGCCGCCCCCTACCTGTTGCCCGCGGACGAACCCGCCGACTCGTCCATGATTCGCAGTTGTGCGGCAGTGATTGTCCGGGTCGGGGACGCGACACGCTCCTCCCCCTGGCTCGCAGGGAACTTCACGCCGCCTCTGGGAGTGCCCTGTCTGTTCGCCGGGACCAAAGAGGACATCTTTGCACTCCCAGCGCGCGTGCAGGCTAACGCCGCCGAGTTTTTGCTGGACGCCTGGCAGGCGGAAGAGATCGTGATGCGGCTGAGCCGCGTGCTGGCGCTCGCCCAGGATGCCTCCGAGACCGCCGCCGCCGCGCCGGAGCGGCGCCCGGTTCCCGCGCGGCCCGAAATCCTCGTCGTCGACGACGACACCAACGTCCTGGCGGTGGTGCGCACCGCCCTGGAAAGCCGCAACATGCGGGTGCGCTGCGCATCCAACGGGCCGGAGGCGCTGCGCCTCGTCGGCGAAACGGCACCCGACGCCCTGGTGCTCGATGTCAACATGAGCGGCATGGACGGCTTCGAAGTGCTCGCCGCCATCCGCCGCCAGGCGCTGCCCGCACGCGTCGTCATGCTCACCGCGCGCCAGCAGGAGCGCGACATCCTGCGCGGTTTCGAACTCGGCGCCGACGATTACGTGGTCAAGCCGTTCAGTCCTCTGGAACTCGTGGCCCGCCTGGGGCGTCTCCTGTAACGCCCGATGCCGCCGGGCCGCGCAACCTGTACCATGAGGACATGCGGGTCGTCTTCTCAGGGTTGCTCTTCGCCGCTACTCTCTTCGCCGGCGCGGCCGCCGATGTCGAGCGTGCCATCCACGAGAACAGCTTCGACCGCGGCGAGTGCTACCGTGTCCGCGACCTTACTCTCACTCGCGAAGACATCCGGATCTACTTCACCGACGGCTACCTGATCTTCAGCAAACCCGTGGCCGGCCGCCGTATCGCCGCCGTCTTCACGACGGACGTGGACGGCGGCGACGGCGAAGTCCTGCTCTTCCCGCCCAACCGCGCCGAGCGCCGCTCCCTGGCCAATTACACCCAATCGCCCAACCTCGACGAGCACATCCGGACCGCGGTCATGTTTTTCACCGGCAACGTGTACGAGAACCTGATGGCGCAGATGGGTAACAACCCGGCCAACCGCAAGGCGCCGGAAATGGGCCCGGTGCTCGATGAACAGTTCTCCAGCGT
>JAFDVU010000136.1 GCA_018268835.1 Acidobacteriota bacterium | reverse complement strand
CTGCCGTTTGCGACTGCCCTTGTCAGCCTGCTGTTGGCCCTGACAAGCCTGACCCGCAAGAAGCGGTCACCCGCTACGTGGTGCTTCTTCGCGGGAATGATGATTTTCGCCGTCGACAGCCTGCTTGCGGGAGTAAGTCTTAATGCACTCGATTTAGTCGAAGCGCTTCCGTGGGTAACTGCGGGATTGATTGTCGAGTCGCTGGGCCCCTTGGCCTGGCTTGGCTTCAGCATTACTTACTCGCGCGGTGATTATCGCGAGGCGATCGGGCGCTGGGGGATCCCTCTTGCGGCTGCCGCGCTGCTGCCGGTCTTCCTATCTATCGTCTTCCGGAACCAGCTTCTGGGTGTGGTTCCGGTGGACGATGCGTTTCAGTTGCGCTTCACCGCGGCCGGGAAGGTCCTGAACGTGATCCTTTTAGTGGTCACGCTGTGGATCCTGACGAACCTGGAACAAACGTTCCGTTCGGCAGTCGGGACGATGCGGTGGCGCATCAAGTTCGTGGTTCTGGGCCTGGCGGTCATCTTCGGCACACGTCTTTACGTCCGAAGCCAGGCACTTCTCTTCTCCAGTTACGATCCGCACTGGCCGGGCATCGAGTCGAGCGCGCTGCTGATTGGGTGCGTACTCCTGGTGGTGGCCTATGTCCGCACCGGCTTCGCCGAGATCGACGTGTATCCTTCCCGGGCCGTGCTGCGATCGTCGGTGACGGTTCTGATCGCCGGCGGCTACCTGTTCGTGGTGGGGGTCCTGGCCAACATCGTGCGGCGCCTCGGTGGGGTGGAGAGCTTCGAGTTCGCGACCTTCGTAGTGCTCGTGGGGGTGGCAGGGCTGGCGGTGCTGCTCTTTTCCGACCGGCTCCGCCAGCGTCTGCGCGTTTTCGTCGCCCGGCATTTCGCGCGGGCACAGCACGATTCGGTGCGGATCTGGGCCGAATTCTCGCGGCGCCTGGCCAACGTCAAGGACCAGGCCGGCCTGTGCACGGCGTCGGCACGGCTGGTTTCCGAAACATTCGAGGTGCTGTCGGTGACCATCTGGCTGCTGGACGAGTCGAGAGAGCAGTTGATCGCCGGGGCCTCGACCGTGCCGCAGGCGGGCGAGACGTCCACTGGCGATCCGCCTGCGACCGCTTCCAGCGCCGTTGCCGGCGGCTTGCGAATGAGGTCGGCGCCGTTCGACCTGGAAGCAGTCGAGGAACCCTGGGCCGAAGAGTTGCGCCAACTGAATCCGACCACGTTCCCGAACGGCGGCAGGCGCTGGTGCGTGCCGTTGCGGGCGGGGGACCAGGGTTTCGGCGCCCTGGTACTGGCCGACCGCGTGAACGGCGCCGGTTACACGGTGGAGGAACTGCAACTGCTGCAGTGCATCGCCGACCAGGTGACTTCCGTGCTGTTGAACCTGCGGTTGGCCAACGAAGTGGCGCGCGCACGGGAACTGGAAGCGTTCCGCACGATGTCTGCGTTCTTCGTCCACGATCTGAAAAACGCCGCCTCCTCGCTCAACCTGATGCTGAAGAACCTGCCGGTGCACTTCGACGACCCGGCGTTCCGCGAGGACGCCCTGCGCGGCATCGGCAACACGGCGCGGCGCATCGATGAGATGATCGGCCGGCTGACCGCCCTGCGGCAGCGGCCCGTGCCGAGGCCGGTGGAGGCGGATCTCAATCAACTGGTGGCGGACGTTCTGGACGGGCTGGAGGCCATGCCCCAGGTGGAACTGACGCGGGAATTGCAGCCGCTGCCCACGGTCCTGGCCGACCGTGACCAGATGCGGAGCGTGGTGACCAACCTGGTGCTCAACGCGCGCGACGCAGTGGCACCTGGGGGCTGCATCCGCGTGGGCACGGAGCCGCTCGAAGGAGGCGTTGTTCTGTCCGTTGCGGATAATGGTTGCGGGATGAGCGCGCAGTTCCTGAAGGACTCGCTGTTCCGCCCGTTTCAGAGCACGAAGAAGAGAGGGCTGGGGATTGGCATGTTTCAGTCCCGGATGATCGTGGAGGCGCACGGGGGCAATATTCGGGTGGAGAGCGAGCCGGGCAAGGGGAGCACGTTCCGCGTGAGCCTCCCGGCCAAGGACGGGAAATGACGAAGACCAGGCTGCTGATCGTCGACGACGACGAGGACATCCGTACCCAGATGAAGTGGGCGCTGTGCGACGACTACGAGTTGCACACTGCCGGGGACCGAGCCGCCGCGCTGGCCGCCTTCGCCGCGGATCGTCCCGCGGTCACCCTGCTCGACCTGGGGCTGCCGCCCCGCCCGAACGACCCCGAAGAGGGGCTGGCGGCGCTCTCGGCGATTCTGGCGGCGGATCCGCTGGCCAAGGTGATCGTCGTCTCCGGCCAGAGCGACAAGCAGAATGCGATCCGCGCGGTTGGGGCCGGCGCCTACGATTTTCTCTGCAAGCCGGTGGAGATGGACGAACTCAAGCTCGTGCTGCAGCGCTGCGTGTACCTGGCGGACCTCGAGGAGGAGTACCGCGCGATGCAGCAGAGCGCGCGGGCCGACGTCTTCGAAGACATGCTGGGCGCGAGCCCGCAGATGCAGGGGGTCTTCGACATGATCCGAAAGGTGGCGCCCACCAATGCCCCGGTGCTGATCATGGGGGAAAGCGGCACGGGCAAGGAGATGGTGGCGCAGGCGCTCCATCGGCGGAGCCCGCAGAGCGGGGGGCCGTTCGTCGCCATCAACTGCAACTCGATCCCGGAGACTTTGCTGGAGAGCGAACTCTTCGGGTATGAGAAGGGCGCGTTCACCGGGGCCACCACGCTGCGCAGGGGGCACATCGAGACCGCCGCGGGAGGGACGCTCTTCCTCGACGAGATCGGCGACCTACCGGCGGCGGTGCAGGTGAAACTGCTGCGGTTCCTGCAGGAGAAACGCTTCCTGCGGGTCGGGGGGCGGCAGGAGATCCAGAGCGACGTCCGCGTGCTGGCGGCGACGAACCGGAATCTGCAGGAGTCGGTGGCCAAGGGAGCGTTCCGGGAGGACCTGTACTTCCGGCTGGCTGTGATCGTGGTCAGGGTACCCCCGCTGCGGGAGCGGGCGGAGGACACCGTTCTGGTGGGGAAGGCGTTCCTGCAGAGCTATGGGGCCGAGCACGGCAAGCCCGGGCTGGCGTTCGCGCCTGATGCGCTGCGCGCGCTGACCGCGTATCGTTGGCCGGGAAACGTCAGGGAGTTGCAGAATCGGGTGCGCCGGGCGGTCATCATGGCGGATGGCAAGCGGGTCAGCGCCCGGGACCTGGAATTGACGGACGCTTTGAGCGCGCTATCGTCGCAGACGCTGAAGGAGGCGCGGGAGGCGGTGGAGCGGGAGATGGTCCAGGAGGCCCTGCGGCGGCATCGGGGAAAGGTCACTGCGGCAGCGCTGGAACTGGGGATCAGTCGTCCGACGCTTTATGAGCTGATGGAGAAGCTCGGGATTGCTCGGGAGTGAGGATGCAGTATTTGCGATCACTGCGGGAAATCCGGCCCCAGGGCACCTGGGCGTTGATTCCAAAGGGCTTCTTCGAAGTGTCGTGGTTTCGAAGTCAAAGGGCACCCAAACCCGGAAGCTACTAGCGCTACCCGGCCCGAGCGTCACATCTTCGTTGGTTAGCCTTTTGTCGGATTCTCTGGCAGCTCGCATCAAGGCGCAGAAATGGCCGACATGCTGGGGTTCAGCGTGCACCGAAGCCGAACCGCCCCAAACACCGTCGGAAAGTCTTACAGATTGTAGCAAGTGCCGCGGCATCAGCGCGGGGAATGCCCGGGTAAGAGCGTATCGGAAAATTATCAAAACAAAGCACATATGGGGGCGATCCTGTGACGAAGTATCGATGGTCAGCCGACTGGTCCTACGCTTGCTTCGATGGTCCGCTGGAAAGTAATTGACGGGTGGCCGGGTCTTCAATGATGTATTGAACCTCACCGTCATCCAGAGGTGTGGTTCCCCGGGTTCACCGAAAGGAGAAAGAGGCAGTGCAAAGAAAATCAATGCTCCATATGCTAGTCATCGTCACAGCCCTCCTCGTGCTCACCACGAGCGCTTGGGCGGACTTAACCGGTGACGTCTATAGAATTCCGGGGAACCTGATGAATGCCGGACCGCTGTCAGGGTTTGGAACTCACACACTGGTTGGTAGCTTCACGGCTTCGGAGATCAATTTCTTCGTTGCGGGGCCTCAGGGGTCGTCGGGTACTCTCGGCCAGTTCCTGGGCTATGTACCTGGGAATGTCACGTACACTCCGAACGGGGTTAACAGCGCCTTAACCGATGTGATGTCGAATTGCCCAGATAGCGCTTCCAGTTGTATTGCGACCGCATACAGCACGCTGATTGTCATCACCGGGTCACAGTTTTTCGCGCACGGTGCGAGCTACACCGTGACTCACGACGATGGGATGGTTATGACCGTTGATGGCAATCCCTTCATAAATGCTCCGACACCGGTGAGCCCCACACCGACCACTCAGACATACAATGGAACGTCGGGCGTCTATGGTTACGAGATTGACTATATCGCCACCAATGGGAATCCCGAGGTGCTTCAATCGACGTCGGTTGGGGTTCCCGATGGCGGCATGACTCTGACGCTCCTGGGTGGTGCTCTGGTCGGTCTCGAGACTCTGCGCCGCAGGCTTCGTGTGTAGCACTTCTCAATTGCAGGAGCGAGAAAAGGGCCGGAGTGATCCGGCCTTTTCTGTTCTTGGGCGCGCGGCCGGCGTTCACTCGATGGGCGTGGAGTCCGCGCATCTCCGCCAACGCAGACGTTGCAGTTTGAAGCCCGCTCCCTTGACCAGAATGTGCCTCGCTCTGCCTCCCGATGATCGTTCTGATTGCGCGGGTCACTGACCGCTCTATGTACTCTGTCGGCGACCGCCTACCAACGGCCTGGTGCTGATCGCTGGCGATCCATCGCCGGAGCGCGCGGAGCAGCGGCCCGTTCGGCGCCATCAACTGCAACTCAATCCCGGAAAACCTGCTCGAAAGCGGACTCTTTGGCGACGACAATGGCGCGTTCACTGGGGCCAACAGGAGCGCAGCGTGCGCATCGAGACCGCCGCCGTGTGCACGCCCCTCTCCGACATTCCCCGAGGAGATCGGCGAACTCCGGCCACCGACCACCGTTCAGGTCAGGCTCCAAAGGTGCAGTAGGGCTTGGCGTCGAGAGGCCCACGCCACGAGATTGCCTCTGACCCGGACCCCTCAGGCTGAGGCGGAACAGCGGTGGCTCTTGACCATGACCAAGACGTCGGAAGTACTCGTCGGCCTCCTCTGCGATTCCGGGCTTCTTCTATAGTGTTCGTGCCAGCGTTCGCCGCATTGGTTTGAGCCCGCGATCCTGAGAATTGCGGAGCTGGGAGTACCTGCGTTCAGGGAGTACTCCTGTCCCTCTGTCGACAATTCCGAAGTTCCCCATTTCCCAGCCTTCGCGCCACATGTCGCAAAACCATTTGTGGGTCTAGGTCTTAGCCATAGCGGTTACGAGATCGTAAGAGGTTCCGACGATCTACAGCGAAATGCCAAGGGTAGATCTACCATGAACTGTGGTTTTATAGCTCTGGTACTGCACAAAAGTCATTGTCCTGCAAGGACTTCAGTATGGCCCGCCTTGTTTTTCCCGTGGAATGGTGCCGCAGTTGCTTGAAGCTCAGTCGGAAAGTGACGAGTACCAATATGCTAAAGAGATTTGCGAGGTCCTTGACGATGGTATGCTGTCTGGCCGTGCCGGCCCTGTTGCGGGCGGACATCCTAGACTCGAGGGCGGGGTTGTCCGGCCTTTGTCTGTATGATGCCACCGGTGCAAACTGTAACGCCATGGCTACGACGACGGTGGCTATCGGGGTACATCCGTTGTGGCAGGCCAACCACCCGGTCAACCCTGGAGTTCCTGGGGACAGCTCCGCCGTCTGGATTTCGTATGAAGACAGCGGTTACCAGGGCACTCAGTTCCAACCATACAAGGGCACTGTTCCGGTCTTTGCGTTGACACAGACGTTTGACGCGAGCGCCGGGGAGACGCTGAAACTCCATGTGTGGGCCGACGACACGGCTGGCGTCTTCCTCGACGGCACCCAGTTGAAAGCGCCGGTATTCACGCAAAGCACCTGTTCCGGACAGCCTATCGGGTGCCGGTCGCAGGACTTGGGCAACTTCAGCGTCCAACTTGCGACCTCGGGAAGCCATACGCTGCGGTTCGATGTTTACCAAGTCGGCACGGGAGGGGATACGACGAGCAATCCCATGGGACTGCTGTATACGGGTGCTGTGCCCGATGGCGGTATGACCCTTATGCTGCTCGGCAGCGCTCTGGTTGGCATCGAGACACTGCGCCGGAAATTCCGCGTGTAGCCGTTCTCCACTTCTTAGCGCAATGAAGGGAAGGGCAGGAGCAATCCTGCCCTTCTGGTGTTTATCAGCCGAGTGCAGCGCTCGATGGCAGGTTTCCGCCGCATGCGCGTTCGGGACTCGATTTGCCCTCTTGGGCTCCTATCCGCACTTGCCTCCACGCGACGTCGACGAAAGCACCGCCCCAAAACCCCACAGCCGAGGCCGTCACTGCCCAAGCGCTTCGCCGATGCATCTCGGACCAGTTCCCACCTGCGGGCCGGTGCTGATTCCGGGCGAAGGCAGCACTGTGAAGGAAATCGTGGCACACCTGCCCCGCAGACTGTAGAGCGGTGGCTCGTTCGTCGCCATCTGCCCCGCCTCCCGGGTACACGCGTAGCAGCCGCCACGAACCGGAACCTCTAGAGGAGTCTGTGGCCGACGGAGCGGTCTAGGAGAACCTGTACTTCCGGCTGGCCGTGATCGTCGTCAACGTACCCCCGCGGGAGCGGACAACACCGTTCTGGCGGCGAAGGCTTTCCTGGACAGCTATGGCATCGAGCACGGCACTCCCGGGCTGACCTTCGCGCCCGACGCGCTGCGCGCCTGAGCCCTCACCGCCGGGCGGGAAACCTCCGCGAGCCACAGAACCGGGTGCGGCGGGCGGTCATCATGACCGACGGAAAGTGCGTCACCGCCGGCAACTCGCGCTGACGGAGTTCCGGGAAAACGTGGAGAGGGAGTTGTTGCTGGAGGCCTTGCGGCACCACCGTGGGAAGGTCACAGCCCCAACTTTCGAACTCGGCATCGGCCGACCCGTAGCTGCCTGGGCTGAGGTGCGAGCTTGGGGCTCCCACGCATAGTACCGTTGGGACCAATGACACATGAAAACTGCGGCTTGCGTCGGATTGTTGTCGGGCCGCCTTCCGATCACGAATTCGCCAGACACGCCAACCGTAAGACACTGATAAAAATAGATTACTCGAGAAATTCGGAGGATAAGAAACCGAAGGCGATGTCGGGATATCTGACAAAACAGCAACTGGAACTCGTCGCTGGGGGGGCGATCTGGGCTGCATCCTCTTGGGACTATGGTTTTACGCTGGCTATGGCGCATGGCGTGCAAGCTTGCCTTTGGAGGAACAATGCGAGTTGTGAGGATTGTTTTGCTGGTTGCCTCGGTGGCACTGGGGTGCACTCCCACGGTGGCGTTTGCCGACCTGGTCCATATGACGCTGGGAAGCCCAACGACACCACACCCCTACGGCGTCTTCGTTGACCCTTACCCAATATCGGTCACAGATAGTAGCGGGGCTACTGCCAATTTGCTGCTCGCCTGCGACGATTACGAAACGGAAATCGGCGTGGGCCATACGTGGGATGCGAATCGGTACCTCTTGGGCGCGTTGAACACGGTCTCCGGCACCACACCGAAGTTCAATAACGCGCCGACGACTTGGTCGTCTGCCGCACTCGGCGCTGGGACCGTCACAGGCCTGACCGTCCAGAATCTGTATGATGCGGTGGCAGTCCTCACTGTGGACTTGTTGTTCAACCAGGCAAACAGAACGATCGACTCGTACGCCATTTGGTCCATCTTCGATCCGAGTCACCCCCCCCAAGGTGTCGCTCCGGGAGCCGACGCAAAGGCGTACAACACGCTGCTCGCTGTAAAGGACAAGGCACCGACCTACCTGTATAACCACGTGTACATCTATACGCCAGTTCCCCTGGTCGCTTCGCAAGAGTTCATTGGCTATGTCCCCGACGGCGGCATGACCCTCATGCTTTTGGGCGGCGCTTTGGTCAGTCTCGAGACCCTGCGCATCAGGTTCGGTGTATAGCAGTTTTTCTGAGCGAGACCAACCCGACTTGTCGTTTACGCCGCCCACATGGGACCGTTGTCTTTCGTATCCCGGTTCAGATTCCGTGAGTACGTGGCAAAGGCAAGGAGATGGCGGCGGGGGCGATCTCTCGCCAGCGAGCAGGTCGGCGGTTATTGCGTCGCACTTCAGAGGGCCTGTCGTTCCGTCCAGGCGCGATCATAGTCAGGCTTCTCCGCGGCAACTTGGGGGGCGTTACCGCCCTGAGTCGAATGCTCAGATTGTTCCGGTTCAGCGTGAAGTGGAAGCGGAGCGTCCCACCGTTGGGTAGTGTTCCGCCCCTTCGGGGCGGGGATTTTCAAGGCATCCGGGTCTACCGATCCGATGGGGTGTTTGGAAAAGCGCGGAAGCGAAGCCACCGCACTCATCGTCTCGATGAGCCCACCAGGTTATCCCTCGGCATGGTTGCGTCCCCGAGCCAGCTTGCGTTTCGCCTGGCAAGGTCATTGTAGCGCCTCGGCTCCGCCAGCCTCCTGACGGCGTTGTTGGCGCAGTTGCCGTGCGGCTTCCACTTTGCGATCACGAGCCGCGTGGATTTCCTCCTGTCGCCCGGCCAACATGTCCGCCGGCGCAATGAAACCGATGGCGCTGTGCAGTCGCACGGTGTTGTAGTGGTTCACGTATTTCTGAATCAGGCGCCGTGCGCCGTCGGCGGTCAGTGGCGTTCCCGGCCGGATGCATTCGATTTTACCCGCCTTCGAGAATGACCTCGATATCGGCCTCGGTCATGGACTCCCGCAGATCCCAATGCACAATGAAGCGGCTGTAGCCGTCCAGAATGCTGCACAGATAGTAAAAGGTGCCGCTGATGTTGATGTAGCTGACGTCAGTATGCCAATGCTGGTGCGGCCCCGGCGGCTGCGCGAAGCCCGTTCTTTTCTTCGATGGTTTCCCGTTCCACTGCTTCAGGAACCCCGCTTGTCCCAACACCCGCCACACACTGGAAGGGCTCACCGCCACGATGTCGGCGTCGAGCATCATGAAGGTCAGTCGTCGATAGCCCTCCAGCGGATTCTGCAGATGGAAATTGATGATCGCCTGCTTCTCCCACAACTCCAGCCAGAAATCCCGGGGAATCCAACCGTTGTGCTCGTTGACGTGCCCATAGCGTTCCCGCCAATCGTAGAACTTGCTGCTGCTCACGCCCAACCACTCAACGAATCGTCCGACGCCGATCTCGCTGGCCGATGACCAGCGCCGGACGAAATCCACGATCTGGTCGCGCACGTCGTGCGCCACCCAGACCCCGTTCAGAGTTCCCCAAGTTCTTTTTTTAGTGCGATGTCCTCGCCCATCAACTCGGCCAGAACCTCATCTTTGCGCTGGATCTTCTTCTCCAGAAACGCGATGCGATCCTTCTCGGCTTGATGGTCGGTGCGGCCCTTGCACTGGAAGGCGGCGGCTCCGTTCTCGAAGAGCTCCTTCTGCCAGCGGTAGAACACCGTCGGCTGCAGTCCCAGTTCGTCACAGAGCTTGGAGACCGGCTCCTGTTCCAGCAAATGCCGCCTCAGGATGGCGACCTTCTCTTCTGCGGTGTAGTGCTTTCGTGGTTTCTTCACGCGTTCTCTCCGTTATCTTAACGGCAGAACGCCTTCTCCACTTCCAGCTGAGGCGGAGAAGACCGACTGCCAGCGCCCGTTGCTGATTCTGCCGTCAAGCGGCAAGGAGATTGTGGCGCAGGCGATCTACCCCTGTAGTCCCCAGAGCAGGGGGGCCATTCGTCGCCATCAACTGCAACTCGAACCGGGGACCATGATGGAGAGCGCGTGCTCACTGGCACCCAAGCGCCGTGCAGGAGGCATATGGAGACCGCAGCGGGGGATGCTAGATCGGCGACCTCCCGGCGGCGGTTCAGGTGAAGCTGCTGCGGTTCCAGCAGGAGAAGCGCTTCCTGCGGGTCGGGGGGCGACGGGAGATCCAAAGCGACGTCCGCGTGCTGGAAGCGACGAACCGGAACCTGCAAGAGTTGGTGGCGAAGTGAGCGTTCCGCGAGGACTTGTACATCCGGTTGGCGGTGATCGTGGTCAAGGTGCCGCCGCTGCGGGAGCGCACGGACGACACCATCCTGGTGGGGAAGGCGTTCCTGCACAGCTATGGGGTCGAGCACGGCAAGGCGGGGTTGGCGTTCGCACCGGGCGCGCTGCGCGCCCTCCGCTTACCACTGGTCGGGGAACGTCCATGAGCTGCAGAACCGGGTGCGGCGAGCGGTGATCAATGGCGGATGGCAGGCGGGTCAGCGCCCGGGACCTGGAATTGGCGGATGCCCTGGGCGCCTTGCCGCCGCACACGCTGAAGGCAGCCCGTGAGGCCGTGGAGCTGGACATGGTCCAGGAGGCTCTACGACGCCATCGGGGGAAGATCACTGCGGCGGCGTTGGAACTGGGGTCGGCCGGCCGACGTTGTATGAGTTGTGCAGAAGCTGGGGATCGCGCGGGATCTCTGATGGCGTCCAGACGTCCGCTTTGGGTCCTCCATTCCTTGTCGGTTGTCCTGACACCCACAACGGGTCCAGGTGCTGCCTCTAAGCTGAGGGCGCAGAACAGCTTGCTCGAGGGCTCCGGGAGGCGAGGAGCGAGGTGGCGTCGGAATCCTTTACGGCAGGAAACGGGTGGATAGGACTGCTAAGGTTTTGACCCGTGAGAGAGGCCATGCGCCCCGCCTCTTTAAATAGCTGGTAGACTGGGAGTTAAGCGGCGGAGCAACAGGCACCGGTGGAATCGAGATCTCGGCTTTGAACTCAAGTGAAATGAACGGTTTGCAACGATGTTCCGCCAACAAGGAGAGGCCGGACGTCGGACTCTTTGACAAAATGGTGGTCGTGCCCGATACCTGGTCTCTGATTATGAGCGCGTTATGGAGTGGTATCAGGATTGCCAAGTATGCTGCTGAGGTGTTGTATGCGAGCGTCGACGCTCTTGGCGGTTCTCACGGTGATGAGCTTCAGTGCCCAGTTGGCAAAGGCAGATCTGCTCTTCACGGGCTCGCAGTCTGGCTTGTGCTGCTTTAATGTCCTGCTGCAGCAGGTCGATTCGGACACGGTTCACGTAGTCGCGACGCTGACACAAGGTGCGACGTATTACGTCAACTCCGGCAGCCCGCCCCCCCCCAACCATCCCGGTTTTGCCTTCAACCTCGCTGGCAGCGCTCAATCCGGCGCCACGATGACCGTCGTGAATTCGCCGTGGACCTTGGCAGACTACCATACGACTCTGACAGACAACACCGGCGGGGGAACGTTTACAAATTGGGTTTTGAACCCCGGCAACGGTGCGAATCTTGCAAACACCGGTCCTCTGATTTTTAACCTCCACTACAATGGGGGGATCGCGATAACGAACTTCGTCGCCAATGCGAGTGGGAACTATTTCGCTGCGGACATCATGGACAAGAATCGCGCGACGGGCATGTCCTTCATTAGCGACCCCGGCGTGAATGTCCCTGACGGTGGTGCCACGGTCATGCTTTTTGGCATGGCGTTGGCGGTCGGCGGTCTTGTGACGTGGCGCCGGAAGTAGAGCACTCATCATTACGTCCCGAGTAGGTTTCTGTTCAAGAAAAGGGTCGCAGAGATGCGGCCCTTTTGTTTTGGGGCTCCAATTTGCCGGCTCGAACATCAGCGGTGAGTTGTCGTTCACCACTATATTCGTATTGCACTATCTCAGCTTGGCGGTACGCCGCAGAAGCCACACCAGCACCTGCCACAAGGGCCCCGGATTCCCAGGCGTCCTGCTCTGCCCGGCCGCTTTTTCGACGAAACGCCAGGCTACCACGCCCAGACAGACTCCTACAGTGTTGGTGATCACGTCCATCGTGTCGGACTGGCGGGTCGGCAGGTGACTCTGGACGACCTCGATTGCCAGGCTGAGCAGACCTCCCAGGACGGTCACGGCCAGTGCATTCGCCTTTCCTCGCCTGCCACAAGAAAAGTAGCCACACAGGAAGAATCCCAGCGGGACGAATGCCACCACGTTGCGGAGCATATCGGGGATATCGATCGCGTCCCAGAAAGGCTCCAGGAAGATCTGGTCCACGATCTCGTACTTCGCCGGAATATCCAGGTCCGGACCACTCCCGCACCGGTTGTGCACGATGGCGCCGCCGTGCTCGTCGAAGAGGTACAGGGCGGCGCAGGTCTCGCCCGCGGTGAGATCGGGTGTCCCGCTCCGGGTCCACGACCAGTAGTGCCGCGCGACTTCCTCGCGCGAAAGTTCGCGATCATAGACGGCGATTCCGCGCAATTGTCCGGACCATGCGCTGTCAGTGACAGGCGACGTGCCCAGAACCAGCCGCCCACTGCAGTCGGCGGCGGTGATCCGGAATCCACGGGCTGTCCGAAGCAGTGCGCTGTCCAGGTAGATCGCGGTCCCGTTCGCGCCCGAACTGACGGTCAGGAATATCGGCCGCAGCGTCCGGCACAAGTCCTGGATGTACATCCCGCGCGGCTTACGCGCCGAGGCGTGCCCCAGATAGAGGTCGGTCAGGGACTGGCGCAATTCGAGTTGAACCGGGTTCTGCGCCGTGTGAAAGGCCAGGATCGTTTTCGAGTCCTCGCGCCGGTCAGGCTTGACCCAGACTTCGAGGCTGCAAGGCGAATCTCCCACGCCCTGTGGCGGGAATTCGCCCGCACTCACCGCCGTCCCGCGATGCTCGAATTGCAGGCCGTTCTCGTGGGAGATCCAAGACACGTGGTTCGAGGGAGCATGATACGGCCACAGCGCGACCGCAAAGATGGCGCACAGCGTGGCTGCGCTGCAGGCGCCCAGCAATCTTCGCACGTCCTTCGCGGAGCCCGGCACTTCAGAGGCGGACGATCTTGTCAGATCCGACGCCTCTCAACGCGTTGCGCGTGTCCACGATAAGCCGCGAGCGGGCTACCAGTCCCGCATAATCGAACGCCGCATGGTCGGTGATGATCACGACGCAATCGGCCTCTGCGGCGCACTCCTCCGGAACAGCCGAGAGCGACATACCGTCCAAGCGCACCGTGGGAACGTAGGGGTCGCTATAGCTGACAGTTGCACCTAGGCGTTCCAGGAGCAGGACCACATCCAGCGCCGGCGACTCGCGCAGGTCGTCGATGTCCCGCTTGTACGCTACTCCCATGACGTGGATGCGCGAGCCCTTGACCGGCTTGGCGGCGTCGTTCAACGCGCTTTGGACTTTCTCTACCACGAAATGCGGCATCTGTCCGTTGATGTAGCCGGCCAGTTCGATGAAGCGCGCTTCGATACCGGCCTGCTTCGTCTTCCAGGACAGGTAGAACGGGTCGATCGGGATGCAGTGCCCGCCCAACCCGGGGCCGGGGTAGAAGGGCATGAAGCCGAACGGCTTGGTGGCGGCCGCGTCGATCACCTCCCAGACGTTGATGCCCATGCGGCCGCACATCAGCGCCATTTCGTTGACCAGCCCGATGTTGATCATGCGAAAGGTGTTTTCCAGCAGCTTGACCATCTCGGCGACCTGCGTCGAACTCACCGGCACGACACGCTCCAGCGCTTGCGAGTAGAAGAGGCTGCCCATCTGCGTACAGGCCGGGGTGCAACCGCCGACCACTTTGGGGATGTTGAAAGTCTGAAACTTCGAATTTCCCGGGTCCACCCGCTCGGGGGAGAAACAAAGGAAGAAATCGCGACCCGCGTCGAAGTCCGGCCGGCTTAACATTGGGCGCACCAACTCTTCGGTGGTCCCAGGGTACGTCGTGGATTCCAGGATCACCAGCATGCCGGAGTGCATCCGCGGCGCGACCTGCTCGCAAGAGGACACGATGAAGCTCATGTCTGGATCCTTGGTCTTGCGCAGCGGCGTCGGGACGCAGATGTTGATCGTATCCAGTTCGGCGACCGCGTCGAAGTCGGAGGTGGCGCGCAGCTTGCCCGCCTCGACAAGCGGGCCGAGAACTGTACTCGGGACATCGCCTACGTAGGAGTCGCCGGCGTTGACGCGCCGGGCCTTCTCCGCGCTGATGTCGATGCCGGTGACCGCAAAGCCCGCCCGCGCGAACTCCACGGCCAGCGGCAGACCCACGTATCCCAACCCGACGATCCCGACTCGGGCCTCCTTGGAGCGGATCTTCGCCGCCAAGGTCTCAGCAGCAGTGGTAGTCTCGGACTCAACGTTCAGCATGTCTGGTTCTCCGATGCCTATAAAGCTCACTTCCCGGCACTACCGAAGGCCTGTTGCGCGACTCGAGACTCCGGGATGTTCGGGTCCATTTTGAGCGCCTGGTTGAGGGCTTGTCGTCCTCTCACCGGGTCGCCGGCCTTGAGATACGCCATCGCGAGATGATATCTGCGCCTGGCGTTGTCCTGTCGGGCACCGGCACTCTCCAGGTGTGTCACAGCCAGCTGGTAGAGGCCCTTTTGGTAGTATGTCCAACCCAGCGTGTCATCGACCGCCGCGTTCTCCGGCGACAGTTGTTTAGCCATCTGTGCGTACTTCAAAGCTTCGTCCGCCTGCTTGCCGTCGGCGAGGAGATACGCCAGGTTGTTCATCGCGTCGATGTTCTTCGGGTCCAACTCCAGCACCTTGCGATACTGCTCGATGGCGGCCGCGTTCTTCCCGTCTCCGATATCTATGAGCGCCGTCATCTGGCGCGCCGGCACGTTGGCCGGGTGCGCGGAGACGATCCCGGCCAGACGTTTGCGGGCATCATCCTGCTTGCCCTCCATCACGTCGAGTTGAGAGAGCAGAAGATCGGCGGTGAGAAGGGCAGGACTGGCGGCCACGGCGGCGTTGAGGGCCTGGCGCGCTCCGGCCCGATCCCCGCTTTGAAGCAGCACCTGTCCCAAAAGCTCCTGCACCGGAGCCGCCGACGGCTCCTTGGCCGCGTACTCCCGCAACTTCTGCAGGCCGGCGGGAACCTGCTTCTGGGCAGCGTAAATCTGCAGGAGAGCGCTGAGCGCGCGGACATCCCCGGGATTCTTGCCCAGGACCTTCTCAACTTCCGCGCGGGCGCCGGCATAGTCCTTCTGCGCCAGCTTGAGTGACGCATCCTGCAGCAAGGCTTCTGGAATTGGGGCCGCCGCCAGGATTCGGTCCACGTCCCGGCGTGCGTCGGTGAATCGGCCGAGCGCGATCAGTGCCCAATTCCGCGGCACGATCACTGCAAGATTCTGCTTCTGATTCTCCGGCGCCTCATCCAGTAACTGGAGTGCCGATTGCGCAGCATTATTCTTGAGAAGAAGTTCGGCCATGTCGACGCGGGCGGCGAGGTAGTCGGGCTTCAGTTGAAGCACCTGACCCAATTCCTGCTGTTGCAGCGCCGAGTCCCCTTTGGCGCGGCTGATCCGGGAAAGCAGGTAGTGGGCTTGTGCGGACCCGCTCTGGTAGTGCAGGACCTGGTTCAGATCGGTCTGGGCCTCGGTGTATTTTCCCGAATCCAGATAGATGCTGGCGCGTTGCATTAGCGCGTCAGTATCGAGCCGATTCTTCTTCAGCGCGGCAGTCAGCAGTTTCTCGGCGTCGGACGGACGGTTCACAGAAAGGTACGCGCTCACCAGTTCCGTGCGAACATTGCGGTCCGAACTGTCGGCGGCGTTGAGTTTCTCAAGTTCCTTGATGGCTTCGTCGCGCTTCCCGTTCCGGAACTGAAAGAGTGCGTGCATGGGGCGGTATTGCTTGTCCGGAAGCGCGGAGATCTGGCGGTAGGTCTGTTCCGCCTGGTCCATCTGCCCCTGCTTGGTCTGCAAAGCCGCAAGGCTCAGCAGCGCGGAACCGTTCTTCGGATCGATGGCGAGAGCGCGGCGGTACTCCTGCTCCGCCTCTGCCATCTTGCCTTGCGCCATGTAGAATCCGCCCAGGTACACCCTCGGATCCGGCAACTTCGGACTCAACTCGGCGGCCTGCTTCAGCGCCTGCTCCGCGCCAGCGACGTCCTTGCGGGCCAGCCTGACTTGGGCGAGGGTAATCGAGGTCTGCAAGTGTCCGGGCGATTTGTGGAGCGCCTGTTGAAGGTGTTGCTCGGCGCTTTCCGGCTCTCCCAGGCGTAGTTCTGTTACTGCCAGGACGTCTAAAGCGCCGACGTCATCCGGCAGCACGGAGAGGACTTTCAGAGCACGCTGCTGCGCGTCCTCGACATTCTCTTTGTCGCCCCCTGCCAGCAGCTCGGCGAACCTGAGTTGTGCAGCGGTGTGCTTCGGATTCAGTTCCGTAGCCCGCTTCAGATAGCCGCCGCCAGTCTGGATGTCATTCAGCGCCAAGTACGAGATTCCCAACTGGTAGTAGGGCTCCGAATCCTGGGGCTTCGCCGTCATGGCGTTCTTGAAATGGAGGATCGCCACCGGATAGTTCTTCTTCTGGAACTCTTTCTTGCCCTTTTCCAGGTACTTGGCTTCTTTGGCCTCGGGGGATTGGGAACAGCCTGCCAACCCCAAAACTACCAGGAGCGAAATCACGACCGTGCTTCTTTTCAATTTCATCGACGCTTGTCCCTCTTGTCGGGCGAGTGCTCAGAAAGCACGCCGTCTTCCAAACAGAAGCGCGATTAGTACTACGATTGAGCTACACAACGAGGGAGATCGCAGCGGAAGATTTCAAAAGACTGGGAATTCGGCGGGTAGCAGCCACGCAACGCAGCTGACAAGTACCAATGTTTCGGAAGGGGCCGCGACAAGATAGACCCGGCATCTACAGCCAAAAGTGAGGGAGAACTCCTCGGGGGGGGGTCACGGCAGGGTGGAGAGACCTGGGTTCGGAATCACTCGATACTCTTCGATCCGGCACGCCACGCCGAATTCCTGGCCGCCGGCGATCTCTTCGACGCGGACTGCGCGGGCCCGGCAACTCAGATAAATGACGTCGTTCGGATCTCCGGTACTGTGCGTCGGTACTACGATATCGCACTCAATATGCTCTCCGGGGCGGACCGGTTGTTTCAATAGACAGTAGAAGCCTTCGCTGCTGATATCCCGTGTGCGGGTCAGAATTGGCTGTGAAAAACTCTCGCACCTGAGGTAAATCAGCCAGTTCAGCGGAGCACGCCGATTCCGCCGCCTTTCATGCTGATCACGTTGCACTGCGTGGGCGTGGGAAACCTCGCTGAGCGGCTCGTTGGCGGCGGACGAGTTCATCGGTTAATGGGTCGGGGTATGCACTTCGACTGCCACAAGGATAGCGCTCCTGTAGAGGTCAGACGCGCAATTCCGGCCGCATTAAAACCACTAAATAGCCGCCTCTGGTAGCCCTCGGTCCAGTACTTTTGTCAATCCGCAGTACCTTGACAATATTTAGGTAACGATGGAAATTCTATAGGTATCCCAAGTTGTGGGATTTGGATTTGGGCTCCTGAAACGTGGCACTTCAGGCGACGACCAGGATTGCTCTCCGCGATGCCGGGGAGCCTTCGCTCGACCGGAGGAAGTTGTGAGCTTGGATGTAGCCCTGCTTTCAAAGGACAATACATTAGTCGGCTTCTGTCGAGAGGTTCTCGAGGAAATGTTCGGTACCGGCTGGACCCTGCGCCAGGAGCCATCGGGCCGGATCCCCGACCAAAGCGACCTCTATATCTGGGACTACACCCCCGGGGAGACCATCCTACCGGAGTCGCTAGATCTGACCCGGCTCCGAAGCCACTGGTTCCTGCTCCGCCTTAATGATCTGCACACGTTGCAGGAGCGGTTAGGAACCTCGGACATCAACGTACTCCTCAAGCCGGTGACCCGGGCGACGTTGAGGGCGTTCCTCGAGGGCGCCAAGTCGCGGCACGACGAGCACGACGGCAAGCCGTCCGGACGCCTCGGGGAGTTGCTCGCCGAACGGGACAAGATGCTCCAGTTCCTCATCCAGGCGAACCTCAAGCTCCAGGAGTACGACCAGGAGAGGAGCAACTTTCTGGCGCGCTCGCTGCACGATTTCCGGGCACCCCTGACGGCCATCGGCGGCTACTGTGGACTGCTGCTCGAAGGGGAACTCGGCCCACTCACCCCGGAGCAGCGGCAGATTTTGGGGCGCATGCAGCAGAGTTCCGCCCGGCTGTCGCGGATCGGCGACGCCATGTTCCAGCTGAGCATCCCCCGTAACCTGGAAGGAAGAGCGAGGCTGGAAAACGCGGATATCCGCGACTGCGTCGAGCAGGCGCTCCACGAGGTGGCACTGCCCATCGACGACAAGCGAATTGCAGTTACGGTGGAAATCGAGCCCCAGCCGGAGGGACTCCTGTTTGAGAAAGCGCAGTTAGAACAGACCGTGGTGAATCTGCTGGACAACGCCTGCAAGTTCACCCCGCGGGATGGAGTGATCGAGATCAAGGGATATCCCTATTTTTGGGAACGCCGGACCGGGAACGCCGGTTCCTTTGAGCGGGCGTCGGACCGCCGGGTTCGGCAATCGCGAACCTCGAATTCGTACCGCATCGATATCCGGGACTCCGGTCCCGGCGTTCCGGCAGCACAGGCCGAAAAGGTCTTTGAAGAGTACACCAGCTATTACGGCGGCCAGGACCGTTCCGGTGGCGGATTGGGCCTGGCAATCTGCCGGAGGATCCTGCAGCGGCACAAGGGGCGTATCTGGGCGGAGTCGAGCGCTTCGGGGGGCGGTTTTTCCTTTATCATTCCCCGGCAGCCGACCCATATCGGTTTGAACGGAGAGAATGGCGCCGTCAGAGTGCCATTTACCGGAGTCTTGGAGGACTGAAATGCCTGTTGCCAGAAATGGCCGGACGGTTTTGTTGGGTGAAGACGACGTCGAAGTACGAAGCTACCTTGAAACTGCCCTGCGATGCCAGGGATATTCGGTCGAGGTGGCGGAGAACGGGGAAGAGGTTCTTGCCTGCCTACAGAACCTCGAAACGCCGGTGTCGGCGGTCGTAATGGACGTCGTGATGCCGCGCCGGGACGGCATTGATGCCCTGAAAGAGATCCGCCGGAGCCACGCGGACCTGCCGGTAATCATGATCTCAGGTTCATCTTCGCCGCTCAACGTCGTGGACGCGATGAAGAACGGGGCCACTGATTTCATCGCCAAACCGATCGGACCGGAGGATCTGCGCAAGGCGTTGACCGCGGTCCTCGGTGCCGCTCCGGAGCCGGCTCCGGCGCCTGCTGCTACCGAACCTGCAGCAATGCCACTGACTAAGCAGGTCTTTTTCGGCACCGCGCCTAAGATCAGGGAGTTGCAGAACCTCATCAACCAGATCGGATGGTCAGAGGCCCCCGTCCTGATCCAGGGTGAAACGGGATCGGGCAAGGAGGTCTATGCGCGCGAGTTGCACGCCCGCTCTCCCCGTGCCAAGCGGCCGGTACTGAAGCTCAATTGCGCTGCCCTCCCTTCCGAATTGGTGGAGAGTGAACTGTTCGGCTACGAGCGGGGCGCGTTCACCGGTGCGTTCCAGAAGAAACTCGGCATGTTCGAGCTGGCCGACGGCGGCACGATCATGCTCGACGAAATCGGCGACATGGACATCAAGCTTCAGGCAAAGCTGCTGCAGGTGCTCCAGGACCACGAGTTTCAGCGCTTGGGCGGTAAAGACTGCGTCCACGTGGACGTGCGTGTCATCGCCGCTACCCACCGCGACCTCGAAAAAGCGATTGCCGAAGGCAATTTCCGCGAAGACCTGTATTACCGCCTCAATGTCGTGAACGTCCAGGTGCCGCCTCTCCGAGAGCGGAAGGAAGACATCATCCCGATGGCGGAGTTCCTGGCGCGCAAGCACACTCCGGCCGGAGGGCCGCCGATACAGTTCCCGGCTTCCCTCCAAGCGGTGATGCTGGAATGCCCCTGGCCGGGCAACATCCGGCAGCTGGAGAACATGGTCCGCAAGTACATTATCATTCGGGATGCCGGACTGATCGAGCAGGAATTGCGCAGCAAGCTCCTCGCGACAGCCCCGCAACAGAGTGCAGTCGCGGAGAAGCCGACTGCTCCGCCGCCAGCGCCGGTTGCGGTTCCAGGTCCAACCGTCAACGGAATCCACGTGGTCAACGGCAGCAATGGGCTCCATGCGGGTGTTCCAGCCGGCACGGCGGACGATACGCCTGTCCTTGTGCAGGTGGCCCAAGCGAAACGCGAGGCGGAACGCTCTGCCATCCTTACCGCGCTGAAAACCACGAACTGGAACCGGCGGCAGGCGGCGGTCCTTCTGAAGAGCGATTACAAGGGCCTGCTGTACAAGATGAAGGTCCTGGACATCAAGAAGGAAAAGACGACCCCAGGGCCGGCGAAGAGCCGGGCCGCCGCTGCGGTCGCCGCTGGAGATTGAAGGCACGCCTGCCTTCAGCGCCAATCAGAGCACTGCGAGTGCCCCCTGGCGGAAATAAGCGAATTGTAATCAGTCACATAGCCTGAGTCCCCCAAACCGCTCCCAGCCCATGCCGGGGGCCGCAGACCAGCCATCAGTGTACGTCCCGATACGATCGAAAGCCAGTATTGAAGCCGCTCCCCCCAAGCCCCGACGATGAATATGGGACGATTGCTCTATTACCATGATCGTCCTCGACCGGTACTTTCGTCGAAATTTCGTCAAAAATACCAGTACCAGCCGAAAAGCAGTGTATGGGGGTCGCCATTCTCACGAGCAAGAGAAGTACTTCACCAGGAGGATACCGGTGCCTTCCGGCTTTGGTGCTCGCGATCTGTTCTGCTGGCCCACTCCTGGCTCAGTCTGGTTCGCTTACCCTTTCGAGTGGCTCCTCAGTCCCAGGAGGCACGGTCGCCCTCGGCCTGACGCTCACCAACAGTGGCGGCACCGGTCCCGCTGGGATCCAGTGGACCATCCCCTTCTCGGCCTCGAGTATCGCGTCGATTAGCGCTTCAGCAGGACCGTCTGCCACCTCGGCCGGAAAGTCCCTGTACTGCGCCGCGACCACCACTCAGTACACATGTCTCCTCGTGGGATCCAATTCCACGACGATACCTGCTGGAATTGTGGCCAATGTTGCCGTTACCCTTTCGCCGTCCGTGACCACAGCCATAGCGATCGGCGTGACCAACACCCTGGGAGCAACATCCTCGGGCGGATCCTTTCCCCTCACCGGTACAGGAGGCAGTATTGCGGTTGCGATACCGGTCGGTATTTCCGCTCTCGCCTGCAGTCCCTCCAGTCTCGCCCGCGGCGGCGTGGCAACCTGTACGGTCACTTTGAACCAGCCCGCGCCGGGCAGTGTCGTTGCCAATGTCTCTAGCGCAAACACAAATCTGAGCGTGCCGGCATCTGTCACCGTATCCACGGGTCAGACAGCCGCCAACTTCTCGGTGACTGCGGGCAGCAGTTTCACCGCCGATCAGAGCGCTCCGGTCACCGCCACGTACGGCACAAGTTCCCTGTCGGCGGCGGTCTCACTGGTGGCGCCAGTGCTGGTGTCCTCATTGGCGTGCAATCCTACCAGCCTCGGCTCGAGTTCTTCGAGCACCTGCACTGCCACCCTGACCAAGGCAGCACCCAGCGGAGGTGCTCCCGTGAGCATCTCCAGCGGCAACGCTCTGCTTTCCGTCCCAGCTACCGTCACAGTTCCGGCGAACACGACGTCGGCCACCTTCAACGCCACCACCGCAGCCATCGCCACGGACCAGAGCGCTACCCTCACC
>JAFDVU010000135.1 GCA_018268835.1 Acidobacteriota bacterium | reverse complement strand
ACGGAGCCGACCTTCATTTCGCCCTTGATTGGGGACCCGACGCGGCCGGCGTTGATAAGCGAGGTGTTCGCCAGCGTGGCGCTGCCGACTCCGGGGATCGCTTCGAAGCGGCGGCGCAGGTTCTCGCAAAAAGCGGCGAGTTCCGGGTCGCGATGCCCGGCCTGGCGCGGGTTCACGGTGAAGAGAAGGATGTTCTCGCGGGCGTATCCCAAGGGGACGGAGTGCAGATTGCCGAGTGTGCGGACAAACAAACCCGCGGCCACCAGGAGGCCGAAAGACATCGCGATTTGGGCGACCACCAGAACGTTCTGCGCGCGGCGGCGCGATCCGCCCCCGCGGCCATCCTTTAGCGTAGGCATGACGTCCGGGCGCGTGGCCTGAATCGCCGGAGCAAGGCCAAATAGCAGGCCGCAAATCACCGACAGCGCCGCCGTCACGGCCAGCACGCTCCAGTTCAATTCGGCGTGCAGCGCGAGGTTCCTCCGCCCGTTGGAGAGCAGCAACGTCAGGGTTCGCATTCCCCAGACGGCGAACACCACCCCGAGCGCACCGCCGAGCGACGCCAGCATCACACTCTCGGTCAGCAACTGCCGAACGACGCGGAAGCGTCCGGCTCCCAGGCTGAGCCGGACGGCCATTTCGCGGCGTCGCGCGGCGGCCCTTGCCAGCAGCAGATTGGCGATGTTCGCGCACGTGATCGCCAGGATCAAGCCCACCATCGCCAGGAGCACGTAGAGAGGCTTGGAATACTCGCGGCGCAAACTGCCGAGACCGGCGGCGCCGGGATTCAGGGTCAGCGCGGGCAGTTTGGCGCGCTCGCCGGCGGTCTTCGCGGTGGTGGCCACCCATTGCTGAAAGCGGGGAGCGAGCACTGCCTGTGCCTGGGCCATGCTGACGCCGGGACGCAGGCGGCCCATCATTTCGATCCAGTAGAAGTTTTCGTCTCCGTACATGCCAGCCGCCCGGGCACCGTCCACGAGGAGACTTGCGTGCATCGGAAGGTAGAGGTCCGGCGCCGCGGCGGGGTCTACGCCGAAGAATTCCGGCGGCGCCACGCCGATCACGGTAAAGGGGACGTTATCGACGAGAATCGGCTGCCCGATGGCGTTCGGCGGAACTCCAAAGCGATTCTGGCTGGCCGCAAAACCGATCACGGCCACAGGCGGCGCGCCGGGGCGGTCGTCTTCGGGTTCGATCATACGTCCCGCGGCAGGCGAAACGGCCAGGCCGCGGAAATACTCGCCGGTGACGTACTCCGTAGGGGCGCTCATTGCCTGCCCGCGGACGGCCAGGGTCTTGTTGTGTCCGTTGAAGTACCCGAAGAGCGTGGAAAAGACGGGATTCTGCTCGCGGAGCGTCTCGAACGCGCGGTACGGGAAAATCCCGCTGACCAGGTCGCCTTTGTCGCCCGGCCAGAAGACGCCTTGAATCCCGTGCACGACGTGCTCCCATTGCTTACTGGCGTTCTGGGGCGGCCGGCTGTGCCAATTCAGGACGACCAGCGGCTCGGGATCGGCCACCGGCAGCGAGCGCAACAGAATCGACTCCATCAGGCTGTAGATCGCCGTATTGGCGCCGATGCCGAGCGCCAGCGACAAGACCGCCAGGGCGCTGAAGGCCTTGTTGGCGGCCATGGCGCGGCCGGCATAGCGGACATCCTGGCCGAGTTCCGATAAGAAGCGTGTCATCCAGATCTCCCGCGACTCTTCCTGCTTGAGTCCGACGCTGCCAAACCGGCGGCGCGCCTCCGCCCGTGCGCACTCGGGCGTCATCCCGTCCGCTTCGAGTTCCGCGGCTCGTTCGGCAAGGTGGAGTTCCATCTCCTCGCGTAGCGCCTCGCTGCGCCGGGCGCTCTCCATCCAGTACCTGAGCCGCCGTAGCATGTCCGTCACTCCGCTTCCATGACGCGGGCGATCGCCAGCGTGAGTTTGGCGTACTTGCGGGTTTCCACCGCCAGTTGTTTGCGGCCGGCCGCGGTGATCTTGTAGATCCGCGCCCGGCGATTGTTCGACGTCACGCCCCAGACGCCGTCGATCCAGCCGTTCAGTTCCAACCGCTGGAGCGCGGGGTAGAGCGAGCCCTCCTCGACGAGGAGATCGTTGAGGGAGGATTGTTGAATGAACTGGACGATGCCGTACCCATGGAGCGCGCGCAGCGAGAGCGTCCGCAGAATCAGCATGTCCAGGGAACCGGGCAGCGAATCGTTCTTTTGCGCTTTGCGCCCCATACCAAGAATTCTTAGCTTACGGTGCCGGGTGAGACGAATCAAGTTAAGAATGGTAAACCCCTGGCGGCAGAGGGCGATTTCGGGGGGTTCACGCGCGGCGGACTTGGTCCGGCGCGCTAATTAATGCCGGAAGTGGCGGACGCCGGTGAAGACCATGGCGACGCCGAGGCGGTCGGCGGCAGCGACGACTTCTTCATCGCGCACGCTGCCGCCTGGTTGAATGAACGCGGTGGCGCCGGCTTTCACGGCTTCTTCGACTCCGTCGGGGAAGGGGAAGAAGGCGTCGGAGGCGACCACGGTTCCGGCGATGGGCAGCACCGCCTTGGCGGCGCCGATCTTCACCGAATCCACGCGGCTCATCTGCCCGGCGCCCACGCCGACGCTTTGGCCCGCGCGCGCGTAGACGATGGCATTGCTCTTGACGTGCTTGGCGACCTTCCAGCCGAATTCGAGCGCGACCCATTCTTCCTCGGTCGGGGCGCGCTTCGTCTTGACGACGGCCTGGGCGCGGTCGAGGCGGGCAAGGTCGGCGGTCTGCGCCAGGTAGCCGCCGGAGATGGACTTGACCACCACCGGATCGGTACCGGGAACCACATTCATGAGCCGCAGGTTCTTCTTGGCGGCGAGCACGGCGAGCGCTTCGGGCGTGTATCCGGGGGCGGCGATGGCTTCGATGAAGGTCTTGGCGATTTCGCGCGCCGTCTCCTCGTCCATCGGGCGGTTGAGCCCGATCACACCGCCGAACGCCGACACGGGATCGCCTTCGTGCGCCTTGCGGTAGGCCTCCCCGAGCGTCTCCTGCTCGGCGCAGCCGCAGGGGTTGGTGTGCTTGATGATGGCCACGGCCGGCCGGAGGAATTCGTTGGCGAGTTGCCAGGCGGCGTCAAGGTCCACCAGGTTGTTGTAGGAGAGTTCCTTGCCCTGCAACTGCTCGGCGCCGGCGATGCCCGCGCCGCGGCGTCCGTAGAGGGCCGCGGACTGGTGCGGATTCTCGCCGTAGCGCAGGCTCATGAGGCGCGGAGCACGCACTGCGAGATCGAGCGGCAGCGGACCGGCGTCGTCGATGCGCTCGAGGCGTGCGCTGATGGCGGCGTCGTAATCGGCCGTGGTGCGGAACACCTTTTTGGCGAGGCGCCACTTGGTTTCAAGCGACAGTTCGCCCGCGCTCCCGGCGAGTTCGGCGAGGATGGCATCGTAGTCGGCTGGGGAGACCACGACCGCGACATCCTGGTAGTTCTTGGCCGCGGCGCGCAGCATGGTAGGGCCGCCGATATCGATGTTCTCGATCAGATCCTCAAGATGGGCATCGGCCTTGGCGGCGGCGTCCTCGAAGCGGTACAGGTTCACCACCACCATATCGATGGGCGCGATGCCGTGGGTCTGGATGGCCCGCATGTGCTCGGGGTTGGAGCGCATGGCCAGCAGTCCGCCGGCGATTTTCGGGTGCATGGTCTTGACCCGGCCGTCGAGCATTTCGGGGAAGCCGGTGACGTCGCTGACGTCCTTGACGGCGATGCCGGCGTCGCGGATCAGCCGGGCGGTGCCTCCGGTGGAGATGAGTTCGGCGCCCATCGCGGCCAGAGCGCGGGCGAAGTCTACGATTCCGGTCTTATCGGTGACACTCAGAAGTACGCGTGAAATTTTCGGCATGGCAGGGAGGGACGGCGCGCGCGAAGCAGGCCGCTTACCCTGTTATACCTTAGACGGCGCACTCGCCGCGCCCCAACTGTAGCGAGTAGGGGTCCGTGTCGCCCCAGTCCTGGTAGAGTTCGGGGAAGAGTTCGGCCGGTTTGGCCAGGTCGCCGGTGAGCGCGCGGAAGGTTTCCACCTTGTGGCGCACCACGTAATCGCGGAAGCTTTCGCCCGGCACGCGGTGGGCGAGGAAGTGGTTGAGCACGCGGCGGACGGCCTCGGGAGCGAAGCGCGCGGGGATGGATTGGATCGCCAGGCCGAAGCGCATGATGCCTTGGGCATCGTAGCCGCCGCCGAGCAGCATCTGGTAGTAGGGCACCTCGCGGCCTTCGATCTTGCGCGCGTTGCCGAAGAAGCCGATGTCGCCGATCCAGTGGTGGCCGCAGGCATTGGGGCAGCCGCTGGCCTTGATGGCGAGGCGGCGGATGGCCGGGTCGTCGAAGCCGCGGACCGCTTCCTGGAGCGCGGCGCCGAGGTTCATGGTCTTGGTCAGGCCGAGGTTGCAACTGTAGGAGCCGGGGCAGGTGAGGACGTTGTCGATCTGGTTGGCGCCGGCGGAGCCGAGGCCGAGTTGCTGGAGCGCGGCATAGACGCGCGGCAGGCGGGCCAGCGGCACGAACGTGAGCACGATGTTCTGGTTCACCGTGGTTCGCAGGGTTCCATCGCCCGCGGTGCGCGCCAGTTGCGCGAGGCCG
The DNA here is from genome assembly GCA_018268835.1 of Acidobacteriota bacterium. Lineage (GTDB taxonomy): Bacteria > Acidobacteriota > Terriglobia > Bryobacterales > Bryobacteraceae > Solibacter. Next base: position 17,127 of record JAFDVU010000135.1, on the reverse strand, counting down.
CGGAACTGATCGCCGGTGAGATTGCCCTGTTCCACGGTGACGGTGACGGCGGCGTAGCCGGTCTGCTTCTGGGGCGTGATGTTGGTTTCGAGCCAGCGGTCGTAGGCGGGATCGGAGGGGGCGGACGGATTGAGCACGGGGAGCAGGTCGCCGTCGCCCAGAGGGAGCGGCGAGCCCTGGTAGCCGCCGAAGCCTTCGGGGACCATATCGGGCAGTTCGATGCCGCCGCCGGCGAGGATTTCGGCGTAGGCTTTGTCGATCTGCTCGCGCACCCAGTCCAGCCCGCGTCCACGCATCACGAACTTGAAGCGCGCGGTGTTCTTGTTCTTGCGATTGCCGTACTCGTTGAAGACGCGGATGATGGCTTCGATCTTGTGAATCAGGTCTTCCTCGGGGACGAACTCCTCGAGCAGTTGGGCTTCGGTGGGCAGCGGGCCGAGGCCGCCGGCGATGACCATGCGGAAGCCGCGGCGACCGTCGCGAATGACGGCGCGCAGGCCGACGTCGTTGATCGCGCCCTGAATGCAATCGCGGTGGGCGCAGCCGTCGAAGCAGATCTTGAATTTGCGCGGGAGGTTCTGGGTGAGGTCCTTGCGGAGCAGGGCGTAGGCCACGCGCTGCGCGTAGGGGCGCACGTCGAAGACTTCGTCGGCGGCGACTCCGGCCCACGGGCAGGCGGTGACGTTGCGCACCGTGTTGTAGCAGGCTTCGCGATTGGTCAGGCCGACGTCGGCCAGCAGGTGCATGACGTCGGGGACCTGCGCCAGCGGGACGAAGTGGTACTGCATGTTCTGGCGGGTGGTGATGTGGCCGCGTCCGCCGCCGAACTCGTCGGCGATGCGGCCGAGTTGTTCGGCCTGGCGGGCGGTGAAGAGGCCGCCGGGGATCTTGCAGCGGACCATTTGGACGCCGGGCTGGCGCTGGCCGTAGATGCCGTGCTTGAGGCGGAAGGGGCGGAAGTCGTTCTCGGAGATTTCGCCCGCCAGGAAGGACTGAGCCTTGGCGCGGAAGATTTCAATTTCTTCACGCACCAGCTTTTCGTGTTGATTTTCAAGGGCTTCCCGGCTGGAAAGACTTGGCTCCATAGTTGCGGACATAATCACCCTTACCTCAGTAGGGATTCAAATACCTGATGTATACTAGAGATTACCCTATTTCGCCGGAAATGGCAAACCGGGAGGGCGGAAAGCGCCACTGTAGCACGACATCGGGCGGTTTGGCGGCTCGGTTGGGCGGCCGGGCCTACTTCCCCTTGCTCAGCTTGCGGTAGTATTCGGCGACCTTGTCGGCGTAGCCGGCGGGCACTCTCTCGTTGCCGGGGCTGCGCACGCTGCCGGTGCCGTTGGCCTCTTCGACCTTCCGGCGCAGTTCCAGTTCCACCTGCTCGACGTTGCCGATGAGGGCCTGGTGAATGCGCTCGGCCAGCAGCGGATCGTTGGCGTAGGTGTAGGGGTTCAGGCGCTGCATTTCGCGGATCAGGTTTTGCAGGTCGCGGTTCATGTTGGGGTCCGCGCCGGCCTGCTGCTGCAACTGCTGGAGGCTGCGGATGGTGTCGTTGTAGGTGCTCTCGAAGGCGCGCGGATCCACGCCGGGTTCGTTGCGCGGGTCGCGGTTGCCCCAGTAGCCCTGGCCGCCGTAGGGATTGCCGCCGCCCCACTGCGGGCCGCCGGTGGGACCGTAGCTGGAGTTGCCGCCGCCCTGAGTGTTGGGGGAGCCTTGCGAATTGGCGGACTGCTGACCGCCCTGGCGTCCGCCCTGGCCCCGCTGGCCGCCCTGGCCCTGCTGTCCTTGCTGTCCCTGCTGGCCGCCCTGGCCCTGCTGTCCCTGCTGTCCTTGCTGGCCTTGCTGGCCGCCCTGCTGGCCGCCTTGTTGGCCTTGCTGCCCTTGCTGGCCTTGTTGCCCCTGCTGGCCGCGCTGCATCTGCTGCGCGCGGAGTTGCTCGAGTTGCCGCCGCAGCGTCTCGACGTTGTTCAACGCCTGCTCGGTGGCCTTGCCGCCCTGGCCATCCTTGGCCTGGGTGCCCTGCGCCATCATCTGCTGCGCCTGCTTTACCTGGTCGCGCAGTTCGGCGAGAGCCTGGGTGATGGCGGCCTCGTTCATCACGGCGTAGCCGCCCATGCCGCGCCGCAGATAGTCGGCGTTGCGCTGCATGTAGCGCGGGATGTCGGCCTGCTGCATTTCGCCCAGCGTTTCGCGGAGGCGGGTAGCGGCCTTGGGCTGGTTGCTCTGCACGCCGCGGATGGTCTGCTGCATGGTCTGCTCGAGGCGTTTGAGGTCCTGGATTTCGGATTCCTGCTCGCCGGCGAGCGCTCCGGCTTGTTCGCGCGTGGGCTCCTGGTTGTCATTTCCGAAGGCGCGCCGCATCTTGCCTTCGAAGCCCTGCTGGCGCCGCGCCAGGTCTTCGGACTGGCGGACGAGGTCGTCCATCTGCCCGTTAGCCTCGTTGGAGCGCATGCCCTGCATGAGCTGTTGGGCTTCGCGGAGCCGGTCGGCGGCGCGGCGGGCCTGGGCCTCGCCTTCGGGCGTACCGGCCTGCTGGCTGGACGCGGCGCCGCGCATATCGCTCAGCGCCTGGTTGAGGCGGTCCAGCATTTGCTGAAGCTGCCGCGGATCGGCACCACGCGGCTGCATGCCGTTGTTGGCGTTCTGCTGCATGCGCTGCTGCTGCGCGTTTTGCTGGCCCTGCTGCTGGCCGGACTGGCCCGCCTGGCCGGATTGCTGGCCCTGCTGGCCTTGCTGACCCTGTTGGCCTTGCTGCCCCTGCTGGCCTTGCTGACCCTGCTGTCCCTGCTGACCTTGTTGACCTTGTTGACCCTGCTGGCTCTGTTGGCTCTGCTGGCCGCGGCTGAGCTGGCCCTGCTGCGCGGAGCGCTGCATCTGTTCGATCTGCTGGCGAAGCTGTTCAGCTTCGCGGCGCAGCATTTCCTGCTGCCAGCGCTGCTGCGAGGTCTGCTGCTGGCCGCGCTTCTGCTGGTCGGCAAGTTCCTGCTGGCGGCGCGCGAGTTGCTCGAGTTTCTGCTGCGCCTCATCGATCTGGCGCTGCTGCTCTCCGGCCGCCTGACCGGAGGATTGCGCGCTTTCGTACTGGTTCTTTTCGGTATCGAGCTCGAGGTCGAAGAGGCCTTCGAGGTCGCGCGCGCCACCGCCGCCACCGCCGCCACCACCGCCCTGGCGATTGCCGAACGCCACCTGGATATCGCGGAACGTGGCTTCGGCGCGCATCAGATATTGCAGCGCCTTCTGCTCGGGCGCGAGCGCGTCCTGCCACTTCCCGGTTTTGAGTTTGTCCACGGCCGGACCCATGGCGTCGACCGCCTGCTCCATATCCTTGACGAAGCTGCGGAAGGAGTCGCCTTCCTGCGTGAGCTGGCGGGCCTTCATGCGGTCGGCGAGCGACTTGGCCTGGTCGCGCAGCTTGCTTTGCACGCCGCTGAGGAAGGCGGCGTTTTCGGCGTCGGTGCCCTTCGCTCCGTTGCCCTTGATCTGGTTCCAGGTGGCGGCGATGATTTCCTTCTGCCGCTGCGAGATCTGGTTCTGGGTATCCTCGTCGCCGCCGCCGCCGCCACCGCCGCCGGCCTGCTGGGACTGGCTGTAGTTGCGTTCGAAGGGCTGCGCCTCAATGAAGTAGATGTCGGTGTTCTGCGTGCTGCGCGCGTCCTTCGCGGTGCCGTAGAGGCTGACCACGTCACCGGGTTCGAGCTTGTAGTCTTCCAGCGCGAGGGTGGTGGTGCCGGTCGCGTTCTTCGTTCCCGCACCGGCCAGCGGGACGGTCTTTTCCGGACCGCCGTTCACCGAGTAATGCAGTTCGACGTTCTTCAGTCCGAAATCGTCCTTGGCCTCCACCTGGATGGCGACCTCTTCGATGGGCGACGCGCGGAAATCGCGCCCAGGGCGGGTGATCTTCACTTCCGGCGGACGGTCTTTCTGCGCCTCGATGAAGTAGTCCTCGCTGAGCCGCACGTCTTCGCCGCCTTCGAGCGCGGCGACGTGATACACGCCGTCTTTATTGATCGGAACGGTCGTCATGAGGATCCCGTTGGCGTTCGGCTTCAGGCTGAGGCGGGTGCCGTCGTCGAGCATGAGGATGCCGCTCGAAAGCGGGCGGTCGGTCACGACCTCCACGTCGGCGCGGGTGCCTTCGACGGCGCGCAGATCGCCGCCCGGATCTTCCACGGCGTCCTTGATGCCCAGCCAGGAGGGGAAGTGATACGTGGTGCGGATCTTCTTGACGCCGGGCAGATCCACCACGGTGAGCTTGAAGGTCTCGCTGCGCACGCCGCCGGCTTCCACGTAATATTCGAGCGTTTCGGGCACACCGGCGATCAGGAACTGGTAGGCGGTGCCGCCGGCTTCGGTGGCCATCTCGGCCTGCTCCCAGGCGGAAGCGCTGGCGTAGCGCGCGAAGAAGCGCACCTTGGGCGCGGTGAAGCCGAGCAGGCGCGCGGTAATCATCTGGTCGCTGCGTTTGCGCACGGTACGGCTGCCGGGTTGCACCTGAATGGCGTAGTAGGGTTTGGCGGCGCCCTTGGGCACGCCCGCCCATAGCAGGTTGGCGCCGTAGCCGAGGAATCCGGGACCGGAGGTAGCCAGCCACACCAGCGCCAGCGCGAAGACCATGGCGGCGGAAGAGAAGCCGAAGACCATCGAAGTCTTCGCTACGTCGCGTGCCTCGGCCTGCTGCGCGACGTTGAGCGTGTCGGCGGCGAGGAGTTCCAGGAAGGGATCGCCGGGGTTGGTTTCACTGCGCTCGGTGAAGGTGAGCAGGCGCTCTTCGAACTGCGGGAACCGATTCTCCGCCTTGCGTGCCGCGTGGCGCCGGTTGAGTTGGATCACGGGGACGATGAGCGCCAGGCCGATGGCCAGGGCGAGCCCCAGGAAGAGCAGCACGCGCGCGCCCAGCACGCTCGGGTTGGAGAACGCGAACTGGTTGGCGATCAATACCGCGACCACCGTGAGGACCAGTGCCAGCAGGGCTGTGATGGCCACTCCGCGGGTGAATGCCAGCACGCGCAGCCGCCGCTCGACGGCGCCCAGGTACTCGCTCAAGCGATCCAAAGGTTTCATACGGCCTCTTTATCCACCGAGAGATGTCGATTCCCGATTAGCGATTCGGCCAGAGCCAGCAGCAGCACTATCATCATGACATACCACCACAGGCTGACCGGACGGTTGGCCTCGTTCTCCGCCCCTCCAGAGGCGTTCGTTGCCGCGGTGGCGGTGTTCTGCCACAGGGCGAGACTGTCTTTGTCCAGCGGCGTGAGGTCGCTTTCGTGGCGGTCGGCGTTGACCGCCACCAGTTCATTGCGCCCGTTGGGCCGCCGGATATCGTAGAAGCCGGCCATGGTGAACTGGATGTTCTGCGCCCTGGTGGCCTCTTCCAGGGAAAGGGCGCGCTCGCCCTTGGGGTCCACTACGTCCACCGCGGCGCCCTTCTCTTTCGAATCGCGCAACTCGGCGAACGAGCCGACCATGGTGCTCGCCGGACCCGCATCGAGGCGCCCCAGGTAGCGCGCGGTCTGATCGATGAAGGGGACGAAAGAGGTGTGAATCGGGAAATCGTTCTCCAGGTTGTCGAAGGTGCTGCCGAAGACCATGACGTGGCCCTCGCCGATCTGGTCGTCGAGCAGCATTGGGCTCTGGTCGGTGAGCCGCGCCACGACGCGCGAGACGGATGGGTTCACCTTCACGGTGTGATAGAACTTGACGTCCTCCCAGCGGTTGTCCCTGAGGATCGCGGGATGGGAGGAATCGAGAGTGGCCACGGTCTGGAAGAGGTCGGTATCGCGGGCGCTGTACTTGCCCCCGGCGATGGTCTCGCCGGTCACCGGCACCTTGCCGTTCTGCGCGCTGCGGACGCCGAGCGCGATCAGCACGCCGCCACCGCCGCGCACGTAGTCGCGCAGCGCACTTTCAAACGATGAAGGCACGTTGGGGATATCGTTGAGCACGACGAAGGCATAGCGCGCGGGGTTCGCGTTGGCGACCTGATCCACCGGGACGGGGTCGATTTCGAAGGCCGATTGGCCGGCCGAATCGAGCGCGGCTTTGAAATAGAGCAGTCCGCGACTGCCGGCCGCCTCCTGCACGAAGAGCGCCTTCTTGGGGTCGGCGCGCTCCACGGAGAAATAGAACGCGTCGTCGGCGGGCAGCGAATCGGCGGAATCGATGCGCACCTCGCCCTTGTTGCGGCCGTAGGGCACTTCCAGCGAGAGGAATTCGACGGCGGCGCGCCCGCCCTCCGGCACCTCCACCTGCTTGCTCTCCACCACGCGTCCGTTCAGCACGAGGGAAACGGCGCGGGTGGCCTTCTTCGTGCCGAAGCCGGCGATGGTGGCCAGCACGCGGTTCTTCCTGCCGTCGTAGACGCGGCGCGGCGCGATGACGTTTTCCACCGTGAAGTTGGGCACGTCTTTGGCGTCGATGGCGTGCGGGTGGAGGCGGATGTCCGCGCTGAGCCGCAGGTCGTTGAAGTTGGACGGCCAGCCGGACTGCTGCTCATCGGTGTACATCTCGACCGCGAGTGGCACCTTGAGCGACGCCGCGATGGCGCGCAGCGAGCGGGCGAACTCGGCATACGAGGTGCGCGTATCGCCGGGTTCGATGGATTCGATCGCCGCCTTGAGCGAGTTGCGATCGTCGGTGACTTCGCTCATAACCTGCACGCGCGAGCCGAAGGCGACGATTTCGGCCTTCTGTCCGGCGCGCAACGAATCCACCATGGAGCGGGCTTCGTTCCTGGCCTGCGAAAGGCGCGTGCCCGCGCGCATGCTGAGCGAGTTATCCACCGCCACGACGGTGACTTCACCGGTGCGGTCGCCGCCAGAGACCTGGCGGCGCACATACGGGTGGGCGAAGGCCAGCACGATGAGCAGGACCAGGAGCGAGCGCAGCGCGAACAGCACGAGGTAGCGCAGGCGGCGGTGCTTGATCGAACTCTGCGTGCGCTTCTCGAAGAACATCAGGGAGCCGAACGGGAGCGGCGTGGTCCTGTGCTTGCGCAGCAGGTGGAGCCAAACCGGCAGTCCCACTGCCGCGGCGCCGGCGAGAAACCATGGAGACAAAAAGCCCATTGTCTAGAATCGCCCCCTGCGCACGGCGAGATATTCGCGCAGCCCTTCGTCGAGCGGGCGGCCGGTGTCCATCAGGAAGTAATCCATCCCGGCGGACTTCGCTTTCGAACTCAGCGCTTCGATGTGCGCGCCGATCTTCTGGCGGTACTCGTGGTGCGCGTACTCCGGGGACACTTCGAGCGAGTTGGCGGTGTCCTCGACGTCGTAGAGCAGCACCGGCTCCTTGAACTTCGGCTTGATCTCCTGCGGATCGAGCAGGTGGAAGAGGATCACGTCGTTGCCGCGGTAGCGCAGCGGCTCCACCGTATTGACGATGGTCTCGGGATCCTCGTAGAAATCCGACAGTACGATGACGATGCCCCGGCGATGCAGGAAGTTCTGGAAGTGCACGAAAGGCTCGACGAAATTGGTGCGGGTGCCGACCTCGGCCTTTTCGATAGCGTGCAGCAGGCGGAATAGCTGTCCCTGGCGGGTGGAGGGCTGCACATAGTTCTTGACGTTCTCGTCGAAGATGATGATGCCGGCGGCATCGCGCTGCAGCGACGCCATGTAGCAGAGCGAGGCGGCGACGAAGCGGGCGTAATCCAGCTTATGGACGTCGCGCGAGCCGAACCCCATGGATGCCGAGGTATCGAGCAGGATGAGAAGCTGCGAGTTGGTCTCCCCGCGGTAGCGCTTGAGGTAGCAGCGGTCGGTGCGGGCGAAGACGTTCCAGTCCACGTGTCGCAGGTCGTCGCCTTCGGAGTAGGCGCGGTACTCGGCGAACTCCTGGGAGAACCCGAAGTCGGGGGAGCGGTGCAGTCCGGCGACGAAGCCATCGACCACGGTCTTGGCGACGAGGTCCAGGGAGGAGATGGAGGCGAGAGTCGCGGGGTCGAGGAAGCGTTGCAGCATTAGTGGGGCCTCCTGTTCACCACAGAGACACCGAGACGCGGAGACGCGAGATCGGCGTAACGGTTCACGATGCGCTTCACGCCATCCTTTAGGACCGGCACATTGAAATTGATGAGGAGGCCACGCGGCTTGTTGGAGACCTTGAGGTAGGTGAGAAGCTGAGCGTGATAAACGCGGGCCGTTCCCTCGGTCGCCTTGACCTCCACGACCACCTCACCTTCGACAATGAGATCGGCACGGTATCCCGACTGGAGGCGATGTCCCTTGTAGGTGACCGGGATTTGAGGCTGTCGCTCAAACCTCAATCCCATCAGGCTCAGTTCGTGGCAGAGGCACTCCTCGTAAACCGCCTCCAGCAGTCCGGGGCCAAGGTGCCGGTGTACTTCGATCGCAGCCGCGATGATGCGTCCCGTCAGCTCGTCACTCGGCATTCTCTCGATCACCTGTTCCTCTCAGCGTCTCAGCGTCTCTGCGTCAGCTTCTCTACTCCCGCGGGGCCGGCTTTACCTCCAGGACCTTCTTGAGGATGTCGTCCTGCTTCAGGCGGTCGCTTTCGGCGTGGAAGTTGAGAAGAATGCGGTGGCGGAGGACCGGGATGTAGAGGGCTCGGATGTCTTCGTAGGTGACGTGGTAGCGGCCCTTCATCAGTGCTCTCGCCTTGGCCGAAAGCACCAGGAATTGCGCGGCGCGGACGCTGGCTCCGTAGTTTACGTACTTCTTCACGAAGTCGGGGGCGGTGGGGTCCACGTGGCGGGTGGCGCGGACCATGTCCACCGCGTGGCGAGCCACACTTTCACCGATGGGAACCATGCGCACCAGTTGCTGGAATTCCAGGATCTCTTTCGCGTTGGTCACCGGATCCGCCTGCGCGGTGGTGGTCACGGTGGTCAGGTCCACCACCTTCAACTCCTCGTCCGCGGTGAGGTAATCCAGGATGATATTGAAGAGGAAGCGGTCGAGCTGCGCTTCGGGCAAGGGGTACGTGCCTTCGAGCTCGATCGGGTTCTGGGTGGCGAGCACGAAGAAGGGCGCGGGCAGCGTGTACCCGTTGCCGCGGACCGTGCACGAGCGCTCCTGCATGGCTTCGAGCAGCGCGCTCTGCGTCTTGGGCGGGGTGCGGTTGATCTCGTCGGCGAGCAGCACGTTGCCGAAGATCGGCCCCTGCACGAAGGTCCAGGTGCGGCGTCCGGTGGTGGGGTCTTCTTCGATGATGTCGGTGCCGGTGATGTCGCTGGGCATCAGGTCGGGCGTGAACTGGATGCGGCGGAAGACCAGTCCCAGCGTCTGGGACATGGTGCGCACGAGCAGCGTCTTGGCGGTGCCGGGCAACCCCGTGATCAGGCAGTGCCCGCCCACGAACAGGCCGATCATGACCTGCTCCAGGACCTCCTCCTGCCCGACGATCACGCGACGCACCTGCGTCACGATCTCGCCCTGAACCTGGCGAAAGCGCTCGATGCGCGACTTCAGAACTTCCGGCTCCAACTGCTGCGTGACTGATGACATATGCGTTCCGCTATTTTTTCGGCGTTTGAGAATTGCTCAATTCTAGCAGGAGCTTTTGCGCCGGCCGGAAACCCGGCGCGGCTTCGAGGGCGTTGAGACACTCGTCGTTGGCTTTGTCCGTTTGATGGTCCGCGAGCAACGCGCGGGCGAGGTCGTAGTGCGCCTGCGCGGGATCGATCGGATTCCTGGCAACCACCGCTCCGAATTCGCGGATGGCGCCCTTGACGTTACCCTGTTCCATCCACAGATCGCCCAGCATCTGATGCGCGTCGGCATCCATCGGGTAGATCCAGTTCAGCTTATCGAGCACCGCGGCGGCTTCCTTCTTGCGGCCCGCGGCGGAGAGTTCCCTGGCGAGCGTTTTGAGCGTTTCCGGATTGCGCCCGCCGATCTTCGCGTACTGCTCGAGTTGCGCCACGGCGCCGGCTTTGTCCCCCTTGGCGGTGTAGGCCTGGGCCAGCGCCTCGTAGATGCTGTGCTCTTCCACGTAGTCGGGATACCAGTCGCGGATGGCGCTGCCCTGCTTGATGACGGCGTCCCAGTCCTTGGCGCGCTCGGCCTTGATGACTTCGCCCATGCCCTTCTTCCAGTCGTCGAAATGGGCCACCGTGGTTTTGGTGTCGGCATCGATGAAGGCCAGGAAGCGCTTGTCGAATTCCTCCGGCTCGATCTTCAAATTGCGCCGCACCACCGATACCGTGTCGATGCCGGCGCCGAAATCGTGCAGCATGGCGAGCAGCGTGTCCCAGCCCCACTTGTCATCGATGTAATCGATGATGCGTCCCGCCTGGAAGTAGCTCACGACGATCTGGATGGGCGTATCCGGATGGATGAAGCCGCGGTCGAGTTTCGCGATCGGCAGCAGGGTCTTATCCTTGATGGCGGCGATGATGTCCGGCGTGATGCGGTCGCCCCAATCCGGCGATGCGGCAGTCTCTTCGTGCACCGCCATCCCCTCCGTGAACCAGCGCGGCACGCGATGTCCGGTGGCGGTGAGGGTGAAGACGTGGCTCATCTCGTGCCACAGGGTCGAATCCCAGTGGAAGCTGCCCGGCTTGCGGCCGGACGGGCTGTCCATCGCGATGTCGTAGCCGAAGGTCACGCCCAGCGCTCCCAGCCCGGGCATGCCCAGGGTGCGCACTGCGAAATCGTCGTGGTTGGGATAGACCTCCACCTGCACCGGCTTCTCCAGCTTCATGCGGTACTTCTTTTCGTAGGTCGCGATGGCGCGCTTCATCTCGCTTTCGAAGTACGGATGCAGCAGGTTGGCTTCGCCTTTATCCATCTTGAGAATGGTGTTATCGGTCTTAAAGGTGACGAACCCGCGGATGGTGTCGATGAGGCGCAGCGAGTTGATCGTGGGGTTGCTATGGTACTTTTGGTTATAGAGGCTTTCCAACTGCCGAGCGGCTTCGTCGATCTCGCCCAGGCGCATGAGATTGACGCCCAGTTCGCTGCGCGCGCGGTGCAGTTGGGGATCCAGTTCCAGCGCCTTGCGCAGGTAACCGATGCCTTCTTCGTAGCGGCGGTTGAGCACGAAGAAATGACCGATGGTGTAGTAGCCGCGCGCATCCTTCGGATCCGATTCGGTCTTGCGGTCGGCGAGCAGGTCGATGGTGGCCAGCACGCTCTTGCCGCCCACGGAATTGGGATCGATGGCCAGCGCCTTTTTGGCTTCGTCGGCGGCCTTGGCGTTATCGTTGTCTTCCAGCGCGAGCCGCGCCAGCAGCGCTTCGGCGTCGGCCAGCTTCGGATCCGCTTCCAGCGCCTTGCGCGCCCAATCGGCGGCGCGCGGGTCGAAGCCTTCGGCCGTAGCCAGACCCATGCCGAGCAGCGCGCGGGCGTCGTTTGGCTTCAATTTCAGAGCTTCCTGGAACAGCCCGGCGGCATCGCCCGGCTGCTCGCTGTCCAGGAAAAGCATCCCCCACTTCACTTTGAAGTCGGGATCGTTGGCGTAGCGCCCCTGCAGCTGCTTGAAGACGTCGTTGGAATCGAAGTAGCGTCCCGCGCGGTGCAGCGCCTCGGCCTCCTGTAGCGTCTGCCCGCACAGTCCTCCGCAGAAGATCGCCGCCGCCAGGATTGTCCCCAGGTTCCTCACGGAAGTTCCCTCACTTATCGAGGGCCTCCTGCACGCGGGCGAGTTCCAGCAGCAACTGCGTGAGCTGTTGCTTGTACTGCGCCGTGGGAATGGCCGCCTTGTCGTACTTGAGCTTATCGATGGCCTGCTCGAGTTGTTCCTTGCGGTCCAGCAGGGGCCGCTTGGCGGGATCGCGAGCCGCCGCGGCGTTGGCGCCGAGCCGCACCACGGGGAAGGCCGCGGCCAGTTTGCCCTCGCCGTTTTCAGGCGTCGCGGTGCGCTCGCCGGTTCCCTTGCCGGTGTCCTCGATGACGGCGTGCTCGGTCTCCAGCCGCTTCAGCGTATCGAAGAATTCCTTGGTTTTCGCGCTGGCGAAGCGGAAGGCTTCGAGCGCGCTGACGGCCTCGTTCTTATCCGTGTCCGCCGCGGGATCGCGCAGGGCTTCGGCCCAGTAGCGCGCGAAGTTGGTGGCGTTCTTCTCCGAGCCGCTCTTGGTGGCGGCGACGACGATGCGGTTGGGGCGCCGCAACTGCTCGATGGACGCGCCGCTCGAACTCGTCGTGTTGACCACCAGTTGCCGCTGCGCCGGGATCTTATCGAGCAGCGCGGCCAGTTCCGCCGCGGTGATGTCCGGACCCTGCAGGTTGAACTTGTAGTCCTGGCCGTCGAAGGTGCCGTGCCCGATCAGCATCAGGACCATCGCGTCGGCGGGCTTGGCCTTGACCGCGATATCGGCCATGGCCTTGCGCATCTGCTCGCGCGTAGGGTTGACCAGGGTGGTGACCACGGAATCGCCGCCGGCTTTCTTGAGGCTCGAATCCACGTCCTCGGCCCACAGTTTGAAGCGCTGCTCGTAGTCCGGCTCGCCGCCGAGTCCGGAGACCGTGAGGTAGAACGTGGCCGCCTGGGCCGCGCACGAAAGCATCAGAAGACCGGCGCAGAGACGCAGGGACACCGATCTCATACGACCCCCCACTTGCGGCGCAGCAGCCACTCGGCGGCGCGGATGCCCAACGCCAGCAGGAACACGATCGGCATATCCCACAGGTCGCGCGTCTCGCGCGCGGTGATCCCGGCTTCGGAATAGGAAATCTCGTTCGTCAATTTGGACGCCTCATCCGGCCGGTAGTACCGCCCGCCGGTCTGCTCGCTCAACTTCTGGAGCAGGTCCCTGTTCTGCGACGTGTGAAAGTTCTCGGCCACCCCGTCTTCCCGGCGGAAAGTCACCACGTCGTGCCCGAGTTCCTCGCTCTCGCGTCCGGCGAGGATCTCCGCCACGTACGAACCCGGCTTTTCTGCGGTCCATTCCGCTTCGTAGACCCCTTCTTCCAGCGGTTTGGGCGAGAGTTCCACGGTGGCGCTGGATCCGTCAGGCGAGAGGAAGCGTGCCTGCACCTTGGCGTTGACGACGGGCTTGAACTGCTTGTCCTTCACCTCCACCCGGATGGGCACGCGCGTGTCGTCGCTGAGCACGGATTTCGGAGTCGAGCCCACGACCTGTCCCGGCGTGTCGGTCACCAGGTAGCGGTACATCTGCTGCCAGAAGGTGGCGTGGGTTTTGTCGGCGTGGTCGAGCCACATTTTCCAGCGCCACGTGCCCTCGGTGCCGAAGGCGACGGTGCGGCCGCGGCCGTAGTTTTCCACCACCAGCAGCGGCTGCGGGCTCTTGCCCGGCGGCACCACATCCAGCAGCGTGGTCGCGCCCGGCTTGGGTTGCCCGATGTCCTGGTAGTTGGCGATCTGCGGGATCTTCTTCCACCTCTCGGCATTTCTCGCCGGGTTTTCGTCCAGCCGGCAGAGCACGCTCTGCGCGCCTTGCGGGGTCAGCATCACGGACGAAAAATCGCGCTTGAGCCCGTTGCGCGCCGTGGGCAATTCGGTGGGGAACAGGTCCGCCAGCGGCGAGTTATTCCAGCCGCCATCGGTGAAACTGGCGCGGCCCGCGATGAAGAGGAGCCCGCCGCCGCGCCGGTCCACGAAGTCGTGGATCGCCTGCTGCTGGCTGGGCGTGAAGTAGGCCACCTCGGTGCCGCCGATGATCAGCCCCTGGTAGGCGAACAGGTCCTCCGGCTTCGTGGGGAAGCCGTCTTCGAGTTCCTTCTCATCCTTGATGCCCTGGCGGTAGATTTTGTTCTCCGTGGTGCGCTCCATGCTGACCAGTTCGATGCCCAGGTCGGGATAATCGGTCACCGCGCGGCGCATGAACTTGTACTCCCACACCGGCTCGCCCTGTATATAAAGGATGCGCGGCTTGCGGTTCTCCACGTTGACCATGCGGGAGATGTGGTTGTTGCCGAGGTTCTCCTCGCCCGAAACCGGCTCGACCGCGATATCCAGGGTCTTGGGTCCTGCGACGCCGCAATCGAAGACCACGGTCTCGGTCTGCAACTGCCCGCTATCCTTGAACGTGATTTCCTGGCTGGCGAGCGTCTTGCCCGAATCGCGCACGCTGATGCGGCTCTTGCTGCCGGCAAACCCCCAGTTCTGGACCGTGACCTGCGCGGTCAACTTGCTGCCGGGGAGGGCGCGCGCCGGCACAACCGCGTCTTCAATCTCCACGTCGCGGTCGGGATGATCCTTGCCGAATCCGATGGTATGCACCGGGATGCGCTGCCGCTTGATGGACTCGATGGTGTCCCGGTTGATGCCGCCCGCGTTATCGGCGCCGTCGCTGAGCAGGACGATGGCGCCCAGCGGCAGCGAGGAGGATTCGGCCAGGACGCGATCCAGCGTGTCGCCGATGCGCGTGGCAGGCTCCTTGCCGGTGATCTGCGCGGTCTGCTGGATGCGGTCCGGTTCCTTACCGAAGCGATAGAGCCGCACCTGGAAGCGGTCGCTCAGCCCCTTGAGCAGTCCGGAATCGAGCACCTTCTTCGCGGCGGCTTCGCGTGTTCCGCCGGAGTCGTTCAGCATCATGCTGTGGGAATCGTCGACGAGCACCGCCACCACGTTCTGCTGGGGGCGCAGGGTGGCCACGCTCAGCGCGGGATGCCAGAGCAAGAAGAGGATGAGCGCCACCAGGCAGCTTTCCAGGATCCAGATGACCACGGGGCGCAGTCCGGTGAGCAGGCCTTGTTGCCGGCGAACGTTCCAGAAGAGGAATCCCGCGGCCGCCAGGATCGCCAGCACCATCAGCCAGACCGGCCAGGGAGTCAGCAGGACGAACTGGCCCTTGTGAAAAATACTCAGCGGGTACTTGAACAAAAGTTCAAACATGAAGGCGCCTTCACCAAATCGCCGCGATAGGTATAGGGACGTGCTTCAGACCGAAAAGAGTTACAGACTGTCGAATTTTCGTGGGAACATCCACGGGGCCCTCACTATGTGGAGTCAGGATAGCATGCGCCGAAAACTCACCATGCGCGGTAGTTTTCAGCAGTCCCCGGCAGGATTTCCGCATCCAGCGGACTCGAACGAATGGCGGCCATGCCTTAAACATACCACCCGCGGCGGCCCTTGCCCGCGCTCCATAGAGACGCGGCAATCGACGTGCCGATAAGAACCGCGATGATTCCGAGCGACCAGCCGATGGGAAAGCGTCCGCCGGAGAGCTGGTCCAGCAGGGTCATCTTCAGGCCCACGAAGAACAGGACCGCGGCGATACCGTATTGCAGCAGGCGGAAGCGGTCCATTGCGCCGGCCAGCAGGTGGTAGAGCGAGCGCAGGCCGAGGACGGCGAAGATGTTCGAGGTGTAAACCAGCAGCGGTTCGCGCGTCACCCCGAACACGGCGGGCACGGAATCCACGGCGAAGACGATGTCGGTGGTTTCGAGCGAGACCAGGGTCACCATCAGGGGCGTGAACACCAGGCTGCCGTTGCGCCGCAGCAGAAAGCGGCCGTCGTGCATGTCGCCGGTGACGGGCACGAAGCGGCGGAGCAGGCGGATCACCGGATTCGCCTCCGGGTCCACCTCACGGTCTTCTTCGAACGCCAGCCGCACGGCGGTGTACATGAGGAAGATGCCGAAGGCCACGATCACCCAGTGGAAGCGCATCAGCATGGCGCCGCCCGCGATGAAGAGGGCGCGGAACACGATGGCGCCCAGCACGCCGTAGAAGAGCACGCGATGCTGGAAGCGCGAGGGAATCGCGAAGTAGCGGAAGAGCAGCGCGAAAACGAACATATTGTCGATGGAGAGCGCCTCTTCCACCGCGTAGCCGGCCAGGTATTCGAGCGTGAGCCGGCGCGCGATGCCGGCGCCGAAGCGCGCAGCACTGAACAGGTACAATCCCGCGGAAAAAGCCAGCGCGAGAGAGGCCCACACGGCGGTCCAGGCCGCGGCGCGGCGCAGCGGGATGGTGTGCGCGCCACGGTGCAGGCTCAGGTCCACCCCCAGCAGCACGAGGATGCCGCCGGTGAAGATCAGGTAGAACCACCAGTATTCGGAAAGCGGAAAGAGCGATGTCATCGGCCCGGTATCCTCCCGAGCCGGTTTCCAGCTCCCGCCGGCATCACGGGGCTGAAAATAAAAAAGACCCCCCGCGCCAATGCCGCGGAAGGTCTCAATCCGGGAAGCGGAACTTCCCGCCGGCGGACCGGACCGTCTCTGGCTGGAGACGATCGTGCTGACGACCTCGCCGGACTCCTTTTTGAGGGGAGCGGTTTACTCTCCTTCACCGGGAACCGTTGCCGGCTCCAAGCTTCAGGATAGCATTATGCCGGCCCGATGCCGACCAGGCGGTTCAGCGCGCCCACGAAGTACTTCCATACCAGGTAGTAGACCATCGCGGTGAGCGGGACGATCAGCCAGGCCATCTTCAACAGGGCGCCCACGAACTCCAGTTGCAGGCTGCCGGCCGCCCACAGCGCCGGCGGAAGCAATACCAGCGGGACCATGGCGCCGTGCAACCCGATCGGCCACCGCCGGTACCCTTCGGCCGCCACGTACACCATGTTCCACGCTCCCCAGATCGCCGGCACCAGCGCCAGAGGGAATACCAGGAACCGCTCGACGGGGAAGCCGGGGTCGTAGGAGGCGTGCAGCGCCAGGTATGCCGCGAATCCCAGAACGAAAAAGATGGAAGGCACGGTGACTCCGGCCATGTAGGCGCGGAGATACGGATGGGTCGTCATAACAGCCTCCTTCAACACTGCAGGAGAAGCCAGGGGATGGCCCGCGGGAATGCGATCAACAGGCCCAGTACCGCGGCTGCCAGCGCGAGATCCAGCACCGGCCAGCGCGCCGGCGCGCGCTCGATGCGGTAGCGCATGCGCGGCCAGAGGTCGCGGCCGGATTCGTGCCCTACCGGCGGCAGCGCGGCGCGCAGCAACCGGGCGAAGCGTTCGTCGTCGGGATGGTTCATGGCGTGATCCCCGCTTTGGTCAACATTTCCCGCAGGCGGCGGACGGCGCGGAACTCGCGCGATTTCACCGCCTGCACACCGATGCCGAGCGCGCCGGCGATTTCATCGTACGGCGCCTGCTCGATAAGGGCCAGTTCGGCCACCGCCCGCAACTTCGCCGGCAGCGCGGCAAAGGCGCGCGCGATCGCCGTCCGCTCCTCGGCCGAACTGGCGCCGTCCGGCTCCGGCGGACCGGACCGCAACTCCAGTACCGCCTGAGGCATCTCCACCTCGCGA
>JAFDVU010000134.1 GCA_018268835.1 Acidobacteriota bacterium | reverse complement strand
GGGCGGGTGCCGGCGGAGGTTCGGATCGTGCCGGGAGCGGTGCGGTTGCTGATGCCGGAGAGCTACGGGGCGTGATCGCGGCGGCGATTTGTCCCGGCCCGGCGGGGCGCGAGATTGTGCGCAACTAGACCCTTCGGACGGGGTTTGCAGCATATTAAGATACAGGGATATCCGTGCGCCTGAACCGCCCGTTCCGATTGCTGCCGCTTGCGGTCTGCCTCTCCGCAAGCAGTCTTAGCGCGCAAGTGCTGGTGACGCTGAGCACGTCCTCGAACAGCCTCTCCAGCGGCCAGAACGCGGTCCTTACCGCGGTGTGCACCGCTCCGTCCGGCAACACCGGCGTGAAGTGGAGCATGAGCCCGCAGGTTGGCGACCTCGGGGTCGGCAATAATCTGAGCGGCACGAGCATCACCACGACGAACAACTACGCCGCGCCGGCGACCATCACGCAGCGGCAGACCGTCACCATCACGGCGACATCCAACCAGGACCCGAACAAGTCCGCTTCGGTGACAATCCAACTCAGCCCCGCGGCGATTACGGTATCGCCCGCCACGGTGTCGCTGAATTCCGCCGGCAGCCAGCAGTTCACCGCCACGGGCGGCGGCGTCGCGACCTACCAGTGGAGCATCAGCCCGGCGGTGGGGGCGATCGATCAGACCGGTCTCTACAGCGCGCCTCCCACGATCAGTGCCAGCCAGACGGTCACGGTCACCGCCACGAGCACCGCGGATTCCACCGTGAGCGGTACGGCCAGGATCACGCTCACGCCGACCGCCACGGTGGCGATCACGATCAGCCCGGCCACCGCGAGCCTGATCGCCGGACAGAGCCAGCAGTTCAGCGCCACGGTGACCAACGCCAGTTCCACCGCGGTGATCTGGAGCCTGAGCCCGGCTACGGGAAGCATCGACCAGACCGGGTTGTACACGGCGCCGCTGAGCGTCGCCACGACCACCACTGTGAAGGTGACCGCGACCGCGGCCGCCGATACGACGAAATCGGCTACCGCCACGGTGACGCTGAATACCGTGGTCGATGTCGGGTCGGGCGCGCCGAGTAACCTCGTGCTCGCATTCCAAAGCGCGTACTTCCGGAATGGCTTCAACCTGCTGACTTCGCTGCCGCCGGTAGCGAATGTGAAGCGACTTGGCACCACCGGCTACGTGCAGGAGTTCAATGACGCCGCGAAAAGCGGCGCGATTCTGGCGCTGGCGACACTGAGCGCGAGCGCGCCGCAATCGCCCGACACCACCAACCTGATCGCGCAACTCTACGCGGACCTGTACGCATACTACAAGTCGGTCAGCGCAGCCGCCGCGGGACTACCGCTCTACGATACGCAGAACTGCCCGGTGTTCGACGGCAATTCGTGCACGTACGACATCTTCGACAAGAACTACGCGCTGTTCGCCTATCACACGGCGCTGGCCACGGGGCAGAACTTCACCATCCGTAACCAGTTCTTCACCGAATGGACGGCGCGGACGGGAATCACCGGGCCGGGGCGTCCGGTGGATGTGGAGACGGCGGTGACGGCGCCGAGCAAGGTCACAGCCACGTTCCAGACCTACATCAACGGGGCGATTTACGTCATCTCGTCGGGCGTGAACAACGGCAAGACGTTCAGCGTGCTGGAGCCGATCTACAACCTATATATAGCGTCCGGCGGGCCGGGCGGTTCGCTGGGGCTGCCCACGTCGCAGGAGATCACGCTTTCGAGCGGGGTGCACCGGCAGACGTTCGAGGGCGGGATTCTGGAGTACACGCCGGGCAGCGGGCCGACGCAGCGGCAGGCGGTGAACACGCTTGCGATCGCGGGCGCTTCCACCGGGGTGCCGGTGGCGCTGAACCTGGGTGACAGCCTCACCGTGAGCGCGACGCCCCTGGCGGGCGACGGTACCCCGCTGCTGGATCGTCCGGTGACGTGGAGCACGAGCAACAGCCGCGTGGTCTCGCTGGAGGCATCGGGCGCGACGGCTGTGCTGCGCGCGGTGGGCGCGGGATCGGCCGCGGTGACGGCCACCAGCGAAGGAGTGCTGAGTCCGAAGATCAATCTGATCGTGACGGCGCCGTGCTGCCAGGTGGGCGACGGGACGCCATCCAACGTGCAGCGTTCGTTCCAGGACGCCCTGACGCGCAACAACATCGCGGCGCAGATTCCGGTGGCGGCGCCGGCGTCGCGGGTGGGCAACGGATACGTGCAGGTGGTGCAGGCGGCGAACGGGTCCACGTACTGGCTGGCGGAGTCGGACGCGATCGGCGCGGCGTTCGTGGTGGGCGGACTGATTTTACAGAAGTACGATTCGCTGGGCGGACCGGCGGGGCCGCTGGGATATCCGGTCTCCGACCGCAGCGCGGGCGGCACGCAGCGCTTCGAGAACCGCGCGGCGCTGGCCGGCAATCCGGTGCGGCTGGTGAGCGGAGGCGTGCTCGCCAAGTGGGCGGCGCAGGGCTACGAGAGCGGCGCGGCGGGCGCGCCAACAGCGGACGCGTCGCCGTTCGCCACGTTCGGCGCCAACGCGGGAAGCGGGCAGGGGTTCACCAACGGGGCGATCTACGCGGCATCGAGCGGTCCGCGTGGCGGGCAGGCTTACTTCGTGAGCGGGCCGATCCTGGTGCGCTACCTGGCGCTGGGCGGACCGGGCGGCGACTTCGGAATGCCGGCCAGCGACGAGTTCATCACTGGCGGGTTGCACCAGCAGAATTTCGAGGGCGGCAACATCACGTGGACCGTGGGCGACGCGGCGGCGGCGGAACACATGGCGCCGAAGACGCCCGGAGTGGTGGCGTCGCCGGGCGCGGTGACGGCGGGCGGTCGCGCGCACATCGCGGCTGTGGGGTTCGCCGCCGGCAGCGCACTGAAGATTTCGGTGACCGGGCAGCCGGACTTCACGGTGACGGCGGCCGCGGGGTCGTACGGTTGGGATCTGTTCTTCCCGGTGACGGCGGCGAGCGCGAATCTGACGGTGACCGCCACCGATACCCGGAGCGGCGCGAGCGCCAGTGGCACGCTTGCGGTGAAAAGCTTCAAAGATACGCGCGCCGTATTAAGTAAGGTACAGGGCGATAACCAGACAGGCGTTCCCTCCGCGCTGCTGCCGCTTTCGCTGCGGGTAGCGCTGCGCGATGCGTCGGGCAACGCGGTGACCGGGGCGGCGGTGACGTTCGCCGCGTCCAGCGGGTCGTTGACGGCGGTGTCGGCAGTGAGCGATGCCGGCGGCATGGCCGAGACGTGGCTGCGGCTGCCGGCGCAGGAGACGGTTGTGCTGGTGAACGCGCTGGCTTCGGGCGTGGCGTCGTCGCCGGTGACGTTCGCGGTGCGCGCGGCGGCGACGTCGCTGGCCAATTTTCCCAGGTTGCAGCAGGCGGGATCCACGGCCATCGGCAACGGCAGCGCGGCCATCGCGCAGAAGGGTGCGCTGCTGACCGCGGTGGCATCCATCCTGCGCTATCACCAGAACCGCAGCGAACTGCCGGGGCCGAACGGCACAGCGGATCCGGCGGCGCTGAACGCGTTCCTGAAAACCGACTGCGCGCCGGACGGGGCGGGCAACACCACGTGCGATGGCTTCCTCTCCAATCCGGATTCGGGCGAGCAGGTGGTCAACCTGTGGCGCGCGGCCGATTTCACCGGCGGGGCGGATGTCGAGGTGGCCGCGCCGTCGCCGGCGGCCATCGCCGATTTCGTGGCGGCCGGGTCGCCGGCGCTGGTTTCGCTCGGAATGTCGCGCAACGGCGTGCCGGCGGGCGGACACTATGTCGTCGCGATCGGAGTCGCGGCCGACGGTTCGATCGTGATCCAGGATCCGAGTCCGGTATTTGCGCGCGCGAGTTTGAACGATTACCTGGGCGGCTTCGCGGTGGGCGGCGACGCGTGGAAGGCGGACCTGCGCGGCGTGGCGCGATTTGCGCTGCGCAATCCGGGGGCGACGCGCTTCCTGGCGGCGGCGCTCTCGCAACCGCCGGCCGTGGTGAGCGCGTTGGGCCTCGGGGTGGCCTCGGCCGCGGGCAACTGCGGGACCGCGATCGACCTTGCCGACGCGGTGGATCCCACGGCTCCGGCGGCGGGCGGGATGCTGGTTTCGCGGATGCTGGTGTGCGACGGGGCACAGTCGACTTACCAGTTGCAGGTGGGCGCGGGGCTAGCCTTCCGCGCGCTGGTGGACGACCTGGCGACGGGCGGGTCGCTGTTCGACGTCTCCGGCGCGCAGGCGGCAACCTATAAATTGACGCGGCCCAAGCTGACTCTGGCGGTGGCGCCGCAGGACGTGAGCTTCCAGGCTGCCGCCGTGGTCGGCGGGGCTACGTTTACGCCGGGGATCGCGCCGGGCGGAGTGGTGTCGATTTTCGGCAGCGGACTGGCGGGTGCCGGGGCGGCGACGTCGCTGGACCTGGACGGCACGCCGATGCGGGTGCTGTTCGCGACGCCGTTCCAGATAAATGCCGAAGTTCCGGCCGGAACAGCGCCGGGGACCCACACGCTGCGGGTGCAGTCGGCATACGGGAGCGCGCAGCAGCAGGTGACCGTGTCCGCCCTGGCTCCCGGGATCTTCCTGGTCGGGAATCCTCCGTTGGGAGCGATGACGAACACGAGTTATGCATTAATTGGGCCGTCGAATCCGCTGCCGCGCGGGCAGACGCTGATTGTGTTCGCGACCGGATTGGGGGCGGTACAGGCGAGCGGCGGCCTGATGACGACCGCGATGCCGGTCACGGCGGTGGTCAACGGGGCCGAACTGGCGGTGCAGTATGCGGGGCTGGCGCCGGGATATCCGGGTTTGTACCAGGTGAACGTGCTGATCCCGGGCAACACCCCTCCCGGGGTGGGGCTGACCTTTGCCCTCAAAGTAGGGGGGCAATCGAGCAACGCAGTCACCTTGGTGCTCCAATAGGCAAAGATGAGGACTTTTCGATGTGAAACTATTGACTCCAGACAGGTGGGCGTGGTGTAATCGGGCGGAGCATTGGGTAAGAACCCAAATCAGGACTGGCTGTCAGGCCGGAGAGTGTTGATGGGGAAGGATTTCTCTTGACACCCGGACCGGCAATCAGTTATGTTCGAATTTACCGCGTCTAGTTTCATGATGCAATTTTGTATTTCCCCTGTAGAGCACGGAACCATAAGAAAATAAAGACCCGTGCCGCAGGAAGGCTTCACTAAGGCCCGATCGACCGGCTTTACGGCTTTCGGAAAACAGGCTCTCCGCCCGACACGGAGAAGTTCCCTAGGTTGGCTGAAACGGTTCTGAGACTTCAACTTTGAGGCTCAGGTTGGAAGAGAACTTCGACCGATTCAATTTCGCAATTCACAAGGAGAAGGAAATGGTAAGTTTTCGCAGATGGACTCTTGCGCTGACTGTCCTGGCCCTATTCGCGGGTCTGGCCAGCGCGCAGGTAGCCGGTGGCACGAACCCCACCATGACGTGCTCGACGAACGTCACAGTGACGCCGACGTTGCGCGGTGAGGGGTTCACGGAGCAGACCGGTGACATTACGTTGGTTTGCACGGGCGGTCCGATCATGCAGGTTGGCGCTGTGGTTCCCACGGTGAACATCCAGATTTCGCTGAACACGGCTATCACGAGCCGGCTTCTGCCGATTTCGAATGTGAGCGGCGCCACTTCGGAAGCCCTGCTTCTGATCGACGAACCGGGTTCCGGTCTGACTTCGGCGACCGGTAGCGGCAATACGTTCGGCCCGAACGCGCCGATCAACATTTGCCCGTACCCGACCAACCCGCTGGGCGTGAGCAGCGTCCCCAGCAGCTCGAACTGCCTTGAGTATGTTTCGAGCCTGGTTGCCGGTCCGAACGCTCCCAATCCGGGCGCGGTCGTCCTGGTTTCCACCAACACGGCGCAGGGCACCACCGCCACGACTCCCGGCTACAACGGCTTCCAGGGCGTTGTGAGCGGGAACACTGTGACGTTCTTCGGCGTTCCGGTGCTGCCTCCGGTGACGGCTGGTTATTCGCGTGTGTTCCGTGTTACCAACATTCGCGCGAATGCCACCACGCTGAGCGGCGCTTCGGCCTCCGGTCCGGCGCAGGTTGTGGCTTCGATCTCGATCACTGGCGCTACCTCGCTGCTGATCAACAACCCGACCCCGATCGTTGGTTTCGTCCAGAACGGTCTCACTGCTTCGGCTTCCAGCATGAAGAATCTGAACCAGTGCAGCAGCTACACCAGGTACGCGGTGAATACGCTCACCTATAGTGAGCTGTTCCCGACCGCGTTCAAGACTCGTGTTGCGGCGGCTTCCACCGCCAGCTACTCTGGGCAGATCAACAACCCGGTGCAGAACATCCCGGGCCAGATCTACTACTCCGAGTCCAACTTCGTCCAGACGGTACCGAACGGCCTCGTGGCTGGTCTGGCGAACTACGGCACCCGTCTGCAGGCCGCGTTCAGCGGTATCCCGACTGGCGTCCGCCTGTTCGTCTCCACCAACAACGTGCTGAACGATGCTCTGGGCTTCTCGGTAATCGGCGGCAACCCGGGCGGCAGCGCCGGCAACGTCGGCACCACCAGCTATGTCCAGTTGGTGACCAGCTCGACGGTTGACGACGGTAACGCTTCGGGCGGGTTCTTCCCGGCCTTCACGAGCACCGACAGCGCGTCGACCGGTGGTACGCCCATCACTGAGATCCCGGTTGCCGCGGACGGCACTGCCTCGGCGGTTTGGGAAGTGATGAACACCAATCCGAACGCTCTCGACAGCTTCAAGGTTTCCGTGTACACCACGTATACCTCGAACGTTGCTCAGAATCTCCCGGCGACGAACACCTCGCCCGCGGTGACCATGAGCTTCGCTCCGGTCTACTCCGGTGGCTCGGCGGCCGCTGCTTCGAGCTCTCTCCCGATTCCGCGGTTCAGCCCCGGATCCATCGCGCAGGCGAACATCTTCAAGATCAACATCTGCCGTACGATCCTGCTGTATCCGTACATCACCAACCAGGCCGGGTATGACACTGGCGTGGCCATCTCGAACACCTCCATGGATCCGTTCGGGACCGGCAACCAGGCTGGCACCTGCGGCTTGAACTGGTATCAGGGAACCAACAACCCGGCCGTGACCACCACTCCGGTTATCGCGGCGGGCACCACTTGGGCCAACCTTGCGTCGATCCTCGTTCCGGGCTTCGGCAGCGGCGGGCCGAGCGGCGCTGGCTACATGATCGCGGTTTGCAACTTCCAGTATGCTCACGGCTTCGCGGTCGTGCAGGATCTGGGCGGTCGCAACTTCGGCATGAGCTACCTCGCTCTGGTGGTTCCGGATCCTGCCGCCAACAGCGGTCGCGCAGCCAGCGACCTCAGCAAGTCGGCGGGCGGTTCCGGCGAGAACATCGCTCACTAAACAGAATCAAAACCTGATTCACTTCAAAGGGGGAGCTTCGGCTCCCCCTTTTTTTGTTTTCATACTCATGCGTCTTGGAAGTGGCCTGAGGTAGTGTTACACTGAGGGTCTCCCCCGCGTCCGTCTCAGCCCAACCATGTTCCGCAGTGAACGAGGAGGTAGTTTTGGATCGACTTCGCTTTACAACACTCACAGCTTTCATTCTCACTTTGCTTGGCGCGCATACCGCGGGGGCGCAGACCGCGGCCCGTCTGGTGATCGTCGGCGGCAACGGCCAGGTAGCCTGCCAAACGTGTGTCCCGATCATTCCTTTTAGCCCGCTGCTGGTCAGGGTCGTGGACGCAAACGGGAATGGGATCCCTAATAAGGTTGTGACCTGGACGCTGATCTCCAGCCCGGGCTATCAGCCGATTTTCAACGCCTCCAGCTATACGGACGGCAACGGCTACGCGGGCACGTCGCTGTTTCAGAACGCGCAGGCGGGTTCTCCGGCATCGCCCTTCCTCCAGTCGGTGATTCAGGCTTCGGTGGACGGACTGACGGCCACCTTCACCGAGACCATGAACCTGACCTACCAGGGACTGCAGTTGATCGGCGCGCGCCTGCTTTCTCCGGACTTCGGCGTCACACTGCAAGGCACCGCAGGGGGCACCGGCGCGACCGCGATCAAGATTCACGCGGACGCATTCGGCCTGGCTGTACCCAACGCCTCGGTGCGACTTCTGAATGCCGGCGATCCGGCGACCACGGCTTCGGCCTCGTGCGCGACCGGTACCGGCGCGGATCCGGGGACCGTCCTCACGGATGCCAACGGCGACGCCACGTGCAACGTCGTCTTCGGCCCGGTGTCGGGCAATAGCACCATCAATGTGATACTCGGCGGGACGGATCCGAGCGCGGCCCCCGACCTCTACAGCGCCTTCGGCATCACCAACGCGACGGCCTACTGGTCCTCGTTCGCGATTCCGATCAGCGTGAAAGCCGGCATCCCCGGGATGGTTTCGATTTCCTCGGGCAACAACCAGACCATCAACCCCGGACAGGCGACCTCGCCGCTGACGGTGAAGGTGACGGACGCGAGCGGCCTGAACCCGATCGGCGGCACGAGCGTGGTGTGGAGCGCCAGCCCGGCGGGTTCGGTGACCTTCAGCCCGGCGAGCAGCACCAGCGACTCGCAGGGAATGGCCTCGACCGTGGCGACGCTCTCCAGTTCGGCCGTGGGCACGATCACGATCACTGCCGCGCTCACCGGCTCATACAGCAACATCTCGACAACCTTCACGATCAAGACCAACGTCGTTCTTACGGGCCTTCAGAAGGTATCCGGCGATACACAGACCGCGGCCGCGGGACAGGCATTCGGACAGCCGCTGGTGGTGCAGGTGAACGGCAGCACGGGCGGTCCGATCGCCGGCTTCACCGTGAACTTCGCGATCAGCGGTCCGGGCACGCTCTCCTCCGCGACCGCGACTACCGATTCGACCGGGCGCGCGCAGGTGAACGTGACTGCGGGCGCGACCGCCGGTGCGGTGAGCGTGACTGCCTCCGCGGGCAGTTACTCCGTGGCGTTCAGCCTGACCGTGATCCCGCCGGGACCGTCGCTCAGCGCCGGCGGCTTCGTCAACGGCGCCGATTTCCAGGCGGGTTCGATTTCGCCCTGCGGCATCGCAACCATCATGGGAAGCGGCATCGCTTCGACTGTGCAGGGCGTGGTGACGCCGGGAACCATCTTCGGACCGCTGCCGTATCTGCTGGCGAACGTAAAAGTCAGCTTCGGCGGCGGCCAGGCGCCGATCTACAACGTGGCTAACGTGAACGGGCAGCAGCAGGTGACCGTCCAGGTGCCTTGCGATGTGACGCCGGGCACGGTGCCGGTTACGGTCAACGTCGGCGGCGGTAGCGCCACCATCAACGTGACCGTGCTGCCGGCCAGCCCGGGCGTGTTCCTCACCACGATGTCCGACGGCAAGCAGCGGGTAGTCGCGATCCGGCCGGACGGCAGCTTCGTCAGCCTGGAGAATCCGGCGCGGCGCGGCGAGATCATCCGGGCCTATGTCACGGGACTCGGGTCGGTGGCTCCGTTTGTCGGCACGAATTCGATCGCGGTGCCCGGCACGGATTCCGTCGTGCTCGGGCAGGTGATCGTGGGCGTGAATAACGCCGGCACGCGGTTGATCGGCGCACGGGTTGCGCCGGGCCTGATCGGTGTGGACGAAGTGACGTTCCAGGTGCCGAGCGATGCTCCGACCGGGAATGACATCGTCTTCTCTGTCGGCGTCAACGCGGTCGGCGATACCCAAACCCGGTTCAGCGCAGGGACCAAAATCCCGATTCTGTAGTCCAACCCAGGGGCGGACTTCCCCGTCCGCCCCCCCCTTTTCCTCTTCTTCTCCTTTTATTCCCTACAAAACCACAACATGTTGTACCTGCCGTTGAGCGGGTACGTACACTTGTGCCCTCTCTTCCTATTCGGCTAAGTCTCTGGAAAGAAATGGCAGTAGGCGCATAGAACCTGCAAAAAAGCCTTGACGCGTACTAAGCCTCGTGCCACTATGGGTTGTGGAATAAAATGGCCTGAAAAGGCGCTCCATGGACCAAATTCCCACTCAGCACGTCGAAATCGAGCCTCCGCGGGGGATGTCTCCCGCCCGTCTCGACGAGCGTGGGCGGATGAAGCTTCCGGTGCTCATGAAGGAGTACGTAGAGAAGTTCCCGGACAAGAAGTTGTGGGTGACGTCGCTGGACCGGGCCATAGGTAGAATCTACCCCCTTTTCATCTGGCGTCAAACGGAAAAGTTCCTGGATGGTCTGACGGAAGACCCCGATCTGGCCGAGCGGCTGGCGTTCAACGCCGCGGATCTGGGCGAAGAAGTGGAGCTGGACGCCCAGGGGCGGATCGTGATTCCGGCGGCGCTGCGCAAGGCGCTGGGGATCGAGGACCAGACGGTGCGGCTGCGGGTCTTCCGCGGCTACATCGAGATTCTGAGCGAGCGGATGTACGAAGAGCGGCTGTCGGCGTCGAGCGTGTCGGCGAAGGACGATGTTACGAAGGCGACCCGGTTGGGGATGGGCAAGCTGGACAAGATTCTGGTTCCGCGGCCCGAGGGCTCGTAGGAAATGGCAGTAGCGGAATATGCACGTACCGGTGATGCCCGAAGAGACGCTGGATCTCCTGGCGGTCCGGCCCGAGGGAGTGTACCTGGACTGTACGACGGGCATGGGGGGACATACGGGGCTGATCGCGCAGCGGTTGACCACCGGGACGGTGATTGCGAACGACCGGGACGCGGAGTCGTTGCGCATGGCCGCGGAGAAGACGGCCGAGTGGAAGGCGCGGATCTGCTTTCATCTGGGGCGGTTCGGATCGTTGCCCCAGGCGGTGGAGCAGGCAGGTTTTGAGAAGGTGGACGGGCTGCTGGCGGACACCGGGGTCAGCCGCTATCAGTTGACGTCCGCGCATCGAGGTTTTTCGTTCATGGCGGATGGGCCGTTGGATATGCGGATGGAGCAATCCGGAGGCAGGACGGCGGCCGATCTCGTTAATCACACTGACGAAAAGACACTCGCCGATCTGATCTTTCAGCTTGGCGAGGAAAGGAGGGCGCGGAGAATAGCCAGAGCAATCGTCCGAGCACGGCCCTTACGGAGCACGCTACATCTGGCCGATGTAGTGGAGCGGGCCGTGCCCAGGACGGGCCGTTTGCATCCGGCCACGAAGACTTTCATGGCGTTGCGGATGGCGGTAAACGACGAGTCCGGGGAGTTAGGGAAATTACTCGAGGTTGGTCCGGAGTTAGTAAGAAGCGGCGGGCGGATGGTAGTAATCAGTTTTGCCAGCGGAGACGACCGGCAGGTGAAGGAACGATTCCGGTCGCTGGCCCGGGATGGTCGGGCGCGGCTGCTGACGAAGCATCCCTTGGAGCCGGGCGATTTAGAGGTGGACCGGAATCCGGCGGCGCGCAGCGCCAAGCTCCGGGCCATCGAAATGGTTTGAGGCGGACGCGGCAGCGCCGCCTGATAGTGGGAAAGGGACAGGCAAGGCCCAAAGTGGACAGCACGGACGGGAGGCACTAGGAACATCATGGCGACGCTACCCGCATTTTTCAGAAAGAACACGCCGGCGCAGCATGCACCGGTGACAGACCCGATGCGCACGGCGCGGCCGCGCGCGGAGCGGGACCCATACGCGCTGCGATCCTTGCCGCACGAAGACATCCTGCTGTTCTGCAAAAAAGTGGACAACGCGCGCCTGGTGCGCGAGCCCGATCCGCAGGCGCGGGGAGCGTGCTGGACGGTAATCGGGGCGGCCAGCGTGGTGTTGCTGGTGGTGACCAGCGCGAGCGTGCCTTACGCGGCATCGACCCTGGCCGGCTACAAGCTGGAAAGCCTGCGCACCGAAGAGCGGCGGTTGCTGGACGAGCGCCGCAACCTGGACCTGGAGGAGGCCGAACTGCTGAGTCCCGCGCGGCTGGATCAGATCGCGCGCGAGAAGCATCTGGTGCCGCCCGTGACCGGGCAGGTGGTGCGGCTGGACGGCAAAGATGGCGCCGTCGCCATGGCGAAGTAGGCCGGAAAGTGGAGATGGGGGAGGCGTGAGCGGCTCACGCAGTACGACATGGTGGACCGTCGTCTTACATGGCTGGCCGCAGTAGTCCTGATCTGGGGCACAGCCATATTTCTAAAACTGATATCGCTTCAGGTCATTCATCATCGCGAGTTCCTGAATAAAGCGGCGGCGCGCCAGGAGATCAGCATCGAGATCCCGGCGCCGCGCGGCACGTTGTTCAGCCGCTCGGGGCGAAGGCTGGCGATGAGCGTGTCCTCCGACTCGGTCTACGTCAACCCGATGAAGCTGCCCGACATCGGGGTGGCGTCGGAGTTGCTGGCGCTGGCGCTGGGCATGGACCGGGGCGAACTCGAAAGCCGGCTGCGGGACGCCTACAACGCCCACCGGGGGTTCCTCTGGGTCAAGCGTAAGATCAGCGAAGAAGAGGCCGAGAGTCTGCGGAAGCTGCCCATCGACTGGATCTTCATCCAGCACGAGAGCCAGCGCCACTACCCCAACGGGAGCCTCGCCGCGCACGTGCTGGGCTCGGTAAACTCGGAAGAGAAGGGCAACGCCGGCATCGAAATGTACCTGGATTCGGAACTGCGCGGCGTTCCCGGCAAGGAGCGCGTCCTCACGGATGCGCGGCGGCACAACATCTCCTCGCGCATCTCGATTCCTCCGAAGCCCGGGACTTCGCTCACGCTGACCATCGACGAGCAGGTGCAATTCGTAGCTGAGCGCGAACTGGCCCAGGCGGTGGAATCACACAACGCCATCTCGGGCAGCGTGGTGGTCATGGATCCGAACACGGGCGACATCCTGGCAATGGCAAGCTATCCCTCCTACGATCCGAACGAGCCGGTAAAGGCCGGGGCGTTCCCGCCGGAGCGCATCAACCACGCGATCCAGTTGCCGTTCGAGCCGGGCAGCGTTTTCAAAGTGATGAACTACTCGGCCGCGTTCGACACCACCAAACTGACGCCGGATACGCCGGTGAATTGCGGCGGCGGCGTGATCCGGGTTGGAGGCAAGACGATTCACGATTCGCACGGCGGCACCGGGGTGGTCCCTGCCAAAACGGCGTTCGCCAAGTCCTCCAACGTGGGCGCGGTACGGGTGGGACAGACGGTCGGCGAAGAGAACATGTACGAATACGTGCGGCGCTTCGGCTTCGGGCAGAAGACGGGGATTCCGCTGCCGGCGGAGAACAAGGGCAAGCTGCGGCCGACCAGCCGGTGGAGCAAGGTGTCGCTGGCATCGATATCGATCGGGCAGGAAGTCAGCGTGACCACGCTGCAACTGGCGCGGGCGGTCAGCGTGATCGCCAACGGCGGCAGCCTGGTGATGCCGCGGCTGATCCTCAAGGAAGGGGATCGCGCGGTCCCGGTGTCGGCGCCGGTGCGCATCATCAAGCCGGAGACGGCGTTCACGATGCGCGCCATGATGGAGAACGTGGTGCTGAACGGGACGGGGTCGCGCGCACGGCTGGACGGGTACACTGGCGGCGGCAAGACCGGGTCGGCGCAGATCTTCGATGTGAAGGCGGGCCATTACAGCCACACGTACAACGGCTCCTACGTCGGGTTCGCGCCGGCCACCAATCCGCGGATCGTGGTGGCGGTGACGGTGAACGGCACGCGCGGAGAAGGCGGGTTCGGCGGTGTCACATCGGCGCCGGTGTTCAAGGCGGTGGCGACCGAAGCGCTGCGCGAGTTCGACGTGCCCAAAGACATTCCGGAGACCATACCGCCGACGCTGGTGGCCAAGACGGAATCGGCCGACGACCTGGCGATCAGCGACCTGGAAAACAGCTCGAACAGCATTCTGTCCGATGACGACGCATCCGACGATGCCGCGGCCGTCGCGGCGGAGGCCGCCCGGACGCCCGGACCGAAGGTGCCGAACTTCAAGGGAAAGACCATGCGGGCGGTGCTCGCCGAAGCCGCCGCCAAGGGACTCACGGTGCTGCCCGACGGCAGCGGCATCGCCCGTCTGCAATCGCCGCCTCCGGGAGCGCCTCTGAGACAGGGGGAACGCATCCGCGTCCAGTTTGCACGATGAACCTGGGCGAACTACTCTCGGGCGTAGGGCTCGCGCAGCCTCTCGCGCCGGAGCTTGCGAGTCTGGCGATCGCCGGCCTGGAATACGACTCGCGGCGCGTGCAGCCGGGGTCTGTGTTCTTCGCGTTTCCGGGCGCGCGCGCCGATGGCCGCCGTTTCGCCAACGACGCCCTTGGGCGCGGCGCCGCCGCGGTGCTCAGCGACTCGCCGCGTCCCGAGGACTTCAACGGGCCCTGGGTGAGGGTGGAGCACGGCAGGCAGGCGCTATCTCTGGCGGCGCGTAACTTCTACCGGCGTCCCGACGAGCGCATCCGCCTCACCGGCATCACCGGCACCAACGGGAAGACGACCACGGCCTACATTGTGGATGCGGTGCTGCGCGAGGCCGGGGCCATCACCGCACTCATCGGAACGGTGGAGTATCATCTGGCCGGACGCGTGCTGCCGGCGGCCAATACCACGCCGGAATCGCTGGACCTGATGCGCCTGTTCGCGGACCTGGAACAGGCTGGCGGCAGCCACGCGGTGATGGAGGTCTCCTCGCACGCGCTTGAGCTGGGGCGCGTCTTCGGCCTCGCGTTTCACACGGCCGTCTTCACCAACCTGACCCGCGACCACCTGGATTTTCACGGCACCATGGAGGCCTACTTCGCGGCCAAGCAGCGTCTCTTCGACGGAGCCGGCGGACCGCCGCCGCGCGTCGCCGTGCTGAACCGCGACGACCCGTATGCGCGGCGCCTGCGCATCGGGCCGAAGACGGACGTGATCGATTACGGCTTCGCGCCGGATGCCATGCTGCGGCCGCGCCACGTGTCCACCGGGATGAACGGGCTGCGCTTCGATGTGCAGTTTCGCAAGCTGCGCTTTCCGGTGGAATCGCCGCTCATCGGGCGGATCAACGTGTACAACATCCTGGCGGCGTGCGGCGCCGGGCTTTCCTACGGGATCGCGCCGGAGGTGATCGCGCGCGGCGTGGCGAAGCTCCCCGCCGTGCCCGGACGCTTCGAGCGCGTCGATGAAGGGCAGCCGTTCACCGTGGTGGTGGACTACGCGCATACCGACGACGCGCTGCGCAACGTCATCGCAGTGGCGCGCGGACTGAATCCCAACCGCGTGATTACGCTATTTGGCTGCGGCGGCGACCGGGACCGGTCGAAACGGCCGTTGATGGGCGCGGCGGCGGCGGAGGGCAGCGACTTCGTGGTGCTGACCAGCGACAATCCGCGGAGCGAGGATCCGCTGGCGATCATGAACGATGCCCTGGTGGGGATCCGCCGCTACGACGTTGCGCACGTCATCGAGCCCGACCGGGCGACGGCCATCCGCCGCGCGATCAAGGAAGCGCGCGACGGCGACATCGTGATCCTGGCCGGGAAGGGGCACGAGCCGTACCAGATTCTGAAGGACCGCACCATCCAGTTCGACGACCGCGCTGTGGCGAGAGAAGTGCTGAAGGGTTACGGGTATCACAAAAACGATTGACCATGATCCTTGAACTTCAAACAGTTGCGGCGGCGATGGGCGCCAGGTGGGACGGCCCGCCGGAAAAAGCTACCGGCTGGAGCGTGGACACGCGGACACAGCAGCCGGGGGATGTGTATTTCGCGCTACGCGGGCCCAACCACGACGGACACGACTACGTGGACGCCGCGCTGGGCGGCGGCGCAGCGGCCGTGGTGGTGGACGGGAGCGGCCGCGCGGACTCGGCGCGCGCGATCCACGTGGCCGACCCTCTGGCCGGGCTGCAGCAGTTGGGCCGGTGGGCGCGGCGCGAGTGGGGCGGACGCGTGGTCGGGGTCACGGGCAGCGCCGGCAAGACGACCACAAAGGACGCCATCGCGCACCTGCTGAGCGTGGATCTGAGCGTAGGCAAGACCATCGGCAACCTGAACAATCACGTGGGCGTGCCGCTCTCCATCCTGCGGCTGCCCGGAGACGCGCGCGCGGCGGTGCTCGAAATGGGCATGAACCACTCTGGCGAAATCCGCGATCTGGCGGCGATTGCGCGGCCGGACATCGGCGTGGTGACGATGGTGGGGTTCGCGCACGTGGAGTTCTTCGCCTCCATCGAGGGCGTGGCCGCGGCCAAGCGCGAGTTGATCGAAGGTCTGCCGCGCGATGGCGTGGCGGTGCTCAACGCCGACGATCCGCGGGTGGCGCTCTTCGCAGCGGCTCATCCGGGACGCAGCGTGACGTTCGGGTTCGGCGATGCGGCGGACGTGCGCGCCGAAGAGGCTGAACTGCGCGCCGATGGATCGCGCTTCCGCGTCCGTGGCGTGGAGTTTGAAACCGCGCTTCCGGGGCGCCACACTGTAATGAACCTGCTGGCGGCGATCGCCGTGGCCGGCGAGTTCGGCATCGCGCCGGAACGGCTGCGCGACGCGGTCCGCGGCTTCGCGCCGGGGAAGATGCGGGGCGAACGGATCGAACGCGATGGCGTGGTGATCTGGAACGACTGCTACAACTCGAACCCGGAAGCCGCGCAGTCCATGCTCGACGTGCTGCGCGAGACTCCCGCGGCGCGCCGCATCGCGGTGCTCGGGGAGATGCTGGAGTTGGGCGGCGCGAGCGCGGAACTGCATCGCCGCGTGGGCCGCTACGCGGCGGAGCAGGGGATCGACCTGGTGATCGGCGTGCGCGGCGCGGCCCGCGACCTGGTGCGCGCGGCCGAAGAAACCGGGGCTCGCGGCGTGTACTTCGAAGATCCGGCGCCGGCCGGCGAATTCGCTCGCTCGCAGGCGCGCACGGGTGACGCCGTTCTCTTCAAAGGCTCGCGCGGAGTGAAAGTGGAACTCGCGCTGGAAAGGTTCCTGGCTTAGTCCGATGCTCTACTGGCTGCTGTACGAACAACTGCAACGGTACGTAAGCCCGTTCCGCGTCTTCCGCTACACCACGTTCCGCACCGCCTTCGCCAGCATCACGGCGCTGTTTCTGTGCATCGTGCTGGGTCCGTGGCTGATCGGCAAACTGCGCCAGTTTCAGATCGGGCAGTACATCCGCGAAGAGGGCCCCAAATCGCACCAGAAGAAGGCGGGCACCCCGACGATGGGCGGCGTGCTGATCATCATCTCGATCGTGATCCCGACGCTGTTGTGGGCGGACCTGGGCTCGCGCTACGTGTGGCTGGCGATCGCGGCGCTGCTCGGCTACGGCTGGATCGGCTTTCTGGACGACTACGCCAAGGTGACGCGGCAGCGCAATCTCGGCATGACCGGGCGCAGGAAACTGGTCTACCAGTTCCTCGCCGGATTCCTGTTCGCGGCGTCGCTGTTGTTCATGCGCGCCTTCGGCGACTTCAGCACCGCGATGAACATTCCGTTCATCAAGCAGTTCAAGCCGTCCCTGTTGATCCCCTCGCTGATGGCGAATCCTTGGACTTACCTGCTGGGCGTGGCTCCGTTCTGTATCTTCGTGGCGCTGGTGGTGGTGTTCTCCTCGAACGCGGTCAACCTGACCGACGGGCTGGACGGGTTGGCCGCCGGCCTGATGGTGATTTCCGCGGGCGCGCTGACCATGCTCACTTACGCCGGCGGACACGCGCAGCTGGCCGAGTACCTGCAACTGGCGCGCAACCCGCGCACCAGCGAACTGACCATCTTCTGCGGCGCCATGACGGGGGCGAGCCTGGGCTTCCTCTGGTACAACGCGCATCCGGCGGAGATCTTCATGGGCGATGTGGGTTCGCTCGGATTGGGCGGCGCCATGGCGGTGGTGGCGGTGCTGATCAAACAGGAGATCCTGCTGCTCTTCATCGGCGGCGTCTTCATTCTGGAAGCCGTCTCGGTGATCCTGCAGGTGGGCAGCTACAAGCTGCGCAACGGCAAGCGGATCTTCAAAATGGCGCCGCTGCACCATCATTTCGAAGCCATGGGATGGGCGGAATCGAAAATTATCGCGCGCTTCTGGATCGCCGGCCTGGTGCTGGCGCTGTTCGCGCTGACGACGCTGAAACTGCGATGAACCTCAAGGGCGTACGGACGCTGGTGGTGGGACTGAAGAAGTCCGGCGTGGCGGCGGTGGAACTGCTGCGGCGGGAAGGTGCCGTGGTGCGCACGACCGACCTCAAGCCGCTCGAACAACTACCCGACGCCAGGGGGCTGGACATTCCCTTCGAGCGGCAGAGCGACGCCGTCTTCGAGGATTGTGAACTGATCGTGCTCTCGCCGGACGTGCCCGCGGACCTGGCACCGCTCGAAGCCGCGCGGCGCCGGGGCGTTACCGTGATCGGCGACGTGGAACTGGCCGCACCGTACCTGAAGGGGCGGATCATCGGCATCACGGGGTCCAACGGCAAGACCACGACCACCAGCCTGACCGGCCACATCCTGCGCGAGGCGGGAGTGCCGGTGCAGGTGGGCGGCAACATCGGGGTGGCGGTCGCCGGCATGGTGGATTCCTCGCGCGAGGACGGCTGGAGCGTGCTCGAGCTTTCCAGTTTTCAGCTTGAGACGATCCGCGAGTTCCGGGTGCATGTCGCCGCGCTGCTCAACGTAACGCAGAACCACCTGGACCGTCACCACACGTTCGAAAACTACGCGGCGGCGAAGGGGCGCATCTTCGAAAATCAGCAGCCTGGGGACCTGGCGATTCTGAACGCCGACGATCCCGTGAGCGCGGCGTACGCGCCACGGGTGAAGGGTGACCTGGCGTGGTTCGGCAGCCGGAACGCGGAGCCCGGCGCGACGCTCAGCGGCGACAAGTTGGTAGTGGGCGGGAAATTGCTGATGACGGCGGACGAGGTGCTCATTCGCGGGCGCCACAATCTGGAAAACGTGCTGGCGGCGTCCCTGGCGGCTATGCGCGCCGGGGTCGGCCGCGAAGCTATCGCCGCCGCCGTCCGGACCTTCAGAGCCGTGGAACACCGGCTCGAGTTCGTGCGCCGGTTCGGCGGCATCGACTTCTACAACGACTCGAAGGCCACCAGCGTGGATGCCACTCTCAAGGCGCTGGACGCCTTCTCCGGCGGGCTGTGGGTGATTCTCGGCGGAAAGGACAAGGGGCTGGATTATCGCGCGCTGCGCGAGCCGCTTGCCGCCAAGGCGCGCGCGGCGCTGTTGATCGGCGCGGCGGCGGAGAAGATCGGCGCGGCGCTGGAGGGCTCGGTTCCGCTGGTGGAGAGCGGCACGCTCGGTGCCGCGGTGGCGCACGCGGTGGCGCACGGCGCGCCCGGCGATACCGTGCTGCTCGCGCCCGCCTGCGCGAGTTTCGACCAGTTCACCAGCTTTGAACATCGCGGCGAGGTGTTCAAGCAGATCGTGCAGGGACTCGAGGGGACGAATTGAAATGCCGCAGAGACTGAAAACCGACTGGATTCTGTTCATCACCACGCTGTGCATGGTGACGTTCGGCATTCTCCTGGTGTACAGCGCCAGCTCCATCATGGCTGAGGTGGATGCGCGCTACCATTCCACGTGGCACTTCGTGATCCGGCAGGCGGCATGGGCGGTGCTCTCGGTGGGCGTGATGATGGCGCTCAAAAGCACGCCGTATTCGAAGCTGAAGAATCCCTCGGTGGCGTTGAGCGTGATCAGCATCGCACTGCTGCTGCTGGTGGCGGTTCTCATCCTGGACCCGGCCAACCACCGCTGGCTGCGGCTGGGCGGACCGCTGGGCGTCCAGCCTTCGGAGCTGGCCAAGCCGGCGCTGGTCATCTTCCTCGCGTTCTTCGTGACGTGGCGCGCGCGCGCCATCAACAACCCGCGCTACACGCTGGTTCCGGCGGCGATGGCGGTCGGGGTGGTCATTCTGCTGGTGGTGGTGGCGGACCTGGGCACGGCGATCGTGCTGGCCGCGGCCGCCGCGCTGGTGTTCTTCGTCGCCGGGCTGGAACTGCGCTACTGCGCGATCGTCGGGGTGCTGGCGATGATCGGCCTGGTGTACTTCGTATGCGCCAAGCCGTACCGCCTGGGACGCGTGGTCCGGTTCTTCGATCCGCACTTCACAATGCTGGCCAAGGTGGACCCCAGCGGGAAGCTCAAGGCGAGGCTTGAGGAATCGCTGGCCACGCGCGACACGAACTACCAGTTGGAGCAGTCGCAGGTGGCGGTGGGCGAGGGCGGCGTCACCGGCCTCGGACTCATGAAGGGCCGCCAGAAGCTGCTCTACTTGCCCGAGGCGCACAAGGATTTCATCTACGCGGTGGCGGGCGAGGAACTGGGCATCATGGGGACCGCCGGGCTGCTGCTCGGCTTCATCCTGATCTTCTGGCGCGGATTGCGCACCGCGGTGCGCATGAAGCACGACGATTTCGGGCGCTATCTCGCGCTTGGCATCACCGTCACGGTAGTCGTGCAGGGGTTCATTCACATGAGCGTCGTCCTCGGCATGATGCCGACCAAGGGCATTCCGCTGCCGATGATCAGCTACGGCGGCAGTTCGCTGGTGAGCACGCTGGCCAGCCTGGGCATCCTGATGAACGTGAGCGAACACGCCGGATGACGACTATGAGCGCCACATCGGGAGTTTCCGCGCCGCGTCCGCCCGCCGTCCGCCGCCGTTTCCTGATGGCCGGCGGAGGCACGGGCGGACACGTGATCCCGGCGATCGCGGTGGCGCGCGAACTCACGGCGCGGGGACACGAGGTCTTCTTCATCGGGACGGAGCGCGGCATGGAGAGCCGGTTGGTGCCGGACGCGGGCTTCGAGATGCACCGCATCGAAATCGGTGGACTGAACCGCGTCGGCGCGGCGCGGAAACTGGCGACGCTGGCGCGGCTGCCCTTCGTCACGGCGTCCTGCATGAAGTTCGCCGCCGAGGCGGAAGCGGTCTTCAGCATGGGAGGCTACGTGGCCGGTCCGCCGGTGATCGCCGCGCTGCTGCTGCGGCGGCCGGTCGTGGTGATGGAGCCCAACGCCATCCCCGGGTTCACCAACCGGCGCATCGCGCGATTCGTGGCGAGGGCCGCGGTCAACTTCCCGGATACGGCGCGGTTTTTCCCGCGGGGCCGCACGGAAGTGACCGGCATGCCGGTTCGCGAGGAGTTTTTCCGCATCCGTCCGCACCCGCGAGGGGAGACGCTGCGGTTGCTGGTCACCGGCGGCAGCCAGGGGTCGCGATCGCTCAATCGCGCGCTGATGCAGGCTTGGGCCGTGTTCCGCCACCGCGGAACGCGCATACGCATCGTGCACCAGACCGGCGCGGCGGAATTCGAGAGCGTGCGCGACGCCTTCGCCCAGGCGGGCATCGAAGGCGAAGTGGTGCCGTTCATCCGCGACATGCCGGCGGCGTTCGATTCGGCGGACGTGGTGGTGTGCCGCTCGGGCGCGGGGACCGTGTCCGAACTGTCGGCGGCGGGAAAGCCGTCCGTATTGGTACCGTTTCCGTTCGCGGCGGACGATCACCAGACGCGCAACGCCGAAGCCATGGCCAATGCCGGCGCGGCGCGCATGGTGACGGATGCCGAATTCAACGGCGAACGGCTGGCGCGCCTGCTGGACGAGATGTTCCCGGCGCTGGAGAGGATGGGCGAGGCCGCGCGACGGCTCGCCCGGCCGGGCGCCGCGGCGCGCGCGGCGGACATGCTGGAGGAGGTTGCGGCGGCACGAACGTAACAAAATTAATTGACAGTTACGGTGTAAGCCGAAACAATACTAGAGATAAATGTTTTTTCGTCCCCAGCACATTCACTTCACCGGAATTGGAGGCATTGGAATGAGCGGGATTGCCGAGGTGCTGCTCAACCTCGGCTACGAGATCTCCGGCAGCGATCTCAAGCTCTCTCCGATCACCAGCCGCCTGCAGGGCATGGGCGCCCGTGTGTTTGAGGGCCACGCCGCCGCAAACGTGGCCGGTGCGCGCGCGCTGGTGGTGAGCAGCGCGGTGGACGAGCAGAATCCCGAAGTGCAGGAGGCGCG
>JAFDVU010000133.1 GCA_018268835.1 Acidobacteriota bacterium | reverse complement strand
AAGCTGCGCCATCGCGGCGCTCCGGTACTCAACAGCAACGGCCGCGGCGATCTCTACGTGCACGTGAACGTGAAGATGCCGGCGCGGCTGACCCGCGAGCAGCGCAAGCTCTTCGAACAGTTGCGGGAGACTCTGCCGGTGGACAATCGCCCGGCGGAGAAGGGCCTCTTCGAAAAAGTCAAAGACTACTTCATGTAGACCCGGCGGACCGCCCGCCTACAGCGGCGGACGTGCCGAAGCCAGCGATTTCTCCGAGGCGCGCAGGCGCGCGAGCGACCGGGCGGTGTCGCCTCCCCCGAGCGCTTTCGCCGTCTCCGAGATCAGCGCCGCGGACGCCAGTTGATTGATACCCTCGGCGCGGAAGCGGCGCACGCGGCTGACCGGCGGCAGCGAGCCTGCCCACTGCTCCAGGTCCGCCTTCGCCGCCGCGGCATTACCCGCCTTTTCGATGCGCTGGATCAGTTCGCGCGTAGTCGCCAGCACGGCCTTGCGCCGTCCCAGCAACAGCGTGATCTTCTCCGGGATACCCGCCGTCGAACCGTCGGCATAGACCGCGGCGCGCATTTTCACGTAGTCGGGCACGGCGCCCACGGTCATATTCGCAACCTGAATGACCTTGGTGGCTCCGGGCGCCAGCGGGTCGGCGGGATCGTCCTGCCAGTATTCGTAGGAACTGCCCGGGTAATCCACCAGTTCGATCAGGTAAGCGGTCAGCGGCTGCGTGGACGTGTTGCGCACGTGGAAAATGGAACCGGCGGTCTTGGGTTCGATGCGCAGTTCGGGCAGCGGAGCGTCGGCGGCGAATGCGAAGACGGATGCGCAGGCAAGCGCGGTGAAGAATCGGGCGGGCATCATTTGCTGATATTATCGGTCAACGAGAGACCCCTATGCGATCTCGGTTATTTCTGATTCTGGCGGCAGCGGCGGCGGTGTCCGCGCCCGCGCAGGTGCGC
Organism: Acidobacteriota bacterium; assembly: GCA_018268835.1. Taxonomy (GTDB): domain Bacteria; phylum Acidobacteriota; class Terriglobia; order Bryobacterales; family Bryobacteraceae; genus Solibacter. The sequence goes on along the minus strand of JAFDVU010000133.1, from coordinate 21,061 downwards.
TACGCACCGGACACCCACGCGGTGACCATCGGCGGCAAGCCGTTCACCATCTTTCATTACGGCGACGACGCGAATAAACCCTTCCTGGCGCCGGTCCGGTCGGCATCGGGGAAGATCGTCACCCGCGGATTCCCCATGGAGAACATCCCCGGCGAGAGCCGCGACCACCTGCATCATCGCGGCCTGTGGTTTTCCTACGACGACGTCAACGGCGTGAAATTCTGGGAGAACGATCCCTCCTACACCAAGCCGAACATCGGCAAGATCGTGGTGCAGGAGTCCCACTGGAAAGGCGGCGGCGCCACCGGCACGCTCTCGGCCACCATGCACTGGAACGATCCCAAGGGCCAGACGCTCCTCATTGAGAACCGCGACATGGTGTTTTACGACCAGCCGGAGCTGCGCACGATCGACTTTCACATCACGCTCACCGCCGCCGTGCCGGTGACGCTGGGCGATACCAAGGAAGGCGCGTTCGCCATCCGGCTGGCCGAGCCTTTCACGGAGCGCAAGGGCGCGCGCATCGTCAACGCCGAAGGTCTCGTCTCCATGAAGAACGTGTGGGGTAAGCGTTCGAAGTGGGTGGATTACCAAGCCACGGTGGATGGCGAACCCCTCGGCGTGGCCATCTTCGATCACCCGTCCAACCCGCGCTATCCCACTTACTGGCACGCGCGCGACTACGGCCTGTTCGCGCTGGATCCCTTCGGGCGCGCTGCCTTCGATCCGACCCAGGAAGAAAGCCAGTGGAAGCTGGCCAAGGGAGACAAGATCTCCTTCCTGTGGCGGGTGGCGATCCATCCTGGAAACGCGCCGGTCGCGGACCTATACAAAGCCTTCGCCGCCAGGTAAGCGGCCCGGACTTTCAGGTCCGTTATTGCGCTACAATCAGCGGCATCAGGGAGTCCAGTTAGCTATGTCGCTTTTTCGCAGCGCCAGTTTACTTGTAGTGTGTGCGGCGGCGCTAGTCGCACAAACCAATTTCGGCCGCATCTCCGGGACCGTGTCGGACCCGAGCGGCGCGGTGGTTCCGGGAGCAGCGGTCGCGGTAACCAACCTGGACACGCAGGCATTGCGTGCCGTAACAGCCGATGAGCACGGTTTCTACGTAGTGGAAAACCTGCCCATCGGACCCTACTCCGTCACGGTGCGGCAGCCCGGGTTCAAGGATGCCGAACAGCGCGGTCTGAACCTCGTGGCGGACGGCCGGCTTTCCGCCGATTTCCACCTGCAGATCGGCGAAGCCGGACAGAGCATTGAGATCGTCGAAGTGCAGAAGGAAGTGCTCAACACGGTCTCCGGCGAAGTCGCGCACGTGGTGGATAAAGAGCAGGTGGACAATCTTGCGCTCAACGGGCGCAACTACATGGAACTGTTGACGCTGGTGCCCGGCGCGATCGTGACCAACCCCGATCAGTTCAGCGTGAATACTTCGCTGAGCGCGACCCAGCAGACCGTCAACGGCCACCGCACCAACCAGAACAACATGACGGTTGACGGGCTCGGTAACCTGGATGCCGGCGCCAACGGAAGCCTGATCAATAACATCAGCCCGGACTTTATCCAGGAAGTGAAGATCCAGACCTCCAACTTCTCGGCCGAGTACGGCCGCAGCGCGGGCGCCTCGTTCGGACTCATGACCAAGAACGGCACCAACGCCCTCCACGGCGGGCTGTTCGAGTATTTCCGCAACGACAAGCTGGACGCGCGCAATTTCTTCTCGCCGGACAAACAGCAACTGCGCTTCAATGACTTCGGCTGGAACCTGGGCGGACCGATCAAGAAGAACAAGCTCTTCTTTTTCGTGGGCGAGGAGTGGAAGCGGCTGCGTCAGCAGGCGGCGCCGACGCGCGTGACCCTGCCCACCACGGACCAGATGAACGGGATCTTCGGCACCCGCACCATCTATCAGCCGGGCACCAAGACTCCCTTCCCGGGCAGTACGATTCCGGCGAACCTGATCACCGCCGACGGGCGCGCCATCATGAACGTGTACCGCACGGTGATTCCGCTGACCGCGTCGTTCACCAATACCGCGATCTCCAACAACGCGATATTCCAGAACCAGAATCCCCTCGATTACCGGGAGGATATCGGCCGCGTGGACTATCGCATCAACGACCGGCACAGCTTGATGGGCCGCTGGGTGGACGACTACAACTCGATCTACCTGGCCACCGGACCGGGCGGTAGTATTCCGATCACACCCGAGATCCGCGACCGCCCCGGGAAGAGCGCGCTTCTCAGCGAAACCTGGGTGATTTCCCCGACACTGGTGAACGAAGCGCACGTGGGCGCGTCGTGGAACTCGCAGCACTATTGGAATCAGGGCGACACCTGGCAGCGCTCGACGCAGGGCTTCCAGTTCCAGCGGCTCTACAACTCGGTGGGCGCGTACCCGAACGGCATCCCGGACGTGAGCATCACCAGTTTCACCGCCTGGCAGGGTCCGTACCGTACGCTGGCCTCGCCGACCACGCAAATCGAACTCGGCGACACGCTCTCCATCGTTCGGGGGCAGCATTCGCTGCGCGCGGGCGCGACTGTGATCCGCAACCGCAAGGACCAGAACGGGCGCTCGCCGTACACCGGCAACATCACGTTCAACACCACCGGCAATCCCAACACCACCGGGTATGCCCTTTCCGACGCGCTGCTCGGCAATTTCAACACGTACACGGAAGCGGCCTACGATCCGATGGGTAAGTACCGCTACACGCAGCCCTCGCTGTTCGTGACCGATAGCTGGAAGGTCAGCCGCAAGCTGAGCCTGGATCTCGGCCTGCGCTGGGAATACTTCATGGCCATGTACTCGACCGCGGACAACCTGAGCGAGTTCGTACCTTCGCTGTTCGATCCCGCCAAGGCGGTGAAACTCAACTCGAGCGGCAACGTGGTCCCGGGATCGGGCGACCTCTATAACGGTCTGCAGCGCGTGGCCGGCGGGGTCAATCCGAGCCAGGCGTACCTGGTGCCGAACGCCAACGATCCGGCGGTGCAGGCGGTGCCCACGGGCGCGCCGCGCGGCATGTATCCGAGCCAGGCCAAGTGGGAGCCGCGTGTCGGCTTTGCCTATGCGCTGAACGACAGCACGGTAATCCGCGGCGGCTTCGGGCTGTTCTACGACCGCATCCAGGGCAATCCCACCTTCTACACGCTGAACAACCCTCCCTACGTGGGCAGCGCATCGTACTACTACTCGAACCTGAACAACATCGCCGGCGGGTCCACGGTGCTGGCGCCGTGGGGCACGATCCAAACCATCGATCCCAACCTGAAGGTGCCGTACTCGGAGCAGTTCAGCTTCGGCGTGCAGCGGCAGTTGCCCTTCAGCCTGTTCGGCGAGGCCAACTACGTGGGAACGCTTTCGCGCCACCTGCTGGTGGAACCGGACATCAATCAGCCGTCGTGGTACACGCTGAGCACGGTCGCATCCACGGCGAACCTGAACACGATCCGCCCCTACCCCGGATACTCGACCATCCAGATGTTCATGAGCGCGGGCACCGGGAATTATCACGGGTTGCAGATGAGGCTGGCCCGGCGCGTGGGCGCGGTGCAGATCACGGCGTCGTACACCTGGTCGAAGAATCTCACCGACGCGCACGCCGATACCGAGAACCGCATGAACGCCTTCAACCTGAAGACCATGTACGGTCCGGCGTACTCGACGAGTTCGGCCGGTTCGATGGACATCCGGCACGCCTTCGTAGGCACCTACATCTGGTATCTGCCGAAGCTGAAGAACCAGAAGATGTGGCTGCGCGGTCCGGTGGGCGGATGGCAGTTGAGCGGCATCGTGCGGCTGCAGACCGGTCCGTACCAGACGGTGACGGCGAACACGAACGTTCTCGGCAATCGCGTGGCAGACTACATCGGCGGACCGGTGGTCCTTTCCGATCCGGGACCGAACGGCTGGATCAACGCGGCGGCGTTCGCGGCGGCGCCGCAGGATCGCTGGGGCCTCTCCGGCGCCGGCAACGTGCAGGGTCCGGGGCTGGCGATGTTCAACCTCTCGGTGACGAAATTCTTCTACCTGAAGGCGGACAGCAAGGCCAACATCCGCGTCCGGGCGGACTTCGTGAACGCGTTCAACCATACCAACTTCCAGCAGCCCTCGACCAACCTGTCGAGCAGCGGCTTCGGCACCATTACCGGGGCCTATCCGCCGCGAAACATCCAGTTGGGCATGAAGCTGTCCTTCTAAGCAATCGGCAATCTCCTCACGTGCCGGGAAATCAGACTTTAGAGTCTGGTTTCCCGGCACTTCCTTTTTGGTTTCGCTGCTAACCCACTGATTCCAGGTAACGGTCCCGCGCGTGCACTTGCCGTGTCGGGGACGCCGGAATTTCCGGTACCCCGGAAAGGAAGTGCGACGCATGTTTGGAATCGACTGGAGCAATTCGCAGACCCTGTGGTTGAATCTGACCAATCTGGCGCTGGGCATCGTCACCGTACTGGCAGTGGTGATTTTGTGCGGAGCGGTTGCGCAGGAGTTGCTGGCGCGGCGGCGCAAAGCGCGCGAACTCGCCGGGATGGATGAGGAAATGCGGCACGTGCTGCACGTCCCCGAACTCGGCCTGACCATGGCCGATGGCGGCGAAGCGATGCCGGCCCCGACCGAGAGACCCGGCGTGGACCAGAAGCGGAGCTGACCATGAGCTGTCCGTTTTTGTGCGAGGGCCGCGCGCGGTACTGTAACGCGGCCCCGGTGCGCAAGCTGATCCTGGACGGACCGGGCGCGACCGCCGGCGGGCGCTGCACGTCGCCGGCGTATCGCGAGTGCGCGCTGGTGGCCGATCGCGCGGAGATGGGCGGGCAGTGTCCGCACCTGGAGCAGATCCACGTGCAATACTGCGGCGCGTCTCCGGTAGCGCGGCTGGTGCCGTTCAGCGAATCCGCGCTATCGCGCTGCGCGGGCGCGGGATACCGCTTCTGCGAAACCTACCTGGCGCTGGCGCGGCCGCACAAGAGCGCGGATCCGCCGCCCGACGTGCTCTTCGCGCCCAATCACCTGTGGCTCGCGGTGAGCGAAGAAGGCCTGTGTCACGTCGGGGTGGACGGTTTCCTGGCGGAAGTCGCTCACTCCGTGGACGGGGTCACCTTCGTGACCGGAGGCGGCACGCGGCGTCCTACCGTGGCGCTCACCGTCAACGGCGTGGAATGGCCGATGACATTTCCCAACCCGATGATGATCCAGAGCGTGAACACGCACCTGCAGACGCACCCGGGGCGTATCGCCGAGGATCCTTACGGCGCCGGGTGGCTGTTCGAAGGATGGGAGATTCCCGGCCGTACGCGCGCCGGACTGATGGACGGTCCGCGGGTGGCGGCGTGGATGGCCGCGGAACGGCAGCGTCTCTCCAGCTTCGTCCACGAGGCCGGGCAGGTGTTCGGCGATGGCGGCGAGGCGGCGCCGGGCGTGGCGCGACTGCTGCCGCGCGCCAGTGTAGTCACGCTGTTCCAGCAGTTCTTCGGCAGAACCGCCTGGACGGCGGAGGAATAAGGATGCCGCGTACTCTACTCGCATTTGCGATTGGATTCGGGGCCGCGCTGGCGGCCGGATGGGGCGCGTTTCCGCGCGTCCTGTATCAGAAGAAGGTTCAGCCCATCGAGTTCCGGCACAAGACGCACGCCGCGAAATCGGGCACGTCGGCCTGCGGCGACTGCCACGCGCTGCGCGACGACGGCGGGTTCGGCGGCATCCCGGCGACCGCCAGTTGCGCCGGATGCCACGGCGAGCCGATGGGCGCGACCAAGGCGGAAGCGGCGCTGGTCAACGATTACGTCAAACCGCACCGCGAGACGCCCTGGCTGGTCTACGCGCGGCAGCCGGCGAACGTGCGCTTCTCGCACGCCATCCACACGCGCCTGGCCGGCCTCAAGTGCGCGGAGTGCCACGGCGCGCAGGGCGAAACCGACGCCGTCAAGCCGTACGAAGTGAACCGCATCAGCGGATACAGCCGCGACATCTGGGGCCGCTCCATGTCGCGTCTGCGCCGCGCTCCCCACGAGGGCATGAAGATGACCGATTGCGAGGATTGCCACCGGAAGCGCGGAGTCGAGGCGGGATGCCTCGGCTGTCACCAATAAGGGAGCGAATCATGAAACCGAGTCGACGAAATCTACTGGCGTTGGGCGGCGGCGCGATGGCCGGGGTGGTGTTCACGCCCCTGCCCTGGAAGCTGCTGGACGATACCGCCATCTGGACTCAGAACTGGCCGTGGATTCCGCAGCCGGCGCGCGGTCCGGTGGAGGTCAAGGCGGCGGCGTGCTCGCTGTGTCCGCACGGCTGCGGCCTGCAGGTGCGTATGGCGGCCGGCTTCCCGGTGGGTGTTTCCGGCGCGCCCGCGCATCCGGTGAGCGGCGGCGCGCTGTGCCCGCTCGCGTTCGGCGCGCATCAACTGAACTGGCATCCGCGGCGGCTGCACGAAGTGCGGCGTCGCGGACGTGCGGCGTCCTGGGACGCTGCCTCGATGGCACTGCGCGCGGCGGCAGCGGAGGGCCCCGTGGCAGTCATCGACGGACGTCCCGGGCGCGGCGCGTCGGCCATCCTGCGCGACTTCGCGGGAAAGAGCGGCGCCTACATCACGGCGCCGGGACCGGAAGAGCGCTCGCTCGCGCCTTACGCGGCGTGGAGCGGCGTGCCGGCAAGCGCGCTGGGTTACGACCTGGAGAGCGCGCGCACCATCATCAGCTTCGGCGCGCCCCTGCTCGATGGCTGGGGCACGCCCGGACGCTTCACGCGCTTGTGGAGCACGCATGCCGCCGGCCTCGGCGATCCCGAGTTACGGCTGATTCAGATCGAGCCCGGACTTTCGCACACCGCGACCCTGGCCTGGCGATGGGTGCCGGCCCGGCCGGGCAGCGATGCCGCGCTGGCCGCCGGCCTGGCGCGCGTCCTCGTGGAAGAGCGGCTCGTGCCGGCCAAGGGACCGGTGCCCGCGACGAGCGTAGCCGATGCGGCAGGCGCCGCCGGATTGCCGGCGGACGCGATCGTGGAACTGGCGCGGATGATCGCGCAGCGCGCGCCGGCGCTGGCGATTTCGGTGGATGGCGAACCCGCGGTGGCCGCGCTCAACCTGCTGCTCGGCGGCGGCATCGTCCAGCGGCGCGAAACCGCGGCGCCTCAAGCGGCGGCAATCGCGCCCCGCGCGGTGGTGATCGACGCCACCGTGCCGTGGGAGTACGAGCCGGCCTCCGGCGCCGAGGTGTTCCGCTTCGCGGCGTGGGACGGCGGCGGATCGAAGGCCGACTGGCTGCTGCCCGCGCCCGGATTCCTGGAAGAGATCACGGAGCATCCGAGCGCGCCGGGATCGGCCGTGGCCAGCTATGCGCTTTCGCCCGCGCTGATGGATGCGCCGGCGGATGTTCGCGGCGCGGCGGCGTTCGTCGGCGGCACTCCGGCGGATGCGGTGCTCGCGCGCTGCCAGGAGATCTTCCGCGCGCGCAACGGGGGCCTGTACCGTCGCGGCGCGAAGGATGCCGTGCCGCTGGCGTCGCTCGAATCCGCCGCCAGGCTCCAGGATGAGTTGCTCGCCGGAGCCGTGTGGGTGGATGATCCGGCCGGCTCGCGCAAAGTTCGTTGCGAACTCAAGGAGTGGCCCGCCGCGGCCGCGGGCACGCATCGCGGAGGTTGGGCCGACGCGTGGAGCGCACCGGTGCTGCCGCCGCTGGCCACCAAGCTGTACCAGGAATCGAATCTGCGCGAAGTTCCGGCAAGGAGCCGCATATGAAGAAGCGCCGTTATGGAATGGTAATCGATCTCGACCGCTGCACCGGCTGCGGCGCGTGCTCGGTGGCCTGCGCGGCGGAGAATAACGTCCCGCCGGCGGCGCCGCGCGCCACGGAGCGCACCGGCATCACGCCGTTGCGCGTGCAGCCCGTCTCTAACGGAGCCTCCGGCCCGGCGCGGCGCGAGGTCTTCATCCCGCTGATGTGCATGCAGTGCGGCGAGCACACCCCGTGCGTGAGCGTCTGCCCTCAGCAGGCGGTGGAAGTGGATTCCGCCACCGGAATCGTGACCCAGATGCCGCAGCGCTGCCTGGGCTGCCGCTACTGCATGACCGCGTGCCCGTATCACGCCCGCTACTTCAACTGGTGGGACCCGGAGTGGCCCGCCGGCATGGAGAAGACGCTGAATCCGGGAGTCGCCACCCGCATGCGCGGCGTGGTGGAGAAGTGCAATCTGTGCCATTCGCGCCTGCACGCGGCCGAGGACAAGGCCGCGGCGGCGAACCAGCGCGAAGTGAATCCGGCCGACTACGTGCCGGCGTGCGTCGAGGCCTGCCCCACCGGAGCCATCCTGTTCGGCGACCTCGCCGACGAAACCAGCGCCGTGGCCCGGGCCGCGCGCGCGCCGCAGGCCTTCCGCCTGCTCGAAAAGCTCGGCACGGAGCCGAAAGTCTACTACCGTTCCAACCGGCCGTGGGTGAGGGCGCTCGCCGAGCCCCGCACGGTCCCGGCAAAGGAGGTGCAACGTGGCTAGCTACGCAGTGGCGGACCGCCGGTGGATTGAGCGCGGCGTGGAGCGTACTTCCACGCTGCGATTCGCGCTGTGGCTGGTGCCGTGGGCGCTGCTGCTCGCTCTGGGCGTCTATGCCGCGGGCCTCTGCCTGCGCTTCGGCCTCAACCAGACCAACATGGACAACCGCTTCCCGTTCGGGTTGTGGATCTTCCTGGACCTTTCGATCATCGCCCTGGGCGCGGGCGCTTTTTTTACCGGCTTCCTGGTCTACATACTTAAGTTCAAAGAGCTCAAGGCCGTGCTGAACACGGCCGTAGTGGTCGGCTTCATCTGCTACAGCGGCGCGGTCGGGATTCTCATGATCGACGTGGGCCAACCCCTGCGCGCGTGGTTCACGTTCTGGCATCCCAACACGCACTCCATGCTCACCGAGGTCACGTTCTGCATCACGTGCTACCTGGTGGTGCTCCTGTTCGAGTACATCCCGGTGCTGCTGCGCAACCGGCAGTTGCGGCGGGTGCCTTCGTTCCTGATCTTCGAGCATCGCCTGCACCTGCTGGTCCCGGTGCTGGCGGCGGTGGGCACGCTGCTCTCGTTTTTCCACCAGGGCTCGCTGGGCGGCTTGTACGGCGTGCTGCGAGGGCGCCCGTTCGCGTTCCGCGAAGGCATCGCGATCTGGCCCTCCACGTTCTTCCTATTCATCCTCTCGGCGATCGCCGCGGGACCAAGCTTTCTGCTGCTGATCACCTCGCTGGTGGAGAAGGTCACGGGACGGAAGCTGGTGGAGTTTTCGGTGTTGTGCAGACTGGGCCGGATCTCCGGACTGCTGACCGCGGTCTATGTGGCGGCGAAGGCGGTGGACACGCTGGCGTGGCTCAACAGGACCTCGCCCTCGCTCGGCTTCGCGCCGTGGGAGTTTTACTCCTACAAGCCGTTCGGCACGTGGTTGATGCTGGCGGAGATCGTACTCTTCGGCCTGGTGCCGGCGGTGCTGCTGCTGCATCCGAAGACGGCATCGCGGCGCGGCTGGCTGATTTCCGCGGCGCTGCTGGTGTGCGGCGGCATCCTGTTGAATCGCTTCATTCTGACCGTGCAGACCCTGGCGCTGCCGACGCTTGCGTTCGACGAGTTCGTGAGCTACCTGCCGAGCTGGCAGGAGGTGGCGAGCTTCGGCGCGGTGGTGGCTTACGGGGTAATCGTTTATTCGCTTTCTTACCGGTACCTGCCGTTGTTCCCGCAGGAGAAAAGAGAGGGCTATCGTGTTTCCGGGCGTTGATGGGTTTCACTGGACTTTCGGGCACGTCGTTTTCCTGGGATTGTTCTTCGCGGTCGCGCTGACGATCTTCACCACCGTGGTGCGCGCGGTGTGGCGCAGTGTAGAGGACTTCCGCTCGCGCCGCGCGACGGCGATCTGCTGGGACCTCGAATTCGCCGGGATGCCGGAAGCCGAGCGCTGCTGCCGGCACGAGTTGGCCGGGCGCGTCGCCGAACGCACCTGCCCGAACAGCTTCGATTGCCGCCGCTGCGCGGAGTACGAGAAGTTCGCGGCACTGCCGGCATCCTCGCCCGCGACTTCGTTCGGCCTTGACTATCCCGCGGGACGGCTCTACCATCGCGGCCACACGTGGGTGCGGCCCGAATCCGACGGAACCTACACCATCGGGCTGGACGACCTGGCGTCGCACCTGGTGGGCAAGCCCGATTCGGTGGAACTGCCCGAGCCCGGAGCGGCGATCGACGCCAACGGCACGGCGTGGACGCTGCGCAAGGGGCGCAACGAAGTACGCGTGCGCGCGCCCATCGACGGCACGGTGGTCGAAACCGGCGGCGCGGATCGCGGCTGGTATCTGAGGGTGCGGCCGGAGGGCGAACCCAACCTGCGGCATCTGCTCCAGGGTCCGGAAGTGACTGCGTGGCTCTCCAAGGAACTGGAGCGGCTGCAGATTCAGTTGGGCGCGCCGGATGCGGCGCCGTCGCTGGCCGATGGCGGCATCCTCATGGACGGGCTGATGGACGCGATGCCCCAAGCCGACTGGGACAACGCGCTCGCCTCCACGTTCCTGGAGTAGCGCACCGTCCAGCCAGTAGCGCAGGCCTCCCGGCCTGGCCCGTAAGGCCTGCGCTACCGGACCACCGTTTTGATGTTGAGGAACTCGCGGAGGCCCCAGGCCGCGAGTTCGCGTCCGTAGCCGGATGCCTTCACTCCGCCGAAGGGCAGACGCGCGTCGGAGGCCACCATCCGGTTGATGAAGACCATACCGGCTTCGATCTCCTCGATCAGGCGCGCCTGCTCCGCGCCGTCGCGCGTGAATGCCGCGGCGCCGAGCCCGAAGGGTGTATCGTTGGCCAAGGCGATGGCGCTGTCCAGATCCTTCACGCGGAAGACCGTGGCCACGGGGCCGAACAACTCTTCGCAGGCCGCCGGCGACCCCGCGGGCACATCGGCAAGCACGGTGGGCGCGTAGAAGTTTCCGGGACGACCCAGCCGCCGCCCGCCGGTCAGCACGCGCCCGCGCGAGCGCCGCACCTGCTCCTCGAGTTCGGCGAGGATGGACGACGTAGCCAGCGGGCCGACCTGCGTGCGCTCGTCCATCGGATCGCCCACGACGAGCGCCTCCATCTCCGCCACAAAGCGGCGCTCAAATTCGTCCGCCACCGCTTCGACTACGATGAAGCGCTTGGCCGCGATGCAGGATTGCCCGCTGTTGACCGTGCGCGCCAGCGCGGCGGTGCGCGCGGCGGCGGCGAGATCGGCGTGGGCGGTGACGATGAAGGGATCGCTGCCGCCGAGTTCGAGCACGGTCTTCTTGATCTGGCGTCCGGCGCGCGCCGCAACGTCGCGCCCGGCGGGCTCGCTGCCGGTGAGTGTCGCCGCCTTCACGCGAGGATCGTCGAGGATGCGGCCAACCAGATCGCTGCCGATCAATAGCGTCTGGAACACGTCCGCGGGGAAGCCGGCGCGGCGCACGATCTCTTCGATGGCGAGCGCGCACTGCGGCACGTTGGAGGCGTGCTTGAGCAGCCCCACATTGCCCGCGGTCAGCGCCGGCGCGAGGAAGCGGAAGACCTGCCAGAAGGGGAAGTTCCACGGCATCACGGCGAGCACCGCGCCGATCGGCTGGTAGCGGATGAAACTCGCGGCGCCGCCGGTATCCACGGGTTCGTCGGCCATCAGGCGCTCGCCGTGCTCCACGTAGTAGCGGCACGCCGTGGCGCACTTGGCGGCCTCCTGTCGCGCAGCCACGATCGGCTTGCCCATCTCCAGCGTCATCAGGCGGCCGAAGGCGTCCTGCTCCGATTCCAGGATTTCGGCGGCGCGCGCCAGCCACCGGCGGCGTTCGGCGAAAGACGTGCGGCGGTAGCTGTGGAAGGCCGCGTCGGCGCGCGCGATGCGCGCATCGGTTTCATCGGCGGATAGCGCGGGAAACGTGCGGACGGTCTCTCCGGTGGCGGGGTTGACGGTGGCGATCATCTCAACCAGTAGTGTAGGCCCGCGTGGCGATGACCGCCATAGCCTTCCGTTACGGCATCACTTACCTGGTCTATGCGATGACGCACTGAGCCCGATTTGCCGTTCCTGCTGAACCCGGGCCAACGCTTCCGATGCTAAGTGCACATCGGACTGATAGACGGGCGCCAACTGCCCTTTCCTTTGAAGGCTGGCGGCAACATCCGCCGCCTTCTGCAGAAATCCTTGCGCCTCCTCCAACCCGGCGAGACGCCGGGCGCGCGGGCCCCGCATTGCGATTGCTTCGCGCGCCAGGCCGAGCTGGCGGTTGGCGACTCCTTGCGTGCGCTGAGCGGCAACATTGAGGGGATTGGCGATTAGAAAGCGCATCCCGAAGTCCAGCTCTTTGCGCGCAAACTCCAGGGCGCGGCCAGGACTGCGATCCTTCAAGGCGATTTCGGACATCAATTCGTAGAGATTCCGCAGTTCGAGCGGCGGCAGGGATTGTGGCCGCTCCCGTGCTGCCCGCTCGAAGATCGCGATGGCGCGTTCGAAACTCCGGGCCGCGGAACCGGATTGATTCGCCTGCGCCTGCACCCGGCCGATGATCGCATGGCCGTATGCGAGAGCGGCCTGAGACTCGAAGTTGTTGGGGTCCGCGCTTGCGATCTGCTGATAAAGCTGCATCGCCCTGGCCGCGAGCTTCCCCGCCTCGGCGGTCTCTTCGACGTGCAACAGAGCCTTGGCGAGATTGCGGTTGGCGACGGCGGTATCGGAAAGCAATCGCGTATCGGCCGGCTTGCGTTGGAGCAGGCGTTCGTCGATTTCGAGTACGGAACGATAAGCGTCCGCCGCGCCGCGGTACTCCGCCAGCGCCTCGAGCATCATCGCCTTCCGAGTCGTGGCGATGGCGACCCGCATCAGCCAATCCGCGTTCTCGGGCGATTGACTGGCCAGCCGGGCCCAGATGTCGTAGGCTTTGCCGTAACAATCGAGCGCGGCTTTCATATCGCCCAGATTCGGAATCGACGGATTTCCGCTCACGTCGCCCAGGCCCACGTAGACCGACGCGAGTGCGTCGTCAGCCTTCGCGTCTCCCGGATGCGCGGCGTTGATCCTGGTCATCAGCGCGATCCCTTTGCGGCTGTAGTCCGCTGCCTGAGCCAGGTTGCCCAGGTTGATCGCCACCGCATTCGCATCCTCGTAGGTCAGGGCCAACTGTTCGGCCAGCGCGGAGTCGTTCGGCGACCCGGCGGCCATCGGTTCCAGAATGGCGATTGCCTTTTGCAGGCTGGCGAGCGCTGCCTGGCGGTCGCCGAAGCTGTTGCGCACAGGCCGGCCCTGGATGTCCGCGATGCGCGAATAGGTGGCCGCCAATTCGCGACGCAAGGAGCGATCGTTGGTGCGCTCCCTGGCGACGCTGTCGAGATATTCGAGGGCGCGCGCGATCACGATCCGTCGGGCTTCGGTGGCGCCAGGCAGGTCCTTGATCGCGTCGTGAACCTCGAAGACGTAAGAGTTCGCGAACCGGCGCGCCTCGTCGAAGTGGCGGTTAGCGATGCGCGCCTCACGCGCCGTCGCGATGATCCCCGCGGCGGTCGCGACCGCCAGCAAGATGGCCGCGCCGGTCGCGGCCCAGTTCCGGCGCGCGAATTTGACCAGGCGGTAACTGATCGTGTTGGGCCGCGCCAACACCGGGTAACCCTGCTGGTACCGGCGAAGGTCTTCGGCCAACTGGTCCGGACCTGCATATCGGCGCTCCGGCTCCACACGCATCGCCGTTTGCAGGATGTTGCGCAGGTCGGCATCGAGCATGCCGCCGTTCCGCGCTCGCGCCGGCTGAATCGCTCCCTCCGTGATGGAGCGCGCCAGTTCGACCGGGTTGCCGGCATTCGTGTACGGCCGGACGCCGCACAGCAGCTCATATGCGATCACGCCGAGCGAGTAGACGTCGGTCGCCGTTCCAATCGCGGAGCCAAGCACCTGTTCGGGGCTCGCATATTCGAGCGTCATGGCGCCGGGACCCGTCCGGGTCCGTAGGGCCGTTCCGTCCATCAGCCGGGCAATTCCGAAATCGAGCACCTTGGGTTCGCCATCTGCCGTGACGAGAATGTTCCCCGGCTTGAGGTCGCGATGAACGATCAGCTTGCGGTGCGCATACGCAATTGCGTCGCAGATTTTACGGATTAAGGTCAGGATGTCGCGCGTGGACAGCCGCTCTTCTTCGACGTAGCGGTCCAGCGGCCTGCCTTCCACGTACTCCATCACCAGAAATGGGGCGCCATCCCGCGAAGTGCCGCCATCCAGAAGGCGCGCGATGTTCGGGTGCTCGAGGCCGGCCAGGATCTGGCGCTCGTGCCGGAATCGGGCAACCGCGGCAGGCTCGGGCGCGAGGAGCACTTTGACGGCGACGAGCTTCGAGAAATCGTCCTCGCGCACTGCCTTGTATACCAGGCCCATTCCGCCAGTGCCGATCTGTTCCAGCAGGCGGTAGTGATCCAGTGAGGAGCCGGCCATCGAGGTTGCGGAGCCGGCGAGAGTTTCGAGCGCGTTCTTTTCCCAGGCAGGGCTGCTTTCCGCCGCGGAATGTGCCGCCAGAAGCTTCTCGACCGCCTGAGAGACTTCCAGGTCGTCCCGGGCCGCCTCTTGCAGAAGGTGCTCCCTGGCCTTGGGTTCCAGGTCCAGAGCCTTGTCGAAGAGCTGTTGAATCCGTTCTGACGTTTTTCGGGAAGCCATTCTCATTGCCCCATGAGTCGCTGGTGCAGCCATGCCTTGGCAAACGCCCAGTCGCGCGACACGGTGCGTTTGGAGCTTTCGAACCCGGCCGCTGATAACGCCGCGGCCGTTTCCTCCTCGGACAGCCCCGCGAAATAGCGCAGTTCCACCACGCGCTCATGCCGCGGATATTCCGCCGCGAGTTTCTCGAGCAGGTCGTGTAAGGCAATGATGTCCAGTTGAAGCTCGGGATTTTCGGGAGAGGGGATTCCCGTGACCGGAACCCGGTCCTTGCCACCGCCCCGCCTGGCTGCCTGTTGCATGCGGGCGTAGTCCACGAGGGCGTTGCGCATCATGCGCGCGGCGACATTGAAAAACTGTCCGCGGCTTTCCCAATCCAGGTGCTGGACGCCAGGCAAGTGAAGATACAGTTCGTGCACGAGCACGGTCGGCTGGATGGTCCGCCCGCCGCCGGAGCCCGCGAGGATTCCGCCGGCCACCCGCCGGAGTTCACTGTAGATAGCCGAAGTGAGCTGCTCCAGAGCGGCCGGGTCGCCCGCCCGCCACTCGCGCAAATACCGGGTTATCGCTTCGCACGCAGTCGCGGGCATGCTTCAGGGGTTCAGAATAACAAAATCGCGGTTGGGTGGCGTGAATCTTCCGCGGAATCCGTTTCTCTTGTGGGCAGGCTTCTGCCGGAGAGATCACAATGAATCGCTACTACCTCGTTATTGTCTTGTGCCTGGGAGCGCTGGGATTTGCCCCGAACGCGCGCGCCGAGGCGTTCAAATCGCCAAAAGAATGCGTCGGCGGGAAACGGGTTTTCGACAGGCAGAATCGGACGGGCAGCATCGTCAAAATGGTGAATGACAACATGTGCCAGGTCAGGATGGATGAAAGCGGCAAGGACGAGTACTTCCTTTTCTGGATGCTCACCGAGCAGGGGAAGAGCTCCGAACCCGTCGTAAAGCTCGTCCCGGGAACCTACGAGTGTTATCAGTCCGGCCAGTACACCTTCATGGACATGTATATCACCGGGTCGAATAGCTACCGCACCAGCGCGGGCTCCGGCACGTTCCGGACCGGTCCGGCGAACAAGCTGATTTTTGAGTCCGGTCCGCTGACGAAATATACCTCGAAACTCGAGGCGGGTCCTGGAATCCTCCTCAGCACAAACGGCGGCTCGTTTTACGGCACGTCCTGTGAACTCAAGAAGAAGTGAGGCTCTGTGACCGGTCCAATGAGAATCTTCATCGCCGCGCTCGGAATCGGTTGCGGCGCCGCGAGCGCGCAGTGCAACAACCAGGTCATCAACTGGGCCTTCCAAATCACGTTCGGCCGGGCCGCTTCCGCGACGGAGTGCAACCTCAACCGGTTTGCGGGCGGAGCCTACGGCGACAATAACCGGCTGCTGAACTACGTCCGGGCATCCGTGGTGTGCCAGGACCCCTGGATCGCGGAAGCGTTCTATGACCTCGGATATCAGCTCAACGGCCACAGCCCGCTTCAGATGGAATCTCGCGGCGCCTACAGCACCATGGGACAGTGCAATAGCACCAACTACCTGGGCGCCCGGGGAGGCTGGAGCAGCTATGCGGAGCTGAAATCCAACATCACCCGGTATTTCTCGCCGGTGGCAAACCAGCCGGTAGCGGCTCCCCGGCCCTCCGCGGCCATTACCGGACCGGCGACCATTACCAGCGGCCAGACCACCACGGTTACATGGTCGTATGCCACGCCATCCGCCTGCGCTCAGGGCGTTCAGGTGCTGCTTAACGGCGGGCAGTGGGGACCGGTCGCGCGGGCAGCGGATCGCTCGGTCACGATTGCCGCATCCAACTTCGCGTATCCGCCAGGCACGCGGCTCAGCCTCGCGCTGTTCGATCACTGCCTCCAGACCGTGATATCGCCCGACTTCACCTCCACCGTTGCGGCCGCGCAGACCTTCGCGCCGTCGCGAAGCAGCTTCCTGGTCCAGGCCGTGATCAATGGGCGTACCGAGACCTTGAATCCTTTTGCACTTCTCGATTACCAAGGCAACCTGTACAACAGCGACCGGCGGATGATCGCGAGTGGTTACTACCTTGCCGACAATGGCGTGCTGATGAGCGGCAACGTGCTGTCTCACGATGGGGGAACGGTGGTCGGTCAAGGGGGCGCATCCGTGATCGCTCAGGGCGGGGGAAATGTGATTGCCCAAGGCGGCGGGAATCTGATCGGCCAGGATGGCGCCGGTGTGATTGCGCAAGGCGGCGGCAATCTTCAGGTGGCGGCCGCTCCGGACCGGACAATTGCCGGCTTGAGAAGCGATGGCTACCTTCTCGATAGGTGGGGGGTGCGGATCCTTCCGGCTGGTTCACGTCTGCGGATTCAGAATGGATTGCTGATCAATGGCGATGGCGCATCGGTAATCGCATCCGGCGGAGGCAACATTGTGATCAACGGCAGTGGGCTTTCGAGGATGTCTCTGGACCCAAGGCGTGTGGCGGACATCCTGTCAGGGAGAGTCGATCTGGCCGGCATCGCGATCAATCACGGTTCGAACTGGACCGCTCCGGCGCCGCCGGCGTCGAATGTGCGGCCGTACCAGGCCGCTGCCTCCTCAGCCCCGCAACGGCCATTCTCCGTCTCCATCGCCGGCCCGGCGACATTGGTTCAGGGCGGCACGAACTCAATCGTTTGGACACATAGCGGGACGCCGTCTGCATCTCTCGCACAGCCGAGTTGCGGCCTGAGCCTGGTGCTCACGGTGGCTGCAACCGCGGTCAGCCTGGCGGCACACCTGAACCCGAACGCGCCGGGGGCAAGCGTCACGGTGCCGCGGCGTTTTCCAGCGCGGAGTTATGGCACGCTTGCGGTCCGCGACGGCTGTTCCGGAGTGACGTACGCTACAAAGCCGGTGACGATTCCGTAGAACCGATTCGGTTGCGCGATCACGTCGCGGACCGGAATCGCCGGCGCATCGTCCACCAATCCCATCGCGCAATACGTGCCATACTGCATCCATATGATCCGCACCGCGTTGCTGCTCTTACTCGTCGCCGTCTGCGCGTCCGCGCAGGATGGCTGGGTTTCCCTGTTCAACGGCAAGGACCTCACCGGCTGGAAGGTCAACGAGAACCAGCAGACGTTCACCGTCAAGGATGGCGCCATCGTATCGCACGGTCCGCGCAGCCACTGCTTTTATGTGGGCGACGTGGGCAATCACGATTTCAAGAATTTCGAGCTGAAGGTGGATGTGATGACGCTGCCCGGCTCCAACGGCGGGGTCTATTTCCACACCGCGTACCAGGACAAGGGCTGGCCGGAAAAAGGCTTCGAGGTGCAGGTTAACAACACGCACACGGACCACATCAAGAGCGGCAGTCTCTACCACGTGAAGGATATCGGCGCCGGCGATATCAAGGGCATCGTCGAGGACAATAAATGGTTCACCGAGCACATCGTGGTGCGCGGCGATACCGTGACGATTTCGCTCAACGACCACAAAGTGGTGGAGTGGACGCAGCCCACCGGCTGGAACGGCACCAGCGATTTCGTGGGGCGGCGCATCGATCGCGGCACCATCGCGCTACAGGGCCACGACCCGGGCAGCACGGTCTACTACAAGAACATTCGCATCAAGCCGCTGCCGTAATCCGGCGCTCAGCGCACCGCGCGCGCGACCAGTCCGATGCCGCCCACCAGCAGCACCAGCATCACGATCGTGTTGAACAGCGTGGTCGGGACGAAGTAGATGTGCATGTTCATGATCACCCCGGCCAGGATGAACACCGCCCCGGCGATGGTGAGCAGCCACCCGATCGCGCTGCGCCCGTTGAAGAACAGCATCCCGATGCCGAACAGCATGGGCAGCAGCGTGATGCCGAAGGTGCCGCCTCCGTAGAAGTTCCAGTAGGAGCCGACAACTTCCACGTGGTTGGTCAGCAGGTACGCACCCAGGCAGGCCATGATGCACCCCATCAGGAAGTGGCCGAGCCCACCCGGAGTGCCGCCCACGTTGTTTAAGCGGTCCGCCATGAGTGGAGAATAGCAGAGTTCGGGGACGGAACCGGCGATGGGGCGGCGCCTACTTCAGCTTGGCGATCTTCTTGCGAATCTCGTCGGCGTTCTTGGCGTCGGAGGCGACTTCCAGGTACTTCTGGTAGGCTTCGCTGGCGGCCTTCTTGTCGTGCAGCTTTTCCTGCGCCTCGCCCAGCCGCAGCCACGCCTCGGGATCCCCGCTGTTCCACTTGGTGGCCTCTTCGTAACGTCCGGCGGCCGCCCGGTAGCTGCCCTTCTTGAAGTAGAAGTCCCCGGTGCGGATCTCCTTCTGCGCCTGCACCGGGTTGAACCCGTACTCCGGAGTGGACAGCGACTTGTCTTCTTCCGGCGGGATGGCTTCCTGCTTGGGCTGTTCCTTGCCGTCGCGCCGCTTCAGTTGGGGCTTGTCCTGTGCGGCCAGCGGCAGAACGCAAAGCATCGCCAGCAGCGCAATCCAGCGTGACATAATTAAATTATATCGTCCCTCCATGGACCTCCGTGAAAAGGTAGGAACGCTCCCGTTCTCGCCCGGAGTGTATTTGTACAAAGACGCCGGGGGCCGCGTGATCTACGTGGGCAAGGCCAAGAGCCTGCGCAACCGCGTTCGCAGCTACTTCGCCGAGGACAAACTGGCCGACGTCAAGACCGGCACCCTCATCAGCGAAGCCGCCGACATCGACTACATCCTGGTCGATAACGAAAAGGAAGCCCTCGCCCTCGAAAACAACCTCATCAAGCAGTACAAACCGCGCTTCAACATCCTGCTGCGCGACGACAAAACCTACCCCTACATCAAGCTCACCGGCGAAAAATACCCGCGCGTCTACGTCACCCGGCGCCTCAAGAAGGACGGCTCCACCTACTACGGCCCCTACTTTCCCGGCAACCTCGCGCACCGGCTGGTGCACTTCATCCACCGCCATTTCCAGGTGCCGAGCTGCAAGGTGGATCTCACCCGGTTCCACCCCAAGCCTTGCCTGCAGTTCCATATCCACCGCTGCCTCGGTCCCTGCGTTCAGGGACTGACCACGGACGACGCGTACGCCGCCGCCGTGCGCGACGTGCGCCTCTTCCTGGAAGGACGCCACACCGATCTCGCACGCGATCTGCGCGGGCGCATGGAATCCGCCGCCGCCGATCTGCGCTTCGAAGAGGCCGCCGGACTGCGCGACCTCATCACCACTGTGGAGGAGATCGAGGAGCGCCAGAAAATGGCCGCCGCCAAGGGCGACGACGTGGATATCTTCGCCGTCTACGCCGAGCCGCCGCTGGTCGCGCTCAACCTCTTCCACCTGCGCAACGGCCAGATCGTGGACCGCCGCGAGATCTTCTGGGAAGACCAGCTCGACTACGAACCCTCGCAGTTCTTTTCCTCGCTGCTCAAGCAGCTCTACCTGGATCAGCAGTTCATCCCCGCCGAAATCCACGTCCCGGTGGATTTCGAGGATCGTGAGGCGCTGGAAGAACTACTCGGCGAAAAGCGCCATCGCAAGGTGGAGATCCGCACCCCGCAACGCGGCCAGAAGAAGCACCTGCTGGACCTGGTTGAAACCAACGCGAAGCACAGCTTCGACGCGCGCTTCCGCGTGCTCAAGCCCTCCTCCAAGGCGATTCAAGAGGCGTTGCAGGACGCGCTCAACCTGCCCGATCCGCCGGCGCGCATCGAGTGCTTCGACATCTCCCACATCCAGGGCACCGACAAGGTGGCCAGCATGGTGGTGTGGGAAGACGGACGCATGAAGAAGTCCGACTACCGCAAGTTCATCATCAAGACCGTGGTGGGCAACGACGATTTCGCCAGCATGCGCGAAGTGGTCACGCGCCGCTACTCGCGCCTGCAGGAAGAGAAGCAGCCCCTGCCCGGGCTGGTGCTGATCGATGGCGGGCTCGGGCAACTGCACGCCGCCGCGGACGCGCTCGAAGCCATCGGGATCTCCGACCAGGCGCTCGCATCCATCGCCAAGCGCGAGGAGATCATCTACGTCTACGGGCAGGAGGACGAGCCGGTGGTGCTGGACCGATTCTCCCCCATCCTGCACCTGATCCAATCCATCCGCGACGAGGCGCATCGCTTCGCCGTCACCTTCCACCGCTCACGGCGCGCCGCGCGGCAGCTCACCAGCGAACTCGACCGGATCGAAGGCGTCGGCGCCCGGACCGTGCAAAAGCTGCTCAAGCACTTCGGCAGCTCGGAACTGGTGCGCGCGGCGGGAGAAGAACAGCTCGCCGCGGTGGTGGGTCGGGCCGCGGCGCGGCGTGTGAAAGCGTTCTACGAGCTGCCGGCGGCTCCCGTGGAAACGCCCGGTGCTCGGCAGCCGTCATGAGAAAATAATGTTGATGCGCATCCGAGTCCTGGCCGCCGCCCTGCTGCTTTCGGTAGCGGCGTGCGCCCAGACCATTACCATGGA
>JAFDVU010000132.1 GCA_018268835.1 Acidobacteriota bacterium | reverse complement strand
CACGCCGCTCCCCGGGTACCGTCGGCCTCCGGCCGACCTTTGGATCGAACCGAACCCCACCTCGGGCCAGGTAGCGCAGGCCTCCCGGCTTGGCTTTGGACCGAACCGAACCCCACCCCCGCGCCAGCGCACGCCCCATCGCGCATTCTCCTCAAACCCGCGGGCCGCCAGGCCCGCCTTCCCCGGAGCCGGAACCAATGACTGATCGCCTCTCCATGGACGTCGATATCGTCTGCGTCGGTTTCGGACCGGCCACCGCCGGTTTCCTGACCACGCTCTCCAAATCGCCGGACCTCCCTCCCTTGCAGATCCTCTGCTACGAGCGCGCCGAGGATATCGGCTTCGGCGTCTCCGGCGTGGTCACCCGGGCGCGCGGCATCCGCGCCTCGCTGCCCGACCTTGACCCCGCGCAGATCCCCATGGCCACCCCCGTGGCCGGCGAAAAACTCGTATACCTCCGCGACCCGGCCCGCGCCCGCAACGCCGTGGAACTGCCCTACATCCCCCCCTTCCTCTGCAAGCACGATGGCCTCGTCATGTCGCTCGGGCAATTCCTGCAATACGCCGGCGGCCAGATCATGGCCACCGGCGCCGTCCAGATCTGGCCCGGGATGCCGGTGGAATCCGCCATCGTCGAGGACGGCAAAGTGTGCGGCGTGCGCCTCAAAGATCAGGGCGTGGACCGCGATGGCAACCCCGACGCCGGCTACATGCCCGGGATGGACGTGCGCGCCGCCCTCACCGTGGTGGGCGATGGTCCGGTCGGCGCCGTCGGCCGGCAGTTGGCGGAACGCCCGCCGCACGAGTGGGCGGTCGGAATGAAGATGGTGGTGGACCTGCCCGAGTCCAATTCGCTGCCCGCCGGAACCGTCCTGCACACCTTCGGCTATCCCGAGCCGGAGATCTTCGGCTTCCTCTACGTGCATCCGGGCAACGTGGCCAGCGTCGGCATCTTCGTCCCTTCCTGGATGCAGGCGCCCGGCCGCACGTCCTACGAATACCTGCAATACTTCATGTTGCACCCGTACCTGTGGCGCTACCTCAAGGGCGGACGCCTCCGCTCGTGGGGCGCGAAATCCCTCAACGAATCGGGACGCGCCGGCGAACCCCTGCTCGCCGCCGACGGTTTCGCGCGCATCGGCGAAGGCTCGGGCTCCACCAACGTGCTCACCGGCAGCGGCGTGGACGAGGCCTGGACCACCGGCGCACTCCTCGCCGAGGGCGTCCTCGACCTGATCCGCGACAAAAAGCCCTTCACCAGGGAAAATCTGCAAGCCGCCTACGTCGCCCGCCGTCGCGAAAGCTGGGTCGAGAGCGAAGCCCGCGTCGCCGAACATGCCCGCGACGGCTTCCATTACGGTATGATCCCCGGGCTGCTCGGCATGGCGCTCGCCGGATTCACCGGCGGCCGCCTCTCGTTCCGGTCCAAGCCGCGCCCCGCCTCCGACGCCAGGCCGCGCGCGAAGCAGTGGCCCGAGATCCCCTACGACGGACAGCTTCTGGTGAGCCACCAGGATGCGCTGCTCATGGGCGGCAAGGTGCAGGCGCCTGGCGGCTACGCCGACCACGTGCGCTTCCTCGATCCCGACGTGTGCGTACGCTGCGGCTTCAAACGCTGCATTCAGATGTGTTCCGGGCAGGCGATTACCGCGGGCGACGGCCCCGTCCCTGCCTTCGACCGCGAAAAGTGCGTCCATTGCGGCGCCTGTTTGTGGAACTGCCCTCACGGCGCCCTCGCCTTCCAGGCCGGCGCCGGAGGACTCCATTCGAGCGAGAACTGATTCACGATGTCCTTTCACATAGTCGTTTGCGGAACCCTGGTTCCAGACCCGTTGCAGACCCTGGAACCCGTCACCGGGCAAGGCCAGCCCGCCCTAAAGAATGAGATGATGCTGCCCGCCGTGCTCGACCCCTGGGCCGCGCACGCGCTCTACGAAGCCGCCAGTCTGGCCGGGAAAACGCCCGGCAGCAAGGTGTGGCTGGTCAGCCTCGGCCCCAAGGCCAAGCTGCAGCAGGTGATGATGACCGTGGCCCAGAAGGCGCCGTTCGAACTGGTGGCTCTCGATGGCCCCGCCTCCGGCTTCGCGGATTCCTTCGAGACCGCGGCGGCGCTCGCCGAAGCCATCGGCGGCATCGCCGGCCTCGACCGCTCCCGCATGCTCCTCTTCGGCGGTTGGGAATCGGCCTCCCGCGGCAGCGGCACCACCCTGCAGGCCATCGGCGAGCGCCTCGGCATCGGGGAGCAGTTCCTCGGCGTCGACAGACTCACCGTGCAACCTGATGGCAAGCTCGAAATCCTGGAGCGCATCGAAGGCGGTCGCCACCAGATTTCGTTGTTGGACGCTCCCCCGGCGGTGCTCGGCTGGGCCACCGGCGAACTCGGCGAACCGCGCAACAATCCCCAGGTCGGCATGGTCAACATGCGCACCGTGATGCCCGCGCTGCAGAAGGCCAAACCCACGCCGCTGAAGGGCGCGGGCCTGACCTACCAATCGGTCGCGCTGCCCCGGCAGGTGCGCGAGACGCGCGTCGTGAAGGATATGCCCGCCGAAGAGATCGCTCGCGAAATTGTCGCCTGGGTTACCCAGGACTGACACGGAGAACTGACATGGAACCGATTCTTTTTCTTGCCCACACCGAAGCCGACGGCACCCTCGCCAAAGGCGCGCTGGAAGCGCTCAACGCGGCCATCGCTCTGGGCGGTCCCCTGACCGTCGGTCTGGTCGGAGCCGCCGTCGAACCCGCCGCGCGGCAAATCGCCGGCTGCGGCGCCGCGCGCATCCTCGCGGTTGAGGGCGAAGCCTTCGCGCAGCCGCGCTATGCGACCGATGCCGCCGCCGCCGAAGCCCTGTGCCGTGCCGCCGGAGCCTCCCTGGTGCTGGCTCCGCAGACCTCCCGCTGGGCGCGCGCCATCCCCGGCGCCGCCGCCCGTCTCAACGGACGCGCCGATACCCACGCCACGGCAATCGCCGTCGCCGATGGCGCCCCAGCCGTCACCCGCTGGTTCTACCGCCAGCGCATGGAAGCCCTCCTCACGCGCAGTGACCGGCCCTGGTTCGTGCTCCTCGAATCCGGCTGCGCCGCCGCGTGGAGCGGCGCGCCCGGCGAGGCCTCGGTCGAACGTATCGAAGCCTCCGCCGCGTCGCGCACCACCGTAAGCGGCGTGCGCGCGCCGCAGTCCGGCGAGCAGACCATCCGCCCCGACGCCAAACTGCTCTTCGTCGCCGGCGCCGGCTGGACCAAAAAGCAGCCCGACGGCGCCGCCCACGCCGGCGTGGCCGAACAGCTCATCCTCGGCTTCCTGCGCGCTTCCCAGGCTTCCCTGGGCGGCAGTAAATCGCTGGTCGATCTCAGCGGCGAAGGCCAGAGCGTGCTCACCTGCATGACGCACCTCAACCAGATCGGCCAGACCGGCGCCACCCCGCGCCATCCTAAGGGCCTCTCCACCTGCTGCCACGGCGAGGAGCCGCACGTCGTCGGCTGGCGCTTCATCACCGAACGCCGTGCCGTCAACCTCGATCCCAACTGCGGCTGGGCGCGCGGCAAAGCCGACGTCGTCTACGTGGCCGACGCCTTCGAAGTCATGCGCCACGTCAACCGCCTGCTGACCCGCTGACGACAGCCCGAGACCGGCCCTATAAACGAACCGAAACTGCGCGGGCCTCCTTCCCGAGTAAGTCAGCCGGTGCTATACTGCTCATCCAGTATGTCGGACCGCGCTTTCGGACGCGCCGTGTTCATAATTGTCGTCGTCCTCGGCGCCGGTGCTCCGCGGCATGTTACTGCGCAGGAAGCAACATTTCAGAGCCGCATCGGTAGTCCGTTTCGGGACCGAGTTGCTTCCTCTCGGGGAGGCGGCCGCGCCATGACGTCGCCGAATATCGGCGCCATGGGTACTCTCGATCTGTTGGAGGGTGGTGGGGCATCGAGAGTGTGGTCCTTCGATATCAAGGCAGGTGCCTGGGCACTCCTGGAGAATGCTCCGGAGCCGGTTCGATCGGGTGGCGCGATTTCCAATGTCTTCAATGGCTGTGACTTCGGGTTTGTCGGCGAAGGATCGAGTAACTTCTTCTCGACCGGAACAATATGTGATTTGCCCGGCGCACTAGCCGGTGCTCCCGCGCCGGTCGGCCCGGGAGCCGCATTAGCCACGGCGCCGGGATTGGTAGGGGCACCCGCAGACTCTGTCTTCGCCCTTCGTGGCGGAGGCACCGCTGATTTCTGGAGCTACAGCATCTCGCGGAACCAATGGTCGATGCTGCCCGCCTCTCCTGCCCCCGTTGGGGAAGGTGCGGCCGTAGTGGAAGCCGTCGATTGCTCACCCGCTACACCGGGAACCCCCTCGCGGTTCCAGATCGCGACGCTTCGCGGCGGCAACACAAACGGTTTTTGGTGCTTCGATATCGACAGCAGCACCTGGTTGTCGGGAGCCGGGATTCCCTCCACCCCGGCCCCCGTGGGACCGGGTGGCTCGATTGCGCAGCTCCAGCGAATCGGGCGCATCTACGCCTTGAGGGGCGGCGGCGCTTCCGATTTCTGGGTGCTGGAATACGGAGCATGGAGGGCACTGGCGAGTACCCCCGGTCCGGTCCATGCCGGGGCTGCGTTGGTGGGCATTAATTACGGGACCGACGATCACCGGGATGTGCTGTATGCCCTGCAAGGTGGAACCTCACCAGCGATTTGGAAGTACGACGTGGCCTCCGACACGTGGACTCCCATCGGCGACATTCCAATCTTGCCGAACCCCGGCCGTCGTTAGATTACTGCCGCCCTGCCCGTCCAGATCCATCCCAACTGCGGCTGGGCGCTCGGACCTTTACTGCTTGGTGTACTTCTGCAGCCCGACCTGGAGCCCGTTCCTGACGAAGCGTCCCGTTTCCGGCTGGGACGACCATCGGAACGAAAGCGAGAGGTTCTCGCCTTTTCCCTGTTGCGAGGCCTCCACGAAGGTCGCCGGCTGGAATTCGAAATCGCCGCTGTCGCTGAGCCTGATATTCCGCAGCGTCCGCACGTGCCGGCCCTGGGGATCGGCCACCGTCTCCTTGCCTGAGAGGCGCCCTCCGGCCAGCCAGAATTCGAAGGTGCTGCGCGAGCGGTTCCTCGCGTCCACCAGTTCATAAGTGCCTACGCAGTCCTCCGCGGAGAAGCCGGATGCGCCGCTGATCCAGGGGCTGCCGCGGCGGCGAAGGATGCGCACCTTGCCCTTCGGCAGGTTCGCGGTGGTGGCGAATTTGCGTAACTCCCCGAGCGCGTCGCTGGATTTGGTAGTTACCTCGTATGATCGTCCTCCGGCCAGTGCCACCCGAACGGTATAGCTTGACCCCCCGCGCGAGCTGTGGTTCTCGGTCGCGTCGATGGATGCGAGTTCGCTGCCGTCGAACTCGGCGACGTTGCCGCGCGCGGCGTGCCGCAGCGCCCAACGGCCCGGTCCTGCCTCATCGATCCGATGAAAGCCGTCCATGAATCCCAGAAGGACGACCAGTGCGACGGCCATCAGCAGGAAGCCCAACGCGGGAATAAGAGGGGATCGCCGCGAACCGGGTTCGATCGGCGCGTTCGGGTTCGGCGCCCTCAGCCGCGGCATGCGAACCAGATACACCCCGAACGCCATCAGCCCGATGCACCACACCCACAGCGACGACGTCGTCGCCAGGTTCCTCGGCTCAATCGCGAAGGAGAGCCCCTGCGGAGACGTCAGTGCCCGTACCCCGATGAACAGGATTTTCGGAGCGAGGGCGATCGTGACGAGCAGCAATTTCGCCGTCCGGCTGAAACTGGCCCTGCGGAGCAGAACGATTCCCGCGATAGCGAGCAGCCACCCGAGCAAATCGAAGAATGGAGCCATCACGCACAAGCTGGCAGCCGCCAGCGACCTCCCGTCGGGCCGGGTCGCCTGGACCGACGGCGGGACTTGCGCTTGCATGCACAGATCATGGCACATCCGCGGCTTTGACGGTTTACCTTTTCCTGCTAAGGCGTGTTATCAAATTAGATTGAGATCGAATCCCCAACCCGGAACGGGCGTCTCGGCCCGCAACATCCGTCCCCTGCGCTTTGCGCTGGTCTTCGCCTGCTGTTTCCTGCTCGGATTCGGCCTGCTGCTCACGCCCCCGGTGCAGACCGTGGACCGCGGTTTTTCGCGCGTGCTGGTCACGCTCGCGCACGGCGTCGTGGTCGCGTGCGGCGGTCACGCCGTTCAGCAGGCCGCGATTCTGCGCGCCCCCGGCGGCTTCGCCGTGGAGATGCGCGACGGCTGTAACGCCGTCAACGTGACCATCCTGTTGTGGTCCGCCGTGCTCGCCTTTCCCGCACCCTGGAAACTCAAGCTCTGGGGCTTGCTGGCCGGCAGCGCGATCATTCAGGTGGTCAACATTTTCCGCTTCATCACGCTGTTTTACCTGGGCCAGTACAGCATGACCTGGTTCGATTTCGCCCACGCCTACCTGTGGGAGAGCCTGATCGTGCTGGATACCATGGTCGTGTTCTGGTACTGGGTCACTCGCGCCCTGCGCGCGGGCGCCGCCGCGCATGCTCAATCTTAAGCCGCAGACCCGCTTCCTGCTGCGCGGCTCGGCGCTGCTCATCGGCATGCTTTCCCTGTGGTGGTTCGCGCTGCTCACCCCGCTGCTCTATGGGTTGGAGGGTGCCGGCGCCATCGCCGGCGGCATCGTCTTCGGCGGTAGGAGCGGCGAGTTGATCCGCGAAAATCCCGACGGAAGCTGGACCTTCCACGTACCCCTGGAAATGACCCTCGAAGCCGGGCCCGCCCGCCCCGTCGCGCAGCAGTTGCACTCCATCGATTTCGACATGCCGCGCACGGACGTCATCACCTTCACCTTCAGCCTGCCCGTGCTCTGGGCCATCCTTCTGGCCGCGCCCGATTTGCGCCGCAACCTGCGGCCGCTGGCCATCGGCACCGCTTTGATGGCGGCGGCCGAGATCGCCCTCCTGCTCGTGTTCGCCCAGATCGAAGCCCACAAGGCCGCGCGGCAGTTTGCCGGAACCGAGGCCGGCGGCTTCGAACAATGGGTCGTGAGCTTCGCCGATTACCTGGTGGTCACCGTGCTGCCCTATGCCCTGCCGTTCGTCATCGCCTTCGCCGTCCACCGTGACCTGCGCTGGCACGTGTTCCAGTGGGGACTCGGCGAGGCATCGCCGGCGGAGCCTCCATCCGCCCCCGCCGCGCCCCTCAAAAAAGCCCGCCGCCGCGCGAAACAGGGCTGACGCGTCGCCCTCGCGATCCCTTTCTTGTCCGCGTCCCCGCAATGGCCTTAGAATGACGGGCACAGGACCATTCGGGCGCCCCCGGTCTTCATGAGCGGCACAATCTCATACTCGAAACGGCTGAGCTACGCCGCCCCGGACATCGGCGGGCAACTCATCTTCTGCGTCATCTCGAATTACCTGCTCTACTTCTACACCGATGTCTACGGGATCCCGGTCGGCATCGCCGGCACCATCCTGCTCATCGCCCGCTGCATCGATGGCATCGACGCCCCGGTCTGGGGCGTCGTCCTCGACAGAACCCGCAGCCGCTGGGGCAAGAGCCGCCCCTGGTTCCTCTGGCTCTGCGCGCCGTACGCTCTCTTCGGCGTCCTCACCTTCCTCACGCCCAACCTGAGCCAGACCGCCCGCGCTTTTTACTCCGCCGCCACCTACATCGTCTGCGGCATCCTCTACACCGGCATCAATACGCCCGTCACTTCGATCCTCTCCGCCCTCACGCCCAATCCCAGGGAGCGCGTCATGCTCACCACCTTCCGCATGATCGGCTCCAAGGTCGGGGTGTTGATCGTCAACGCGACCGCCCTTCCGCTGGTCGCGCTGCTGGGGCACGGCGACGACAAGCGCGGCTTCATGCTCGTCATGCCCATCTTCGCCGCCGCCAGCATCCTGATGTTCCTGCTCGCGTTCCGCAACCTGGAAGAAGTGGTCCCGGTGCAGCACCGCCCCATGCCCATGCTCGGCAGCTTCGGCGCCATCCGCGGCAACTGGCCCTGGATCATCATCTTCGTCAGCAGCCTCTTCTTCTGGATCGCCTTCATCGCCCGCGTCTCCACCGTCATCTACTACTTCACCTACGTCCTGCGCCGCAAGGACCTCGTGCCGCTCGTCAACAGCCTGGATATCGTCTCGCTCGCCGCGGTCGTCTTCCTGCCCTGGCTGTGCCGCTTCACCTCCAAGCGCAACTTGTGGGCGCTGGGACTCGCCGGGTCGATCGCCGGGCAGTTCATGATGTACCTCGCGCAGCCCTCCATCCCTCTGGTCCTCGCCGGATGGATCTTCGCCACCATCGCCGGCGGCGTCGCCATGGCGTTCCCCTTCTCGCTGCTCTCCGATAGCGTGGACTACGGCGA
This sequence comes from Acidobacteriota bacterium, assembly GCA_018268835.1. GTDB lineage: Bacteria > Acidobacteriota > Terriglobia > Bryobacterales > Bryobacteraceae > Solibacter. The sequence continues at coordinate 13,676 of JAFDVU010000132.1, read as the reverse complement.
GTGGAAGACCGGGGTGCGCGCCGCCGGCCTGCTCACCGCCATCGGCGCCGCGTTCTGCCTGAAAGCCGGCAGCGGCATCGGCGGCGCCCTGCCGGCGTGGATCATGGCCGCGCGCGGCTACGTGCCCAACGCCCCGCAGACCGCCGCGTCGCTCGGCGGAATCGAGATCGGCTTCCTCTGGCTGCCCGCCGCGTTCTTCACCCTCAGCCTGATCCCGGTCTTGTTTTACGGTAGATATGAGGCGTTGGAGCCGCTGGTCCACGCCGGCCTGGAAAAACGCCGGGCGGCGGCCCTGCAATCATGACGAACCGGAACTGATATGTCGAACTTATTCCGTCTGCGGAGCGCGTTCGCGCTCCTGCTGCTTGGCGCCGCGGCGCTCCCCCCCGCGTCGGCGGCCGTCTTCCGCGAATTCTACGTCTCTCCCTCCGGAGCCGACTCGAACCCCGGCACGCAGGCCCGTCCCTTCCGCACCCTGGCCCGCGCCCGCGACGCCGTGCGGGCCGTCAGCGCCGGGATGACCGGCGATATCGTCGTCAACCTGCGCGGCGGCACCTATCCCGTCACCGCCCCGGTCGAATTCCGCGCGGCCGATTCGGGCCGCAACGGCTTCCACGTAATCTATCGCGGCGACGCCGGGGCCCCGGCCGTCATCAGCGGCGGCGTCCCCGTTACCGGATGGACCCTCGACCACGGCAGAATCTACAAGGCCAAGCTGAACTGGGACGGCAAACTGCGCAGCCTCTACGTCAATGGCGTGCGCGCCCGCATGACGCAGGCCGATTTCACCGGGCAGGGTCCCTGGGGCGAGTTCGTTGTCAAGGGCGACGAGCCGTGGGCCGAAACTCCGGGCAAGACCTTCGCCGGCGTCGAATTCAACGCCGCCGATGTGCCCGCCTTCCGCAACCCCTCCGATGTCGAACTCCTCCAGCACCGCACCTGGAACTTCCTCGTGCTCGGCGTTCAGGACATTCGCACCGAGGACGGCCATCGCATCTTCACCCTTCAGCAGCCCTACGGCGCCATCGCCGCCACCCTCGCCTGGCACTGCTACGTCGATCCCAAGGCGAAGTTCACCATCCGCAACGCCTATGAACTGATGCGCAATCCCGGCGAATTCTACTTTGACCGCTCCACCCACACGCTCTACTACTTCAACAACGGCGAGGATATGTCGCGCGCCGCCGTGATCGCGCCGCTCAGCGAAGGGCTCCTGCGCATCGCCGGCAACTCGCCCGCCGACCGAGCCGAAAACCTCACCTTCACCGGCCTGACCTTCTCCTACGACCACTGGCAGCTCGAAAAAGTAGGCGATTCGCGCGGCATGGTCGGCGTCCAGAGCCTCGCGCTCTACACCCGCTTCCGCGCCGACGGCAACTGGCACAAGACCCATTACGATGTCTGCGATCTTCCGCAGGCAACCGTCGATGTGCGCAACGCGCGCTACATCCGCTTCGAGCGCGACCGCTTCCTCCACCTCTCCAGCGGCGTCGCCGTCAGCCTGGTCAACGATGTCGTGGACACCACCGTCATCGGCAACGTCTTCCGCGATCTCTCCGGCAACGCCGTCAATGTGGGCCATCCGCAGCACTACATCATCGGCGGCGGACCGCTGTTCAAGGGCGTCGCCGGCGTGTGCGCGCGCGACGTCATCAAGGACAACTGGATCCGCGACGTCAGCCTCGATTTCAAGCAGGAGGAGGCCATCAGCGGCTTCTTCACCGAAGCGGTCGAAATCTCGCACAACGATATCCGCGGCGTGCCCTACGGCGCTATCGCGCTCGGCTGGTGGTGGGGCAACGCCGAGATCCCGCCCTCCAAAGTTTCCAGGGACAACTTGATCGCCTACAACCGCATCGTCGATAGCCAGCAGCAGCTTCCGCGCGACGGCGGCTCCATCTACGTGCTCGGCGAACAGCCCGGCAGCCGCATCGAGTACAACTACGTCCGCTCCCCCACCCGCACCCTCTACGCCGACGACGGCTCCGCCTACTGGACCATCGCCCACAACGTGGTCGACCCGCGCGATACCCGCGACATCCCCAACCGCAAGGATGGGCAGTGGCTCTTCCTGTGGACGCCGCGCATCCACGACGTCACCGTCACCGACAACTACACCACCGTCGCCAACACCCGCAACGAGGCCACCAACTCGACCCCCACGAATACGCACCTCGAAAAGGACCTCTCCGCCGCGGCGCTGGCCATCGTCAACGCCGCGGGCCTCGAGCCGGCTTACAAAGACATCGCGGAACCGGAACCGGCGAAGTGACCGCGCAGGACAACCTATGACAGACAAATCTCCCACCGGCAGGAAACTCGCTCTCGGCGTGCTCGGCCTCGGCGAAGGCCGCAGCATCATCTCCGCGGGCCTGAAAAGCGATCTCTGGGACGTGGCTCAGGTCTGCGATTTGAATGAGGACCTCTGCCGCGCGCGCTGCGCCGAATTCGGCCTCCCCGGCTACACCACCTCGTATGACGACATGCTGGCTGATCCCGCCATCGACGTCATCGGCATCTACACGCCCGATCACCTCCACGCCGGGCACACGCTGAAGGCTCTGCGCGCGGGCAAGCACGTCATCTGCACCAAGCCCTTCCTCGACCGCCTCGACCAGGCGCGCGACGTGCTCGAAGCCGCGCGCGCCAGCGGCCTTTCCGTCATGGTGGGACAGAGTTCGCGCTTCTTCGCGCCCTACGCCCGCCAGCGGCAGCACTGGGATACCGGCGTCTTCGGCAAGCTGCACAGCGTGGAGACGCATTACAACGCCGATCACCGCTGGTTCCTCGCCAAAGGGTGGGCGCATCTGGACGCGTTCAAGTGGCTCTACGGCGGCCTCAGCCATCCGGTGGATTTCGTGCGCTGGTACGTGCCCGACGTCAGCGAAGTCATGGGCTACGGCATCCTCAGCGACAACGGCCGCGAGATCGGCCTGAAGAATCCCGATACCTACCACTTCGTCTTCAAGTCGCGCGGCGGCGTGATCGGCCGCATCAGCGGCACGTACTCCTCGCCGGTCGCCCCGATTCAGCGCGATAGCCACATGAGCTGCATCCTGCGCGCGGCCAACGGCGCCAGCCACGCCGATTACTACGACCTGCGCTACGCCTGGAAAATCGGCGCGCAGAGCGTGGTCGAGACCTTCGAGGATCTGGACGATTACTTCTTCCGCTTCGGAGGCCACTCGCACCACGCCGGCGAATACCAGAACTACATCGAGTACTTCGCGCGCTGCCTGGCAGCGGGCACGACCCCCAAGCCGGACGCCGCCGAAGGCATCGTCACCGTGGCCCTGATGCAGGCCATGGACGAAGCCGCCGGCAGCGGCAAGGCCGTACAGGTCGAACAGATTCTGATACGCTATGGCCTCGGTGACCTCGTAGGCGCGTAATTCGGGTTCGTCCGGATCGCGCCCGCGTTGACCCTCGTCGCGGCGGTGAACGATGCGCATCAATCCGGAAACCTGGCCCGAGCTTTCACGCCTCCTGGATCAACTGCTGGACCTGCCGCCGGAGTCGCGCCCCGGCTGGCTCGACCATCTTCCCCCCGAACAGGCCCATCTCGCGCCCGCTCTTCGTCAATTGCTCGCCGCCCGTGACACGATCGGCGACCGGGGCTTCCTGGACACGCTGCCCCGCCTGGAGCGTGCCCCGGGCCCCGCCGGTTTCGCCCCCGGTGCGCTCGTCGGTCCCTATCGACTGAACGCCGAGTTGGGGCAGGGCGGAATGGGCGTCGTCTGGCTGGCCGAACGCGCCGACGGCGAGATGAGGCGTCCCGTGGCCCTCAAGCTCCCCATCGTCTCCATGTACAATCGCGCGCTCGCCGAACGCTTCAAGCGCGAACGCGACATTCTGGCGCAACTGAACCACCCCTGCATCGCCCGCCTCTACGACGCCGGCATCGCGGAGAGCGGCCAGCCCTATCTCGCCCTGGAGTACGTCGAAGGCGAGAAGATCACGGACTACTGCGACCGCCGGCACCTCGCCTTGAAGCCGCGCCTGCAACTCTTCCTCCAGGTGCTGCGCGGCGCGCAGTACGCGCACGCCAACCTGATCGTTCACCGCGATCTCAAACCCGCCAACATCCTGGTAACCGGCGACGGGGAAGTCCGGCTGCTCGATTTCGGTATCGCCAAGCTGATGAGCGACGGCGAAGCCAATGAAACCGAGCTCACCCGCATCGGCGGAAGCGCGCTCACGCCCGGCTATGCCAGCCCCGAACAGATCACCGGCGGAACCGTCACCACCGCCAGCGATGTGTACTCGCTCGGTGTGGTCCTCTACGAACTGCTGACCGGTCAGCGCCCGTACCGTCCCGCGCGCGAAGGCAGGAGCGGCTTCGAAGAAGCGGTGCTCACTGCCGATCCCGTGCGCCCCAGCCAGGCTGCGGCGGGGGTCGCGCAAGCCCAGGCCCGCGGCGTCAACCCGAAGCAACTGGCGCGCAGCCTGCGCGGCGATCTCGACACTATCCTCCTCAAGGCCCTGAGCAAGGCCCCCGCCCAGCGTTACCCGACGGCGGATGCCTTCGCCCAGGACATCGAGCGCTACCTCCGCGGGGAGCCCGTTCTGGCCCGGCCGGAAAGCTCCTGGTATCGCGCCCGCAAGTTCGTCCGCCGCCACACGGTCACCGTCGGCGCGGTCGTCGCCGTCATCGCGGCCCTCTGCGCCGGCCTCGGAATCGCCCTCAGGGAGGCGCGCATCGCGCAGGTCCAGACCCGCACGGCCCAGACCGTCCGCACGTTTCTGCTCGACGTCTTCCGTGCCAACTCCAGCCAGAACGCGGACCCGGTGAAGGCCCGCCAGACCACCGCGCGGGAACTCCTCGATATGGGCGCCCACCGGATCGATGGCGCATTGAATGAGGCGCCCGAAGCCAAGCTGGAAACTCTGGAGACGTTCTTTCGCCTCTACGTCGATCTCGGCCTCCAGGACCAGGCGGCCCTGCTCGGACGCAAACGCGTCGCACTCGCCAGACGCGTCTGGGGTCCGCATCATCCCGAGGTCGCCCGCGCGCTCGTCGAACTCGCCGTCGACTCGGGCAACTCGTCCTTCGCGCAGGATCGTCCCGCCCTGCTGAAAGAGGCGGGAAGCATCCTCGACCAAAACCGGGATTTCCAGTCGCGCCTGCGCGCAAAGTACTACCTCGCGATGGGCAACAGCCTGTTTCGAACCGACCTGGCCGGTACCGAGACCTTCGAATCCCGCTCCGTCGAGCTCTTCCGCAAGTATCCGCCTTCGCCGGAACTCGTCTCCGCGCTGAACGCCCTGGGTCAGGCCCAGGATCACCGCGGCGAGTACCGGCAGGCCATCGTCAATCTCGCCGCCGCGATCCGTGTCGCCGAATCCCTGCAAGGGGAAGCCAGGGGACCCCTGCCTGCTCTGTACGCCTACCTGGGCGATGCGCAGCGCCACGTCCTCGACCTGGGCGGCGCGGAGAAAAGTCTACGGTCGGCGGTGGAGGTGGCGCGCACGCTGAAGGGCGAAGATCACGTGGACGTGGTCCAGACCAAGTACCGGCTGGGCGCACACCTCTGCCAGACCTCCCGGCCGCGGGAAGGCCTGCGGATTCTTGGCGACGCCGTGGACCTGGCCGTGCACACGCTCGGGCCGGATGAGTTCTTTCACACTCCCATGGTGCGTGACGGCTACGGAATCCATCTGTTGCGCTACGGCCGCACCGAAGAGGGCGTCGCCATGCTGGCCCTGGCCGAGCAGGGCCGCCTCCGCGGCCACGGCCGCGATTCCCACGACTTCATCAACACCATGGAGTGGATGGCCTCCGGCGAGACCGACCTCGGGCACTACCGCAAAGCCGAGGATATCCTGGCCGAAGCCGCGGGCATCCGCTCCCGGCTCAGCCCTTCGTCGCCGGCCGAGATCACCGACTCGCTGCTCAGCCGCGCCGGCCTCCTTGTGGCTACCGGCCGCGCGCGGGATGCGGGGGAGCTTCTCGCGCGATCGCCCTTCGAGCCGCACCCTGCGCAGATTTCTTACGGCTGGCTGGACATCGCCCTGGCGCGCGCCGAGGCCGAACTGGCCCGCGGCCGGCCGGATGCGGCCATCGCCCTGGCGCACGAAGTCCGCACACGGATCCAGGACGCCGGCCTCGGTGACTACCTCAAACGCTGGGAGGCGCGCGCCGCCCTCGTTGAAGGCAAGGCGCTGCTTTTCTCCGGACGCAACTCCTCTGCGTTACCGCTTCTGGAACGCGCCACTGTCCTCGGCCGGGACGTCTTCGACCCTGAGCGCAGCCCGCTGATGGCGGATTCGCAGGTCGCTCTCGCGAAATGTCTCGTGACCGTGGGCCGCCCCGGCGAAGCCCGCCCGCTGCTTGCCCGCGCCCGGGGCATCCACGCCACCCACCGCGATCTGGGCGAGCAATACCGCCGGCCGCTGCGCGAACTCGAAGCCCTCCTCGCGCGGTAGCGGCGCCCGCCGGGAAAAAACGCCGCGCCATGTCCGGAAATCCTGCGGGAATCCGTTAATCCTTGCGAGCACTCGGAAGCGGGCGCCGGCAAACCGGCCTCCCACGCTGACGAAGTTTGACTCGGAGGGAGCCACTCTCATGTTCGACATTCCAATGCCGCGCCGTTTCGCAATCGCGGCGCTCACTTGCACGTTCCTCTGTCTCGCGCAGAAAGACCCCGGAGTTCGTGGAGGGCCCCCGGGCGCCGGCGGACCCATCCCCGGCTTGACCCCCAACGAACTGGCACTGTTCAACGAAGGCATCCGCCGCACCACCCAGCTTGAGGCGGTGTGCGACACCTGCAGCGACATGCCGCTCGGCGGCGATACCGGCGAGAATCCGAATCTCGCCACCCTGACGAATTCCTCCGGCTTGGGCGCGCGCTTCAACGGCGATCAATGTTCCGTCTGCCACCAGCAACCGGCCATCGGCGGATCCGGCGGCTTTCTCGTGCCCAATCCGCAGGACCCCCCTGCCCGGTACCGCAAGCCCGAGAACCCGATGTTCGACCTGATCCCCCATCGCAAGGGCGCGCAGAATTACGTCCCCTCCTTCCTCACCCGGTACGGCCCCATCCGCGAAGTCCGCTTCCAGAGAAACCAGGACGGCACTCCCGATGGCGGCGTGCACGCGCTGTTCACCATCGTCGGGCGCTCCGATATCGGCGCCCCCGGCTGCACCAACGCGGTCCTGCCGCCGACCGACTTCGAAACCCAGTACCGGAAGGGCAACCTGAGCTTCCGCATTCCGCTCCAGACCTTCGGCCTTGGCCTGATCGAGGCGATTCAGGACAGCACCATTCTGAGCAGTTCCGCCGCCACGGCTTCGGCGCGCGCCGCCTTGGGAATCGGCGGCATCCCCAACCGCAGCGGCAACGACGGCACCATCAGCCGCTTCGGCTGGAAAGCGCAGAACAAGTCGATCGCCATCTTCGCCGGCGAAGCCTACAACGTGGAGATGGGGGTCACCAATGATGTGTTCCCCACCGCCCGCGACGAGACCAGTGCCTGCACCCAGGGCGTGAACGAGCCCAACGACATCACCCGCACCGATCCGACCGACATTCGCAATCAGGCCTTCAATAATCCGCTGCACATGGTTGCGGACTGGCTCGAATTCGCCATCTTCATTCGCGAACTCGCGCCCCCGCAGCCCGTGGCCTTCTCGCCCAGCGCGCTGCGCGGCCAGCAGTTGTTCGGCACCGACCCGGCGCACCCCGGTATCGGCTGCTTCCTCTGCCACACCCCCACCATGGTGACTGGCCCGCGGCACGAGACGGAGGCGCTGCAAAGCGTGCCCGCAAACCTCTACTCCGATCTGCTGGTCCATCACATGGGCAGCGGTCTGGCCGACAACATCACCCAAGGTGTGGCCGCGGGCGACATGTTCCGCACCACGCCGCTCTGGGGGATCGGCCAGCGCATGTTCTTCCTGCACGATGGCCGCACCAACGATCTCCTGGTCGCCATCAGGGCGCACGCTTCCGGCGGCGACCCACAGGGCGACAGCCTCGCGCACGGTAACAGCTATCCTCCCTCGGAAGCCAACGCCGTGATCCAGAAGTTCAACGCCCTCGCGGCGGCGGATAAGCAGGCGATCCTGGACTTCCTGCGGTCGCTCTGATCGGCAACGGCGGATCGGCCCGGCTACTTGAGCGCCAGCGCGAGCAGGAGCCGGGCCTTTTGCCATTCGCGCCGCACGGTCCGCTCGTTCACACCCAGCGCGAGGGCGATGTCCTCCTCCGTGTAACCTCCGAAGTAGCGCATCTCCACGATCCGCACCAGCCGTTCATCGGCTTTGGCCAGTTCGTCGAGAGCCTCGCTGATGCGAAGCACCTCGTCCTCGGCCGAGGGGACCGCATCTCCCATCGCATCCAGGGAAACGCGCGGATCGTCGCCACCCCGGCGCTCCGCGTGCCGCTGCCTCACAAAGTCCACGATGATCGAGCGCATCACCCGCGCCGCGTAGGCCAGAAACCGCGGCCTTTCCGATTCGCCCACCCGGCCCGATTTGAGCACCCGCAGGAAGGTCTCGTGCACCAGCGAAGTCGTGTCCAGCAGCGTGACCGGTTCGTTCCGCCGCAGCCGGGCATGCGCCAGCCGCCGCAGGTCCTCGTACATCTCCGAAAATAGCTCGTGCGCCGGCTCGCTGCCGCCGCCATCCGGCCCGTTCATGTGCTTCCCGCTCCCGTTTCGGGGACTGCCAAAATCCGATCATAGCGGTTCTCCGGCCGTAACGCTCGAAATGCAGCTTCCACTCCGTTTGACCCCCGCCCCCGCATACCGTTACGATGTTCGTTACCGCTATTCGAGCACCAGGGACCCGCCGCACCGGAAGGACATGTCAGCCAGCCGACCCGATTCGCCGATCCGCCGCGCGGACATCGAAGAGATTGTCCGCGAAGTCGTCCGCGCCCGCGCGGGCGCCCCGTCCGGGAAGACGCCGCCCGTGCTCCGCGTGGACGCCTCCGCGCGCCACTGCCATCTCTGCCGCGAAGACCTCGACATCCTCTTCGGCAAGGGCTACGAACTCACCGTTTTCCGCGAACTCTACCAGAAGGGCAACTACGCGGCCAACGAAACCGTCACCATCATCGGACCGCGCAGCCGCCTGATCTCCAACCTGCGGATCCTCGGCCCCCTGCGCAAGCAGTCGCAGGTGGAACTCGCCTTCACCGACGCCATCATGCTTGGGATCGACGCGCCCATCCGGCTCTCCGGCGACATCGCCGGCACCCCCGGATGCTTCCTCATGGGCCCCAAGGGCATGTGCGAACTCAAGGAGGGTGTGATCCGCGCCGCCATCCACGTCCACATGAGTCCCGACGAAGCCGGCTACTACGGGGTCAAGCACAAGGACATGATGAAGCTGCGGGTCGGAGGCGATGCCGGTCTCACCTTCAACCGAGTTCAGGTGCGCATCGATCCCGCCACCCGCCTCAACGTTCACATGGATACCGACGAAGCCAACGCCTGCGGACTCCACCTCACCAAGGACATCGAACTCTACAAATGAAGCAAGCACTGGGAATGATCGAAACCAAGGGCCTCGTGGCCCTGATCGAAGGCACCGACGCCATGCTCAAAGCCGCGCGCGTGTCCTTCGCCGGATGGGTCTCGGTGGGTTCGGGACTCGTCACCGCGTTCGTCGAAGGCGACGTGGGCGCCGTCAAAGCCGCCACCGACGCGGGCGCCGCCGGCGTCCGCAAGGTCGGCGAACTCTCCAGCGTGCTCGTCATCCCGAGCCCGCACGACGAACTGCCCAACTTTTCCTCCTTCCTGCCCAAGGAGGCCGACCTCAAGGATCCCCACCGCTTCCTGACCATCGGGATGATCGAAACCCGCGGCCTTGTCGGCGTCATCGAATCCAGCGACGCCATGGTCAAAGCCGCCAACGTCGAGCTGATCAAGAGCGTCGAAATCGGCGGCGGCTTCGTCACCACCATCGTGCGCGGCGATGTGGGCGCCGTGCGCGCCGCGGTCGATGCCGGCACCGCCGCCTGCCGCCGCGTCGGCGAACTCATCGCCACCCACGTCATCCCGCGCCCCCACGAAGGCGTGGTCGATGGCATCGTCCGTTAAGAGGAGCACGGAGGAAAAGCATATGAGCCTGGCAATCGGAATGATCGAAACCAAGGGGATGGTTCCCCTCGTGCACGCTACCGACGCGATGCTGAAGACCGCCAACGTGCATTACAAGGGATGGCGCAAGGTGGGCAGCGGCCTGTGCACGGTCGTGATCGAAGGCGATGTCGCCGCCGTCAAGGCCGCGATCGACGCCGGCGCCGTCGCCGCCCGCGCGGTCGGCGAAGTCAAGAGCATCCACCTCATCCCGCGTCCCCATGACGACGTGAAGAAGGTCCTGCCCAAATGAGCACCGCCCACGAGCAGTTGATTGCCGAAATCGCCCGCGAGGTATTGAAGGCCATCGAAGCTCGAGTCGGCCCGCTGCCCGTCAACGGACGCTCCGTGCCCGGCGACAGCGGCGTGTTCGCTACCGTCGATGGCGCCGTCAAGGCCGCCCAGGAAGCGCAGGCGAAGGTCGCCGCCCTCAGCCTCGACGACCGTGCGCGCCTTTGCGGCATCGTCCGCCGCCTCTGCCATGACAACTCCGCCGAGTGGGGACGCATCGAGCTCGAAGAAACCAAACTCGGCCGCCTCGACCACAAAATCACCAAGCTCAAAAACATCCGCCTCACCGTGGGCGCCGAAGCCATGGGCAGCGAGGCCAAAACCGACGCCTCGGGCCTGTGCCTGATCGAGCATGCGCCGTGGGGCGTGATCGGCATGGTGCTGCCCGCTACTCACTCGGTCCCCACCATGGCCACCAACGCCATCAACATCCTCGCCGCCGGCAACACCGCCGTCTTCAGCCCGCATCCGGCCGGCGCCAGGGTGGCGCAACTCGCGCTCAAGGCCTTCAATCGCGAGATCGAACGCGAGTTCGGCATCGCCAACGCGCTCACCACCATCGGCGAAGCCACCATCAAGAGCGCGGAGGAGATCTTCATGCACCCCGGCGTCGCGCTGCTCTGCGTGACCGGCGGTCCCGCCGTGGTCAAGGCCGCGGCCAAATCCGGCAAGCGCGTGATCGCCGCCGGTCCCGGCAACCCGCCGGTGGTGGTCGATGAGACCGCCGATCTCGACGCCGCCGCCCGCGACATCATCGCCGGTGCCAGCTTCGACAACAACCTGCTCTGCATCGGCGAAAAGGAAGTCTTCGTCGTGGCCGGCGTGGCCGACGCCTTCATCGCCGCCATGCGCCGCGCCGGCGCCGTGCAACTCGACGCCGCCGCCATCGACCGCCTCACCAAGGCCGCCTTCCGCTTCGACGACCCGGCCACCGGATGCGGCGCCCACGTGAAGAAGGAATTCGTCGGCAAGGACGTGGCCGTCCTCGCCCAGGCGGCCGGCATCCAGGCGCCCGCCGGGACGGATCTGCTGTTCGGCGAGACCCATGCCGGCCACCCCTTCGTCGAAGAGGAACAGATGATGCCGTTCCTGCCCGTGGTGCGCGTCCCCGACGTGGATGCCGCCATCGCCGCCAGTGTCCGCGCCGAACACGGCTACCGCCACACCGCCATCATCCACACGCGCAACGTGGATACTGCCACCCGCATGGCGCGCGCCATGAATACCACGCTGTTCGTCCACAACGGGCCGTGCTTCGCTTCCCTCAGCGCGCCCAGCTATCTCAGCCACAGCATCGCAACCCCAACCGGAGAAGGCGTCACCACGCCGCTCACCTTCACGCGGGAACGCCGCTACGTCATCGCCGGCGGCGCGCTCCGGGTGCTTTAATGGACAAAGGGCAAATGACCATCGACCTGACCGGACTGAAAGTCATCACACTGCGTGACATCGACGCCGCCGCGCAGAAGGGCGCCAAAGAAGTCGTGATCCAGGACGGCGCCATCCTCACGCCGTCGGCGCGGGAATCGCTGCAGGCGCGCGGCATCGACGTGCGCAGCGGCTCCGCCGGCGCGTCTTCGGCCGCGCCCGCCGGCATGGCCGCGAGCGATCCGCGAATCGCCGCGCTCTTCAATTCGCCCGAAGCCCGCGCCATCAAGGAAGAGATCTGCGCCGTCGGCAAGAAGCTCTGGATGCGCTCCTACGTGGACGGCAACGGCGGCAACATCTCCTACCGCCTCGGTCCCAACGAGGTGATCTGCACACCTACGCTGTGCAGCAAGTACGATCTCACCCCCGACCAGCTCTGCATGGTCGATCTCACCGGCAAGCAGCTCGCCGGCGGGCGCCCGCGCACCAGCGAGATCCTGATGCACCTCGAGATCTACAAGGAAGTGTCCGAGGCCAAGGCCGTGGTCCACTGCCATCCGCCGCACGCCACCGCGTACGCCATCAGCGGCAAGGTTCCGCCCACCTGCATCATCCCAGAATACGAGGTGTTCATCGGCAAGGTAGCGCTCTCGCCCTACGAAACACCGGGCACCAGCGAATTCGCCCGCACCGTCATCCCGTTCGTCAAGACGCACAACAGCGTGCTGCTTTCGAACCACGGGATTGTCTGCTGGGGCGATACCGTGACTCACGCCGAATGGTACGCCGAAGTGCTGGATACCTACTGCTGGACCCTGATGAACGCTCAGATGATCGGCGGCCCCACCTTCATCACCAACGACAAAGCCGCCGACCTGCTGGCGATCAAAGCCAAACTCGGCCTGCCGGATCCGCGCCACGAGATGAAAGAGTGCCAGCTCTGCGACCTGCCGGACACGCCGAACACCATCGCCATCACCCCGCGTCCCTGCGTCGCCGTCGAATCCGCCGGACTGAGCGGCGACGAAATGGAACGCCTCGTCCAGCAGGTGACCGATCAGGTCATGGCCGCGCTCGCAAAGAAGTAGAGGGCGCCGGAAGTCCTTGTCGATCCCGCAAGCGCTGGCCGTTATACTGAGCCAATGCGAACCCTTGCGGCCCTGGTCCTTGCCGCGGCACTCGGCTATGCCGCCGCGCCTGAATACTCGGGCGAACTCATCTTCCCCCAGGAAAGCTGGCACAACCATTCCTCCAGCGTGGTCGAACTGCCCAACCACGACCTGCTCGTCGTCTGGTTCCACGGCTCCGGTGAACGTACGGCGGACGACGTCCTCATCCGTGGCGCGCGCTGGAATCACGTCACGAAAAAATGGACCGCGCCCTTCCTCATGGCCGATACGCCCGGCTTCCCCGAGACCAACCCCGTACTCTTCCTCGATTCCCAAAAACGTCTGTTCTTTTTCTGGCCCCTGATCGTCGCCCACCGCTGGGAGACCGCGCTCATGAAGTACCGCATCTCCACCGATTACCAACAGCCCGATGGCCCGCCGAAATGGGAGTTCCAGGACAACATCGTGCTCATCCCCAAAAACATCGTGGAGAAGACCAAGGCCTTCGCCGCGGCCGAGGTGGCCGCTAACGGACCGCGCGCCGCGCGCGCCAAAGAGCAGATCGCGCACGCCGAGGACGAGTACTTCTCGCGCATGGGATGGTTCACCCGCACGCATCCGCTCGAACTGCCCAGCGGCCGCATCCTCGTGCCCATGTACTCCGACGGCTTCTCCTACGGCATCATGGCGATCAGCGACGATCACGGCTATACCTGGACCGGCAGCGAACCCATCGTCGGCGACGGCTGCATTCAGCCCTCGGTGGTCCGCAAGAAGGACGGCACGCTGGTCGCCTACCTGCGCGACAACGGTCCGCCGCCC
>JAFDVU010000131.1 GCA_018268835.1 Acidobacteriota bacterium | reverse complement strand
ATGAGTGGCAACTCCACTCTCACCGTCTTCGGCGGCAGGCACAGTTTGTTGTTGCAGGACTGATAGGACGCGCTCACAACGAGTTTTTGCGCGCCCTCCGATCCCGCGGCCGCTTCCAGCGGCAGCGTGAAGGAAGCCTGCCCTTCGTACATCTCCACTTCCATGCCTAACGCCGGATCCTGCACGGTGACGGGATCGTCGGCGCCCACCGCTCCAGCGAGCTTGAACGGTTGGCCATCGGCCACCCATATGCGCGTTGGAATCGGCCCTTCGGCCACCGGTTTCAGCGAGTAGAGGTGCCAGCCCGGCTCGATGGCCGCGGTCAGGGTCGCCTGAAAGTTCGCGCCTGCCTTCACCGGTTTGGCCGGAGGCGCGAGTTTCCAGGAGACGGGGTCGGGCGGAGCCGCCCATAGTGTGGCGGCCAGCGCCGCGAGCAGAAGAGTCTTCATCGAAGGGAGCCCGTATTGGCCTCGGTCGTGGGATGCGCGGCCGCGGGCGCGAGATCGGCCCACGCCGCCTGCAGGATGTGCCGTGTCTTGGCGTCCTGCACAAACGCCACCACCGCCAGGTCTTTGCGATCGATCTGATACTTCTTCTCGGCGAACTTGAAGCTCTCGCCGCGATGGCCCTTGGCTTCGTATTCGTCGAGATGCTGCTTGATGGCCTTACTCACCGCGTCCAGATCGAAGGAGGCTTCGAAGCTCCCGCCGGCGCCGTCCAGTTTGAAGCCGTCCGCCGACCCGCCGCCGAACGCGCGCACCACCATTGGATGGAAGCGGATGCCGTTCTCACCGTTGAAGCGGATTTCCTTCTCCACCAGCAGAATCTGTACGCGCACATCCTTGGCGTCGCCCTTCACTCCATCCACCACGACGGAAGCGTGAACACCCGCCCCGGTGAGCGCGGCATCCAGGCGGACGTGCGCTTCCGCCGGCGAGTCCAGGTCCTTTTCCACGTCCGTGATCAAGCGATCGTAGATGCCTTTGGCCATCTCGCGCGAACCGCCGCCGATGGTGTCGGCGCCGTCGACGGCGAACGTGGGCACGCCGCGCACTTCGTAGAACTTCGCGCGCGCCGTGGTTTCCGGCGTGGTCATCGGGTCGGGCCGCGGAATGTGCTGGTGATACATGACCACGGCGAAATCCTTGTGCGCGAACCGCTCCATGGCCGCGTCGAAGGCAAGGTCGGCGCCGGCGCACGGAGGGCATCCGCTGCCGGTGAAGACTTCGCCCAGCACCACGCGATCGCTGCGCTTCCCGTCCGGTTTGTAAGCTTCCACGTGGACCGGGTTGGGGAGGCGTTTTCGGTACTCGCGGTCCAACATCGCCTCCACGCCGTCGAGCGAGCCGCCGTGCAGCTTGCGGTAGATGCTCTCGAAGGCTTCGCTGGCGCTTGCCGGCGCGTGCCCGCTCAGCCGCACCGGGATCAGATAGTCCAGCGCTTTGGCGTCGTCGCCGTCTTTACGCGCGATTTCACCCAGCGCCGCCGCAACCGCGACGTTGCTCTGACTGGCGGCATAGGCGGTCTCGAGCAGTTTCTTCGCCTCCGCCTCGCGCCCCAGTTTCCATTCGATCTGTCCCAGCACTCCCTGGCGCGTCGCCCGCTGCTCGTTGAATCGTTTGATGAGTTCGCCCTGCGCGGGGATCGGCTGTTTGCGCTTCGCCAGAGATTCGCGCTGCTCGCTCATCCACACGTTCTCTCGCATCGGCTCGATGCTGCGTTTGGCCCATCCTTCGGCATCCTTGAGGAAGACGTTCGCCGACAGGAACTGTTCGGCAATCCGTAACGCCGCGGACTCGCGATTGCGCGTGGTGACCATTACGCCGCCGCGCGACGCTTCCTTGTCGCGCAGGGCGGCGGCTTTGTAGATGGCGGCGGCGGTCTTGCGGATCCGGGCCTTCTGGTCCGGCATGTCTTTAAGCAGCGCGCTCAGGATCGAGTTATCCGCCATCTGCGCGTAGTTACTCTTGGGAAAGTCCAGTTTGAACTTTTCGAGGGCGGCGATTTTCTTCGCCGGATCGGCGGTGCGCGAGGCCTCGGCGTACGCCTTCTGGTCGGGCGGCGTTTCGCGCGCGGTCTGCGCCATCGCGAACGCAAGCGGCATTAGCAACGCCGCAATCAGGGTCCGAGCGGTCATCAGTCTCCTTAACCGTGGTTACCCAGTTTTTACCTATTTTAACCCGCGGCGGCGTGCCGGCTGGAGCCGGAGGGTGTACGCTGCTGGACATGAAGAGTATTACGCTTTACTTGTTGTTGCCGGTTTTCGCCGTGATTGCCCACGGGCAAGCCAACCCGCCCGCCCCGGACTCTCCGCGCGAGGTGGAGGCGCCGAATCCCCCGCAGCAACCTCGTTTCGGGCCGCCCATGCAGGGCGGGAGGATGATGCCGGGCCAGCCCATGCAGGGACGGATGATGCGGGGACCGATGCGCGGGAACCCGCTTCCTCCCATGCAAGGGCCGCCGCAAGCGCCCGACTACCGCGCCCTCAAGGACTACCTGAACCTCTCCGACAGCCAGCTTCGTCACATGGAACAGGCGCGCGAGAAGGCCCGCCAGGAAGCCGATGAGAAGGAGAAGGCGCTGCGTCCGCAGATCCAGCAGAAGCGCCTGGCGCTCGAGGACCTGCTTGATGCCGCAACTCCCGATGCCGCCGCCGTGGGCCGCGCCTTGATCGAAATCCGCGGATTGGAGAAGCAGGTCCGACAGGCTCGCGAAGCGGTGCGTACCAGCGAACTCAGCGTGCTCACCCCGGAGCAGAAGACCCGGTTCAAGGCGATTCAGGACGCCGCGGTCTTGCCGGAAGCCGCGCGCCAGGCGCGCCAGTTGGGCCTGGTGGAAGGGCCGCCTCAGCAGGGAAGGCCGGAAGCACCCCGAGCACCCGGAGCGCCTGCCGTGCCGCGCGTGCCGCCGCCGCCCCGCCAGTGAGTTACTTCTCGGCCAGTCCCGGGAAGCCCGCCAGCGTCCGCGCCATCCTTACCGCGCGCACGATCGCCTGCGCCAGCGCGTGCGCCGCCGCCACCCCCAGGTTGTTGATGTCCGCTCTCTGTGTGCCCAGCGAAAGCGCGAACACCGCGTCCCCGTCCACCATCGTATTGACGGGATAGATCGTGCGCGCCATCCCCAGCCCGGCCATCTGCGCGAGCTTGGTGGCCTGCACCTTGTCGAGCGCCGCATTGGTCGCCACCACCGCCAGCGTCGTGTTGGAGCGCGTCCCCGGAAGCGGCGTGCCGTTCAGCATCGCCCGTTCGCTATCGGCGAATTCGCGGGAGTCCCCGCTCTTGCGCGCGCCCGCCACAATCTTCCCGGTGGCTGGATCGCGTACATCGCCCAGCGCGTTCACCGCGCACAGTGCGCTCACCAGCACGCCGCCCGGCAGCGGCAGCGTGAACGTGCCCAACCCGCCCTTCATCGCGCGCGCGCTTCCGAACAGCTTGCCCACGGTCGCGCCGGTGCCCGCCCCTACATTGCCCTCGGCCACCGGGCCGTCGCCGGCCGCCGCCGCCGCGGCCTCGCCCATTGCCACTCCCGGGTGCGTGTCCGTGCGCCCGATGCCGAGATCGAACAGAATCGCCGCCGGCACGATCGGGATGTGCTCCCCGCCGAACTCGATCCCCACCTTGCGCCGCGCCAGGTAACGGCGGACGCCGCTTGCCGCCTCCAGCCCGAACGCGCTTCCGCCCGCCAGCGTGATGGCGTGGATGCGCTCCGTCAGGTGGCCGGGCCGCAGCGTGTCGATCTCCTGCGTTCCCGTGGCGCTCCCGCGCAGGTCCACGCCGCACACCGCGCCCTGCTCGCACAGGATCGCCGTGCACCCCGTGACCGCCTCGTAATCGGACACGTGGCCTACCCGAATTCCCGCAATGTCGGTGAGTCCCTTCATCGGCGGCACACTAGCAAGGGGTGGTTTTTCAACCGATATGGTAGCATCGGAGTGCGGGGACCGATACCCATTGTTCGACTTCGTGAAAGAGCCTGTTCTTGCGGCTCAGGACTTCTTTCTGCTCTCCGGAAGGGCCCTGAAGAACATCTTCCGCCGTCCGCACTACGGCGACGATATCATTTTGCAGATGGACACGATCGGTGTCGGCAGCCTTCCCATCGTGGTCCTGATCGGGTTCTTCAGCGGCGCCGTCATGGCCCTGCAGATGTCCCGCGCGCTCGCCCAGTACGGGCAGATCGGGCGCACCGGACAACTCGTCTCGCTCACCCTCGTGCGTGAACTCGGACCCGTCCTCACCGCCATCATGGTGGCCGGCCGCAACTCCACCGGCATCGCCAGCGAACTCGGCTCCATGAAGGTCACCGAGCAGATCGACGCCATGCGCGCGCTCGGCACGGATCCGGTGCAGAAACTCGTGACCCCGCGTCTGATCGCCACCGCCACCATGCTGCCGCTGCTCACCATCATCGCCGACTTCGTCGGCATGTTCGGCGGCTTCATCGTGGCCCGCTTCTTCCTCGGCCTGCTCACCCGCCAGTACTGGATGAGCGTGTGGCGCGGCCTGGAATGGTACGTGGATGTCACCCAGGGCCTGGTCAAACCGTTCGTCTTCGCCTTCGTCGTATCCCTGGTGGGCTGCTTCTACGGACTGCGCACCACCGGCGGCACGCAGGGTGTGGGCCGCTCCACCACGCAGGCCATGGTGGTGGCCACGGTCCTCATCTTCGTGATCGACCTGCTGCTCACCAAAATCTTCATCAGCACGGGCGGTTCCTGATGCCCGGCGAATCCCGCGAGCCGGCCCTGCGCTTCGAAAACGTGAGCGTGTTCTTCGACGATCAGCCCGCCTTGGCGGATCTCACCTTCGAAGCCCGCGGCGGCCAATCGCACGTGATCCTGGGAGCCGCCGGCAGCGGCAAGACTGTGCTGCTGAAGACCGCCATGGGGCTGATCAAACCCCACTCCGGCCGCGTGCTCGTGTTCGGCGAGGACATCTCCCGGATGAACGAGCGCCAGTTGTTCGATATCCGCAGCCGTATCGGCATGCTCTTCCAGGAGAGCGCTCTGTTCGATTCCCTCACCATCGAAGAGAACGTCGCCTACCCGCTGCTCAACCAGAAGGCCATCCACTGCCCGTCCTGCGACGTGCTGCCGCGCGTGACGCGGGCGCTCGAATTCGTCGAACTCGGCGGCACGCTGGAAAAATTCCCGGCCGAACTCTCCGGAGGCATGCGGCGCCGCGCCGCCATCGCCCGCGCCGTGGTCACCGAGCCCCCGTTGCAGATGTACGATTCCCCCACCGCCGGACTCGACCCCATCACCGCCCACACCATCATGGCCCTGCTCATCAAGGAGCGCGACGTCAGCCGCGCCACCACCCTGATGGTCACGCACCGCTACCAGGACGGAAACCTCATGGCCAATTTCCGCTACAATTCGGAAAAAGGCAGTCTCGAGCCGGCACGCAACGGGGACCGCGCAACGGCACGAACCACTTTCATGGTGATGAAGGAAGGCCGGTTGATCTTCGAAGGCGATCAGGACGAGTTGGAAGCGTCGCACGATCCGTACATCGCGAAATTCTTCAAGCAGCGGACATAGATCATGGCGGATCCGAAAAAAGTGCGCTGGTCGCAGTTGAAGGTAGGCCTGCTCGGCCTGGGCGCCTTCGTCATCATCGGGGTCCTGATCTTCCTGCTCACCAGTTCCCGCGGCTTCTTCCGCAGGAAGGCCGAGCTTCGCACGTACATGGACGACGCCAGCGGCATCGCGGTGGCCACGCCCGTGCGCCTCAACGGCATCACCATCGGCTCGCTCGACGAGGTACGGCTCACCACCTCGACCGACCGCAGCCGCACCGTCGAGTTCGTCATGGAAGTGGAAGAGCGCTACCTCAAGGACATCCCGATCGATTCCCTGGCCGGCGTGGGCGCCGCCAACCTGCTGGGAGATAAATTCATTAACATCACCAAGGGCCGCGATATCGCGCACCCGGTGAAGGACGGCGACGAGCTGAAAAGCCAGCAGACCCAGGATATCCCGCAGTTGATGGACCAGAGCGCGAAGCTGCTCGATGCCTTCCAGATCATCGTCAACCGGGTGGATTCGCTGCTCGCCGGCGTCGAGCAGGGTAAGGGTAACATCGGTAAGCTCCTCAAGGACGAGGAACTGTATAACCGCCTCAACGGCATCGCCGCCGAAGGCCAGGGCCTGCTCCAGGACGTGCGCACCGGCAAGGGCACCCTCAGCAAGCTGCTCTACGACGACGCGCTCTACAACGACCTCCGCTCCCCCCTCAAGCGCACCGACGCGCTGCTCGCCGACCTGCAGGCCGGACGCGGCACCGCCGGCAAACTGCTCAAGGACCCCGCCGTGTACGACGAGATGGAGGCCACCATCAAGGAGCTTCGCACTCTCGTCGCCGACCTCAACGCGGGCAAAGGCACCGCCGGCAAACTGCTCAAGGACGACACCCTGCACCAGCGCCTCGACACCCTCGTCGGCAAGCTGAACGCGACCATGGATAAGATCAACTCCGGCCAGGGCACCATCGGCCAACTCATGGTCAACCCCCAGATGTACGACGCGCTCACCGGCGCCACCAAAGAGTTTCAGTCCCTGGCCAAGGACATCCGCGCCAATCCCAAGAAATTCCTCACCATCCGGCTGACCCTGTTTTGAGCGCGCGCAAACAACTCGTCGTCAACGCAGATGACTTCGGTTTTACTCCGGACGTCAACCAGGGCATCGTCGATGCCCACCGTCACGGCATCCTCACCGCCACCACCCTCATGGCCAACGGCGCGGCCTTCGACGACGCCCTGCGGCTGGCGAAGGACACCCCGACGCTCGACATCGGCGCGCACCTGGTGCTGATCTCGGGCGAATCGCTGCTCACCGGCCGGCCCTACCCGCTCAGCGTGCCGCAACTCGTCGCCGCGCTGGCGAAGCGCGAGATCCGCCCCTACGAGGAACTGCGCGCGCAGGTGCGCCGCATCTTCGATTCCGGCATCCGCCCCACCCACTTCGATACCCACAAGCACACGCACCTCGCCCCGCCCGTGCTCGACGCCGTGGCGCGCCTGGCCGGGGAATTCGAGGTGCCATGGGTGCGGCGTCCCTTCGATTTTCCGCTGAGCGCGATGCGCGGCGCCGTGCCTCGCCTCAAGCGCCTCACCAGCGACGCGCTCGGGCTCATGCGCCGCCGCTTCCACCGCGTCCTCACGCGCTACGGCTGCCGCACCACCGACCATTTCGCCGGCTTCCAGATCACCGGGCGCTTCCGCGCCGCCGAACTCGTGGAACTGCTCGGCATCCTGCCCGAAGGTTCCACCGAGCTCATGTGCCATCCGGGACACTGCGGACCGGCTCTCCGCGCCGCGCGCACGCGCCTCAAGGAAAGCCGCGAACACGAACTCCAGGCGCTGGTCGCGCCCCAAGTCCGCGCCGCCCTCGCCCGCCACGGCATCCAACTGGTCAACTACTCCGGACTATCCCGGACATAGCGGCCTCCGCTACCCGGCCCGTTTGAACCCACCGCTTGCGCGTTGCGTATACTCCGAAGACGATGCTGGAAGTAGAATCGCTCCACAAGCGCTACGGCGACCTCGTCGCCGTGCACGATGTGTCCTTCACCGCGCATCCCGGCGAAATGGTCGGCCTGCTCGGCCCCAACGGCGCCGGCAAGACCACCACCGTCGGCATGATCGCCGGACTCCTCCCGCCCGACGGCGGGCAGGTGCGGATCGGCGGAGGCTTGGTGTGCTCCGAGACCGACCCGGTCAAGCGCCGCATGGGCCTCGTCCCCCAGGAACTCGCGCTTCACGACGAACTCTCCGCCCGCGACAACCTGGCCCTCTTCGGCGCCCTGTACCGCCTCTCCGGCGCCGATCTGCGCGCATCTATCGATCGCAATCTCGATCTCGTCGGGCTCGCCGACCGCGCCAAAGACCGCGCCGCCCACTTCAGCGGCGGTATGAAGCGCCGCCTCAATCTGGCCGCCGCGCTGCTCCACGATCCCGACATCCTCCTGCTGGACGAACCCACCGTGGGCGTCGATCCGCAGAGCCGCAACGCCATCTTCGCCAACCTCGAGGAACTCAAGCGGCGTGGCAAGACCCTGGTCTACACTACCCACTACATGGAGGAGGCCGAGCGCCTCTGCGACCGCATCATCATCATCGACCACGGCCGCGTCATCGCCAACGATACGCTGGATGCCGTGCGCCGCCTCGTGCCCAACGTCAATCTCCTGCAACTGGAAATCGAGAATCCCGGCGAGGGCGAGTGGTTCGCCGCCGTGCGCACCCTCCCCGGCGTGGATGCCGCGGACATGGAAAACCACACCCTGCGCGTACGCCTGGATAATCTGCTGGACGCCTCTCCGCGCGTTTTCGGCTGGCTGCGCGACAACGGCTATCGCTGCTCCCACATCGCCAGCCAGCGCGCGGACCTCGAAACCGTCTTCCTCACCCTCACCGGAAGGAGCGTGCGCAACGCATGAACTTCACCGCTTACTCCGCGCTGGTTCGCCGCGACCTCCACCTGTTCTTCCAGGACAAGCGCGCCCTCACCATGAGCTTTGCCGCGCCTATCCTGATCGGCTCCTTTTTCGGCTACCTCTTCGGCAATGCCGGCGGCGGACCCGCGTCGAAAATCCAGGTCGCGGTGATCGATCGCGACAACTCCGCGGTCAGCCGCAGACTCATCGGCGCCCTGGCCGCCGACCCCGCGCTCGCGGTCACGCCGCACGGCTACACCGAAGCCGAGTCCGGCGTTCGCGCGGGCAAGATCACGGTTGCCGCGGTGGTGCCCCCCGGCTTCGCCGACGCCGCCGGACGCGCCTTCTTGCGCGGCGAAGGCAAACCTGAAATCCAGCTCCTCTATGACCCCTCGCACGGCGCCGAAATGGCCATGGTGCGCGGCATCCTCACCCAGCACGTTATGGAAGTCGTCTCCGGCGAAGTCTTCGGCGGCGCAAGTTCACCGAAACTCGTCGCCGACGCCATGCGCGACGTCGGTGCATCCCGCGACATGAACCCCGCCGACCGGCAGGCGCTGCTCGACATCCTGCGCACCGTCGGTGCCTGGGACCGGCGCGTGAGCGCGAACCCCGCCGGCAACGCCGCCGGCCGTGGACTGACCCTGCCCTACACCGTCAAAGAGGAAGCCGTCACCGCCCGCAAGGGCACGCGCTACAACAGCATGGCCCACTCCTTCGCCGGCATGAGCGTGCAGTTCATCCTCTTCATGGGGATCGATGCGGGTTTGATCGTCCTCACGCAGCGGCGCAGCGGAATGTGGAAGCGTCTGCAGGCCGCCCCCATCTCGCGCTGGACCGTCATCGGCAGCCGTGCCACCAGCGCGGCCATCACCGCCATGATCATCCTGGTCGTGGTCTTCGGTTTCGCGCGCGTGGTCTGGGGCGTGAAGATCGAAGGCAGCGTCCCCGGCTTCGTCGCCGTCTGTGCCGCTTTCTCCGTCATGACCGCCACCTTCGGCCTGCTCGTCGCCGTGCTCGGCAAGACCCCGGAGGGCGCGCGCGGCATCTCCATTCTGGTCACTCTGATTCTGGTGATGCTCGGCGGCAGTTGGGTGCCCGCGTTCCTGTTCCCGCAGTGGCTTCAGCAGGTCAGCTTTCTGATCCCCACCCGCTGGGCAGTGGACGGGTTGGACGGCACCATCTGGCGCGGCTTCACCGCCCAGGCGGCAATGGCGCCCACCGTCGCCCTGCTCGGCTTTGCCGCGCTCTTCGCCGGCATCGCCGTCTGGCGCTTCAAGTGGGAGGCGTAGCAGCTTACTCCAGCGGGATCCGCGCCTTGTTCTCCTCCAGCCACTGCGCGAACGTGCGCAGCCCCGGGTACAGCGAGCGCGATGCCTCCACATTGCGCGCCGCGCGAAACTGGCTCTCGAAATCGTGCTTGTACTGGAACATGTTCCCCAAGTCGTCCGCCCCGGGGAAGCCGAACCCGCGGTACACCTCGGGCGGCACCGCGTTGTACGCCACCGGAACTCCCAACGCGACCGTGAACGCGTCAGCCATCTCGCTTCCCGTGAGATGCTCGCCCGCGATCCCCAACGTCCGCCCGATCGTTTCCGGCCGCTCGAAGATCCCGTACGCGCACGCGCCGATATCCTCCGCCGCGATCCCCGGCAGTTTGGCCTCTCCCATCGGCAGCGTGATCGCGTAGCCGCCGTCCGCTCCGCGGCGCGGTCCCATCCCGAAGTGGAGGAAATTGTCCCAGTAGAACGAGGTCAGCAGGAACGTCACCGGCACTCCCGCCTGCGTGAACAGCGCGTTGCTCTCGCCTTTAGCGTCGAAGTGCGGCACCTTGAATCGCCCCATCAGGGTCGGCATCCGCGGATCGTCCAGCGGACACAAGAGCCGCGTATCCTCGAGCGTGCTCCAGATGGCGTGCCGCACGCCCGCCGCTTTTGCCGCCTCCGCCATCGCCCCCGCCTGAGCGCGTTCCTTATCGGGCGAGAAGTGCTCCCAGTAGAAGGTGACGCAGTACGCGCCGTACGCGCCTTCGAACGCGCGCCGCAGGCTCGCGGGATCGTCCACGTCCGCCGCCACCACCTCCGCTCCCAGCGCTGCCAGCGAGCGCGCCTTTTCCGAATTCACGTTGCGGGTGAGCGCCCGCGCGGCGAACTTCGCCGCCGGGTCGGCGCAGATGGCGCGCACCAGTCCGCTTCCCTGTGCGCCGGTGGCGCCTACGACTGCAATTGTCTTCCAATCGGCCATCCGGCTATCATACAGCGGCCGGTCACTTCAGATTCCAGTCCAGCCACCACAGCATCTCGCGCTGCCGCTCCGGATGCCCCAGCCGCACTTCCAGGTTCACGTAGCGGAACCCCCGCGCCGCCGCCAGCCGCGAAAGCGACCCGTCGTCGCTCGGCGGCGCCTTCTGCTGCAACACCACGTTGTAGGGCGAAGCCGCCAGCACCGCGAAGTCCTTCGGATCCGTGCACAGGAAGAATGCGTGCGGATTGTCCGGTTCCTTCAGCGACGTCCGGTCGCTGATCGGAGCCTCAGCCTCCACCGAGTAGCTCGACGAGTTATTGTGCAGCGCCACCAGGACTCCGCCGCGCGGCGGCGTGAATGCGCGCACCAACCTTTCCCTCCCGCGATCGATCGCCGCCAGCGCACGTTGCACCTGCGCCGGGTCCGGACCGGCGTTCAGCTTCCGCAGGCTCGCCTCCGCCCCCACGCGCGAAAACCACCGGTTGGGATCGATCTTCAGCCCTTCCACCACCACCTCGCGCGTATGGTTCTCCGCCAGGTAAGCGATGCCGTCGTGGGTCTGCATGTATCCCGCCAGCACACTCCGTGCGCTGGCTTCGTCGCCGTGGATCAGCAGGTAGCGCCGCCGCGAGTGCCCATTGCGCAGGATGCGGTAGCGCGCGCCCGCCAGGGCGATGTGCCGCGCCGGGAAGAACGGGAACCAGATCAGCGCCAGCGCTTCCCGCCGCGAAATCCGCTCCGGCGCGCTCATTCTTCCTCGCCCGCCGGCTTCTTGTGCTTCGGCTTGCGCCGCGCGCTTTTTGGTTCGATCGTGCGCGCGGCGGGCACCGTGCCCACACGCTCGCGCGCGATCGCACGAACCTCTTTGGCGGCCTCAAAGACTCTCTTCTTCTTCGTTGCCAAGCAGCCTCCGTACCGCTACCGCCAGCATGTCGCCGGAAAACGGCTTGTGCAGAAACGCCACCCGCCCGGGAGCCGCCGCCTCCAGCACTTTCATATCGACAGGATAGCCGCTTGCCGCCAGCACGCGCACTCCGGGATCGGCGTCGAGAAACTCACGGGCCAGTTTCTCGAGCGTGGTACCCGGCAGCGTCGCATCCGCCACCACCACGTCGAATCCATCCGTTGACGATGCCGTCTGCGCCCGCGCCGCCTCCGCGCCGTCCGCCACCGCCACACTGAAACCCTTGCGGCTTAGATAGAGGCTCATCATGCGCAGCAGCGATGGTTCGTCGTCGACGATGAGGATGCGGATAGGGGTATCTTGCATGAGTTCGCGCCGCTATGATGTCGCTATGAGATTCTATACGGAGTACTTATCGTTCCAGACAGCGAAACACCGCGACTACATTAATATTACCCCGCAGGTGGAGTCCGTGTTACAGAAGAGCGGGATCCAGGAGGGCATGATCCTGGTGTCGGCGATGCACATCACCGCCGGGGTCTGGGTCAACGATGCCGAGGACGGGCTCATCGGCGACATCGACGAGTGGCTGGAAAAACTCGCCCCCTTCCGCCAGGATTACCGCCATCACCACACCGGCGAATCCAACGGCGATGCCCACCTCAAGAGCCTGCTCGTGCATCACGAGGTCATCGTCCCCGTCACCAAGGGCAAGCTCGACTTCGGACCCTGGCAGCAGGTCTACTACGCCGAATTCGACGGGCAGCGCCGCAAGCGCGTCATCATCAAAGCGATGGGAGAATGAAAGGACGCCGCGGCCGGCGGCATTCCCCGTCTGGAGGCCATATGAAGGTTCGCATTCCGGTTTCTTTGCTCTTGTCCGCCGCCATGGCGCTGCCCGCCGAACTGCCGGTCAAACAGGTCGTGCTCTATAAGCACGGCGTCGGCTACTTTGAACGTTCCGGGCGGCTCGCGCCAGGCGAATCCGCGCGCCTGGATTTCACCGCCGGCGAGATGAACGACGTCCTCAAGTCCCTGACCATCGATGAGCGCGGCGGCGGCAAAGTCACCGGCCTGCGCTACGATTCCTTCGATCCCCTCAGCCACCGCCTCGCCGATTTCCCCTTCCAGATTTCCGGCGGCGGCATGGCCGCCCTCATGGATCAGCTCAAGGGATCGCGCATTGAACTCCGCTTCGGCAGCGAAAACGTGGCCGGGACCATCGTCAGTGCTCGCTCCATCCCCGCCACCGATAAAACGCCACCGCGCGACGAACTGAACCTGCTGCTCGACTCCGGCGATTTCCGCGTGCTCGATCTCTCCGCCGCCTCCGGCATCCGCTTCCCCGATGCGAAGCTGCAGCAGCAGTTCCGCGAGTATCTCGCGGCCCTCGCCGCCGCCCGCAGCAAGGACAGGCGCAGCGTCTACATCGATTCCACCGATGCGAAGGAGCGCCAAATCACCGCCGGGTACCTCATCCCGGCCGCGGTCTGGAAGTCCTCCTACCGGCTGCTCTTCGGTGAAAAATCGGCGACGCTCGAAGGCTGGGCCATCGTGGACAACACCACCGGCGAGGATTGGACCAAGGTCTCGCTCGCGCTCGTCTCCGGTCGGCCCATCTCCTTCGTGAGCCAGCTCTATCCGCCGAAGTACGTGACCCGCCCGGAGGCCGAACTCGCCGACGACACGGCAGCGCGTCCCGTAGTGCACTCCGGCGCGTTCGAGAGCGACACGCTCAACCGGAAGGCCGTAGGTGTAGGCGGAGTAGTGGGCGGGATTATGGATCGCCCGATGGCCGCCTCTCGCGCGGAGATGGCGGCCCCTCAGCCCCCGCCCGCTCCCATGGCCGCGCCCAGTTCGATCGCCGCCGAAGCCTCCGGCCGCGAACTCGGCGACCTCTTCGAATACCGCATCGCCCAGCCGGTCACCATCCGGCAGGGCGAAAGCGCCATGATCCCCTTCCTCCAGCAACCGATCGAAGGCCGCAAGCTGCTGATCTATTCCGACCACTCCTCGCAGCACCCCACCAACGCCGCCGAACTCACCAACAATACCGGCAAGACTCTCGACGGCGGACCCATCACCGTCTACGACGGCGGCGCCTACGGCGGCGAAGCTCTCATGGAGACGCTCAAGTCCGGCGACAAACGCCTCATCAGCTACGCCGTCGATCTCGGCACGCGCATCACCGAAGCCTTCGGCAGCAAGGCCGCGATCACCCGCGAACTGCACGCGCGCCGCGGCATCCTCACCACGAAACTCGCCGCCGAAGAGACCCGCACCTACACCGTGCGCAACGTGGATCAGAAGGCCAAGACCCTGATCGTCGAGCACCCCATCCGCTACGGCTACACGCTGCTCAACCAGAAACCCTCGGAGAAAACCGCCACCGCGTACCGCTTCGAATTGCAGCTCGCTCCCGGCGCGACCCGCGAATTCCCCGTCAGCGAAGAGCGCGTCTTCGACCAGACCTACTCCGTCTCCAGCATCAGCCCCGACATGCTCGCCGATTTCGTCGCCAACCGCGCGCTCAGCGATGACGGGCGCAAGCAACTCGAACAGATCGCCGCGCAGAAGCGCCAGATCGCCGAGAACGACCGCGCCATCGCCGCCGGCGAACGGCAGATGAGCGACATCTCCAGCGACGAAGACCGAATCCGCCGCAACATCGGCAGCCTCAACTCCGTCGCCGGCCAACAGCAGCAGGTGCAGAACTACGCGCGCCAGCTCGATACCGTCGAGCAGAAACTTGTCGCCCTGCGCGACACCCAGGCCGGGCTGCAGCGCAAAAAAGCCGCGCTCCAGCAGGAGCTCGACCGTCTGATCGAAGCGCTCGCTTTCTGAGCGCTAACCGCGCGGCAGGGCGCTCGCGCCAAGACGCCGCACGTCATTGATTTCAGGAACATTGACGAATGTTTCCGCTAGCGAGCGGTGGGGTCGGCCTCCCGGCCGGCGCTTCTAATTCAGCTCCAGCACTTCGAAGTGGAACCGGTCCGGAGGCAGCAGCGCCGCATCCCGCGGCACCAGGTGCGACCATGCCTGAAACGCCGAATCCGCCACCGGCGAATTCAGGAAAAACAGAAACTGGCTGGAGCAGCAGTCGATCGGGGGCGGTTGCCGGAACGTCAGCCGCAGCCCGACCGCCTTCTCCAGCGCCACCACGCCGTTGGCCGGGACGCCCTTCTCCCGGAGCAGCGTGACGAAGCTCGCGCGGCTCGCATGCGGCCACACGTCCGGATGCAGCAGCTTGCGCAGCGCCCCCTCGCACTCAAACGTGATCTCGCACTGCCGGATCCATTCAAGCACGCTGTCGCCCCAGAACCAGTGCGACATCAGGCCCTTGTACTGCTCGGCAAGCTGGAGCGCCAGGTCCATCCGGCGCTGCTCCAGCAATGCTTCGCTCGCACCATCCTCGCCGAGCATCTCCTCGGCCTCGACCAGCACGCCGTCCAGATCGGGTAACGGCTCCGCCGCGGCGTGCACCAGAAGCGGAGGCAACTCGTGAGTCCCCGAACCGGGAATCTCGATGTAGCGATCGTCCCTCATGGTATCTATCGCCTCCCTGCTACTGTGTTCGACGCTGCCGGAAGGCCCTTTTGTTTCCTCTTTGTAGCATTTCCCCCGCTTGCCGGCGATTAAAAAGAATTTATCGCCGCGATTTAGCAGCCGCCGCCCCGGTCTGCTAACGGACCGCCCTGCCCGCAAGGCCCGTGCTATGATGCCCGCTTATGCCGGAATACAGCATCGGAATGGACCTGGGAGGCACCAACCTGCGCGCCGCCGCCATCGCACGCGACGGCACCCTGCTCGACAAAATCGCCGGCGCCACCAACTTCGCCGAGGGCCGCGAAGCCGTCCTTTCCGATATCGTCTCCGCGATTTCGCAACTGCGCGACCGGCACGGCGCCGCCAGCCTCGCCGGCATCGGCGTCGGGATCCCCGGCTTCATCCGCATGAAGGAGGGCATCGTCAGCGGCTCCAACAATCTGCCCTACCTCGAAAACGTCCCCGTCCGCGACGAAATCAGCCGCCGCCTCGGCGCACTCGTCATCCTCGAAAACGACGCCAACGCGGCCGCCCTCGGCGAACACTGGATGGGCGCCGGACGCGGTGTCGGCGACCTCGTCCTACTCACCCTCGGCACTGGCATCGGCGGCGGCATCATCTCCGGCGGACACGTCCTGCGCGGCACCGTCGGGATGGCCGGCGAGTTCGGCCACATGACCGTCATCCCCAACGGCAATCCCTGCGGCTGCGGCAACCAGGGTTGCCTCGAAAAACACGCCTCCGCCACCGCCGTCACCGCCATGGCCCGGCTCATGCAACTCGGCGAGGAACTCTCCGCCGCGCAGGTCTACGAACTGGCCGGGCGCGACGACCTCTCCGGCGAAAAGGCGCGCACCATCTGGCGCGTCGTCGGCGAGGCCCTCGGCGCCGCCCTCGCCAGCCTCATCAACGCCTTCAACTTCCCCCTCTACCTGCTCAGCGGCGGCATGCTCCCCGCATGGAAGTACTTCGCGCCCCACATGCTGCGCACCGCCCGCGAACGCTCATTCACCCTCCGCGCCACCCCCAACGAAACCCGCATCGAACAGGCCACCCTCGGCAGCCAGGCCGGCCTGTTCGGAGCCGCTTACCTCCCGTGGCTCGAATCGGCCCCGCGGCCGGTTTGAGCGCTCAAAACTGCAGCTTCATCGAAAGCTGAATGAACCTCGGCAGATTCGACTGGTCCATCGCTCCCGAAATTCGCCCGAAGTTCGCGCTATTCACATCCACCACCGGACCGCTGAAAAACTGCGGGGTGTTTGTCGCATTCAGGAAGTCCGTCCGGAACAGCACATCCACCCGCTCGCCGATCTTCGTGTGCTTCATCACCGACACGTCCAGGTTGCGCACCCCCGGCGCCCGCACCGACCCCAGCCGGGTGGACCACGTCTGCAGCGTGAACGGCTGCCGGATCTGCCACACCGGCGACTCGCCGTTCACGCAACCGCGCGGCGATCCGTTGGGCAGCAGCGTGCACGTGTCGAACCACCGGTCCAGGCTCCGGTCCGCCAGCCGCGGATCCGCCCCCGTCGGCGTCGCGTTCGAGGGGAAGTTCATCGGCATCCCCTCCTGCAACCGCGCGATCGCGCTCACCTGCCAGCCGCCGAACATGCCTCGCGCCCACCTGGGCGCGTTCGCCCCGAACCTCTTGCCGGCGCCGAACGGCAGTTCGTACACGCCGTTCAACTGCAGGTTCTGCGGGATGTCCCAGGGCGCCAGCACTTTTTCCAGTTGCGTGTCCTGCGCGTTGGCATAGTTCACCCGCTGAATGGTCTTCGAATTTGTGTACGACGCGCTCAGATTCACTCCGTGCGCCAGCCGCTTGTAGATCAGCAACTGAAAACTGTCGAACTCCGATTCGCCGATTCCGCGGTTCAGCTCGTTGATCCCCAAGAACTGCGGATACGGCCGTAACAGTTGCTGCCGCTGTACCGTGGCGCCGTTCAGCGCCGTCCCCGCAACCAGCCCCGCCATCGGATTTGTCACGTTCGCCGTCAGCGACGACGCGCCCAGTTGCAGGCTCGCCAGCGAAATCTCGTTGAACGGCTGCGTCACCTGCAGCCGTCGCGCGCGGTTTCCGACGTACGCCACCGTCACCAGCGTCTGCCCCGGCAGTTCGCGCTGAATCTCGAACGAGAACTGGTGCGTGTACGGAATCTCGCGCGTCGGATCCGCGAAGTTGAAGCTCTGTCCCAGGAACGTCGCCAGCCCCAGCGTATTTCCCACCGGTTGCCGGACGCCGTTCGGGAACGGATTGGTCAACGTGTTCGCCGGTACGCCTGTCTGAATGGACGTCACCATCTGGGTCTGCTGGCTGAACCCCGGCGCGCTGCCCGGGTTGTCGAAGGTCTGCGCGTAGATCAGCCCGTAGCCGCCGCGCAGCACCGTCTTCGGAGTCAGTTGGTACGCCGCCCCGAAGCGCGGTCCGAAATTGTTCCAGTCCTGCGCGTAGATCCCGCGATTGTTGCCGTTCACGCCCGCGAACTGCAAGCCGCCCACCAGGTTCAGCCCCGGCGCCTTCAACGGGCTCGGCGACGAGGTGTCGAACCCGCGCGTCAGCGCGTTGAACCGGTCCGTCAGCGGCCCCAGGTAGTCCCAGCGCAGGCCCACGTTCAATTTCAGCTTCGAGGTCACCCGGATGTCGTCCTGCACGAACGCCGACCACAGCCGCTGCTGCAGCGCCGGCCACGAGTTTACGTCGATGAAGCCCGACTGCGGTGTCCCCAGCAGAAACGACGCCAGAGAATTGCCCGACGAAGGCGCAATCCGCAGCGCATCCGCGCCCGTGAACTGTTGATCGAAGCTGAAATTCCCTCCCGTGTAACCCGGCGTCCGGCTGTACTGCCGCTGCAAACGGAATTCGCCGCCGGTCTTCAAGTTGTGCCGCCCGATCGTCTTCGCCAGCGTGCCCTGCGCCGAATTCGTCTGCGAAATCGGATCGTTCAGCACCGGCTGCGATCCCGCGCCTTCGTAATTCGCCCAGTTGAATCTCGGGAAAAACTTCGCCGCCTGCGACACGAACTGCGGCGAAAATCCGAGCGACGCCAGATCGTAGTTCTCCCCGATCGTGCTCCCGCTCTGCGCCAGGAATCGCGCCAGCCCCAGCCGGAAGTCCAGCACCGTCGTCGGGTTCAGCGTGTGGGTCGCCTGGATCGTCGCGCTGTGGTTCTCGCGCTTGAACGGCGTGTTCCCGCTCGTCTCCGCTGTGTTCAACTGCGACGTGGTCGAGTAGTGGAATCCGCGCTCCTCGGCCAGCGCGTTGCGCGAGTACCGCACGAAGACTCTCGTCCGGTCGCTGATGTTGTAGTCCACCCGCCCCGTGTACTCCGGGAAGAAGTCCGTGAACTTGCGCGTGCTCCCGTTGCTTACCAGGTTGTTCAGCCCGCTCAACGGATCGCCCGGCGTATTGCCGCCCGGTATCAGCGCGAACACGCCCTTGGCGATCGGGTTGAGACGCGAACCCGGAATCACGTTGCCCGGGAACGGCGTCCGCACCAATTGCCCGCCCGATCCCGCCTGCGTCGTGAACGGATCGTAAATCGTCTGTACCAGCGGGTTCCCGCTCGCATCCCTGCCGTAGTAGGTCTGCGAGAAATCCCCGTTCCGCTGCAGCGCCGTCGGCACCGAAGTCGAGAACGGATCCGGAATCACCTGCCGGATGTTCTCATAGCTGAACGTCGCGAATGCCTTGTCTTTCCGGATCGGACCGCTGACATCGCCGCCGAACGTGTTGATGTGCGAGGATTGCCGCGCCGTTCCACTGCGGTTCGAATTGAACGTGTTCGCGTCCAGGTGCGTGTTCTGCAGGTATTCGAATACCGATCCGTGCAACTGGTTCGTCCCCGACTTCGTGATGATGTTCACCACCCCGCCCGTCGTCCACCCGTACTCGGCATCGTACGAAGTCGTCTGCACCTTGAACTCGCTCGTCGCCTCCGCCTGCGGCACGTACGCCACCTGCCGCGCGCTCGCCAGGTTCGACACGCCGTCGATCAGCACCTCGTTGCCATACGGCTGCCCGCCGCTGATCGCCATGCTCGACGAGCCCAGAATGTCGAACGGCCGCAACCGCGTCACCGACGCCGTCACCGCGATTCCCGGCGCCGACCACGCATTGGCGAAAATGTTCCGCCCCTGCAACGGCGTGTTCAGCACGCGGTTCGATTCGATGTTCAACCCGCGATCCGCCGACTCCGTCTCGATCACCGGCGCATCGGCGGTCACCAGAACGCTCTGGTTCACTTCGCCGACCGTCAACGCCACGTCCACTACCGCCTTTTCCGCCACCCCCAGGTTCAAGCCCTCCCGCACCGCCAGTTTGAACCCGGCCTTCTGCACCGTGAGTGTATACGCGCCCGGCGTCAGAAACGGGATCTGGTAGGTGCCGTCGTTGGACGTGATGGTGCTCAGGCTCGTGCCTGTCGCCGGCGCTTTGGCCGTCACCGCCGCCCCCGCAACCGCCGCTCCCGAAGGGTCCGTCACCTTCCCGGACAACGTGGCCCGATATTCCTGACCGTATACCGGCGCGCACAGAAGCACTCCGGCAAGCAGTAGACAAACACTCGCTACCCTCTTCATGGCAGACACTCCTTGGTGTGAGACAGCAAACTTGGTCTTTGTCGCCAGAGTGTATACTCCCCGTATGCCGAAGTCAATAGTTCGGTATACTGACTGTATGCCGGGTCTCACCGCCAAACCCGAAAACCTGCGCGCCAAGGCCTACCAGCACATCCGGACCAAGCTCTTCTCCGGCGAGGTCGCTCCCGGCGAAATCCTCTCCGAGGAGAACCTCTCGAGCGAAATCGGCATCAGCCGCACACCGGTTCGCGAGGCCATGGGGCAACTAGTCGCCGAAGGCTTCCTCGACCGCGAAGCCGGACGCGGTACCTCCGTCCGCCGCCTCAGCCGCGCCGACGTGGTCGAACTCTTCGAATTGCGCGAAGCCCTCGAAGCCTACGCCGTCGGAAAGGTCGCCACGTACGGACTGCGCGAGGCCGAGGCAGCGCGCCTCGACCACCTCTGCGCCCGTATCCAGGAACTCGCCGGCGAACTGGAACGCCGCGGCGGCACGCTCGACAAGGAGCGGATGGAGCGATTCCTTGCCCTGGACCTGCAGTTTCACGCCTGGCTGCTGCGCGCCGCCGGAAACCGCCGCATCCTGAAAGTCGTCTACGACGCCCGCCTTTTCATCCGCATTTTCACCATGCCCCACGAAGGCCACACCGTCGAAGAGCTCCACCGCATCTACGATGACCACCGCGGCATCCTCGCCGCCTGCCTCGCCGCCGATGCCGCGCGCGCCGTGCAACTCTGCCAGGCGCACATTCAGCGCAGTGCCCGCGAGCGCCTGGAAAAATTCGACCGATGGGAGCGCGTCTCCCAGATCCGCCTCGACGAAATGGAAGAACCCACCCTGTGACCGCCCCCATCCGCCTCAAAGGCATCGTTCCCCCGCTGGCCACGCCGCTCACCGCCGAGGGCGCGCTTGACCTCGCCGGCCTGCACACGCTGGTTGAGCATGAACTCGCCGGCGGAGTCTCCGGAGTCTTCATCCTCGGCACCACCGGCGAAGGCCCGCACCTCGATCCGGCGCTGCGCGGCGAAGTCGTGACCCACGCCTGCCGGGAAGTATCCGGACGCATCCCGGTGCTGGTGGGGCTTTGCGATTCCAGTACTACCGCCAACCTGCGGTTTGCCGAGTTCGCCGCCGCCGCGGGCGCCTCCGCCCTCGTCCTCACGCCGCCTTTCTATATGCCGCTCAGCCAGGATGAGCTGCTGGCTTACCTCGAGCGCCTGGTCCCCGCGCTCCCGCTCCCGGTCTACCTGTACAACATCCCCGGGCTCACGAAAATCCAGTTTGCGCCCGCTACCGTGAAGCGGGCCTTCGGGGCGCTCCCCATCGCCGGCCTCAAGGACAGTTCCAACGATCTCGCCTACTTCGCCGCCGTACGCGCCGAACTCCCCCGCGCGACCGGCTTCCAGCTCTTCTGCGGACCCGAAGAGGTGCTCCTCGAAGCCATCCGGTTGGGAGCCGACGGAGGCGTCTGCGGAGGCGCCAACCTTTTCCCGCGTCTCTACGTCGATCTTTACGAGCACGCCACGCACGGCCGCTACGATGACGCCGCCGCCCTGCAGCAGCGCATCCGCGAACTCTCGGCGTGCGTCTATGCGCAGACTTCCTATGCCACCTCGTACCTGCGCGGTTTGAAAGCCGCCATGGGCATCCTCGGCATCTGCCAGCCTCACCTCGCCGCGCCCCTCGCGCCGTTGCCCGAAGCCTGCCGGCTCCGCATCGGCGACTACCTTTCCGGGTTTGCCGGCCACGCCACCGTGGACCGCTGATCTGATTCAGTCAGGCACTCGGGAGAGGGTGCTACGGCTTGAAGGTAGCCACCCAGCCTTCGACCGCGGCGCAGGTGTTGGGGAAGTGCTGCCGCGCTTCGCTCTGAATGCGCTCGACGGCGGCGTCATCGTGCTCCGGGTCGTGGTGGAACAGGACCAGTTGTTTGACGCGGCAATCCGCGGCAACCTGGGCGGCCTGAAGCCAGGTGCTGTGGCCCCATCCGCGGTAGAGTTCGTACTCTTCCGGAGTATATTGGGCGTCGTGAATCAGAATATCGACGCCTTCCACCGATTGGCAGAGGATGCGATCCAGCTTGGGATCGCCCGGTTCGCGATCGGGAACGTAGGCGAGGCTGGATCCGAACGCCTCCACGCGGAACCCGAAAGCGCCTTGAGGGTGATGGACGGGAAACGCCTGAACCGTGCAGGGGCCGCTGCGGAAGGGGCTGCCGTCCATATCGAAAAAATCGCACTTGGAACCGGCGGCCTTGAAATCGACGGGAAAGTAGGGGGACTTCATCTGCCCGGCCAGCACGCTTTCGCTGGTGTGCCCGCTTCCGCCGGTGAAGAACGAGATCGGCACGTTTTCGAAAATCGGGGCGAAAAACGGCAGGCCGTGAATGTGATCCCAGTGGAAATGAGTGAGAAAGAGGTTGATCTTCCTGTCTTTCAGGCCGCTTCTCATCAATTCCTGGCCGAGTCGCCGGATGCCGGTGCCGGC
>JAFDVU010000130.1 GCA_018268835.1 Acidobacteriota bacterium | reverse complement strand
TTGAACCGGAATCCGCGCCGGCACCCCAGGCACTCGCGCTTTCCAACCGCCAAAAACACCGGACAGCCTCACCTGTCCGCGCGGGCAGTTACAATGGCGATCCAAAGGAGACTCCATGAAGACCCTCTTCCCCGCCCTGGCCCTTTGCGGCGTCGCGCTGCTCGCGCTGGCCGCCGCCCCCGCCGATAACGACGGCTGGATCAGCATGTTCGACGGCAAAACCCTGAACGGGTGGAAAGCCAACCAGAATCCGGAATCCTGGACCGTGCGCGACGGCACCATCACCGGCGACGGCGAAATCAGCCACCTGTTCTGGATGGAGCGCGAGTGCGAAAACTGCGAGTTCAAGGCAGAGGTGAAGATCAGCCACGGAGGCAACTCCGGCATGTACTTCCGCACCGCCTTCGGACCCGGCTTTCCCAAGGGCTACGAAGCGCAGGTCAACTCCAGCCACACCGACCCCGTCCGCACCGGCAGCCTCTACGGCTTCTACAAAATCCTCGACACCCTGATCCCCGACGATACCTGGGGTTCGCAGCACATCATCGCGCAGGGCAACCACATCATCATCAGGGTGAACGACAAAGTCGTCACCGACTACGTCGAATCCACCAACCGTTACACCAAGGGCTACCTGGCGCTTCAGCAGCACAACAAGGGCAGCGTGGTGCAGTTCCGCAACCTGATGTTCAAGCCGCTGCCGTCGGGCAAGTAACCATGCGGCGGCGGACTTTCCTCGGCGCCGCGATGGCCGCGGCAACCGCGCGTGGCGCGGCGAAGTTCGACCTCGCGGCGATCGAGCGTCCGCGCGTCCTCAAGGCCGCGGGCGGGTACCTCGACGCCGAACCCGTCACTGTGACCGCGGCCCGCAGCCCGCGCTCCGCCGGCGGCCTGCACGATTTCTACAGCGAGGGCGATTACTGGTGGCCCGATCCGAAAAATCCCGGCGGAGCCTACATACAGCGCGACGGGATGAGCAATCCCGATAACTTCGTGGCCCACCGCCGCGCCATGGTGCGGCTGAGCCTGATCGTGCCCGCGCTCGCGGCGGCATACAAGCTCACCCGCGACCGCAAGTATTCCGCCGCCGCCGCCCGGCACCTGCGCGCCTGGTTCATCGACGACTCCGCCCGCATGAACCCGAACCTGCTCTACGCGCAGGCCATCCAGGGACGCGCCACGGGCCGCGGCACCGGGATCATCGACACCCTGCACTTCGTCGAAGTCGCGCGCGCCGCCTGGCAACTCGACCTCCCCGCGGCCGATCTCGACGGAGTCAAGACCTGGTTCGCCGCCTACACCACCTGGATGACCACCCACAAGTACGGCACCGATGAGCGCGACACGAAGAACAACCACGCCACCGCGTGGGCCGCGCAGGTGGCGGCCTTCGCCCAACTCACCGGCGACCGCGAAAAAATGGACTTCTGCCGCCACCGTCTGAAGACCGTGCTGATTCCCGATCAGATGGCGGAAGACGGCAGTTTCCCCCAGGAACTGCGCCGCACCAAGCCCTACGGCTACTCCCTCTTCAACCTCGACGTGATGTCCATCCTCACCCAGACCCTCACCACCAAAGAGGACGACCTCTGGGCGTGGCGCCTGCCCGACGGCCGCGGCATGGCCAAAGCCGTCGCGTGGATGTACCCTTTCATCCTCGACAAGAAAACGTGGCCCAAACCGCCCGACGTGATGTACGACCGGGAGTGGCCGGTCCGCCAGCCCTGCCTGCTGTTCGCCGGCCTCGCTCTGGACCATGCCGCTTACCTCGATCTTTGGAAGCGGCTGAACCCGGACCCGGCGGTCGAGGAGGTCATCCGCAACTTCCCCGTCCGCCAACCCGTGCTGTGGGTCTAGCCCTTAGAGTTTTTTCAGGTACTCCAGCAGGGCGGATTTCTGATCCTCGGTCAGGGTAGTGCCGAACGCATCGCCACTGTGGCCGATATTGCTGTTTCCCGGCTGGGTCGTATCGAAGACCCAAACGTTCGCTCCCGTGGCATCCAGGCCCGACTGATAGCCGATCTTCACCGGATCGAATTCGCGGTTGCCGGCGACGAACCGTGCGGGGCGGCTTCCCGGATGCAGCAGGTCGTACAGCGTGGGCACTGAACCGTTGTGCAGGTAGGGTCCCGTGGCCCAGATGCCGTTCAGCGGGCGCGCCAGATACTGGGTCGTCGCTCGCCACACTACCGGGTTCGCATCCATGCCCGCCTGCTCCGCCGGGCTGACGCCATCGTCCGCAAATGCCCTCATCTTCAGCCCGTTCAGGATTGGGGCAACCGCTTTGGGGAACGGGACCTCTCCTACCGGCTGCCCGAAGCTGTTGGCTCGATTCGGATCCGTACCGATCTGCATCTGCGGGAACATTCGGTCCTGGTGGCATCCGGCGCATTTCTCGTTGAAGATCCGCTCCCCCTGTTGTGCCTTGCCTTCATCGATCGCGCCCAGCACATCCGCCGGCCATTTGGGCGGCTGGAGTTTGTGGGTCAGCACTTCCAGGCTGTGCAGATTAGCGATTCGCAAGGTGGATTCGTAGGTCTTCGGATCGAAGACAGCTCCCATACCCAGCGCCTGGCCGATGTTGCGCTCCAGGATGGAATTCGTATTCCCGTCGTAGTGAATCCACTTGAAGTCCGCGGCCTTCTTCCCGATATTGTCCGGGACGCTCCAGATGAACGGAAAACTCACCGGAGACTGCATCTTCGCCGCGTATTGCGGGAACAGCAGATTGCGCGCCGCGCCGAACGCGTCGATCCGTCCCGGTCCCGGCTCTGTCCCGTCGAGCAGGAGCTTTCCGTTCTTGAGGTAGGCCAACCGGGCCCTCAGGATTGCGATGTCGTCCTTCAGGCGCTCCTTAAAATCCGGTGGGCGCGCCGGCCGTGTCGCATCCGCGACAGCCGAAGACACGGAATGAAAGGACGGGTCCGCGGTCGGTGCGGCCTCGACGTCCCCGGCGCCTTTCACCGCCGCTTCACCGTCATATTTGATTGCGTCCTGCTCCGACGGTGTATTCGGCGTGCTCCGCGCTTTCTCGATCGCGATCACCAGCGCCACCAGGTCCCTGGGGCTCTTCATCGCGGCATCCAGCGACTCCTTGAACTCCACCTGGTACGCCTGAAGGTTCACCGTGGCAGGAGCGCCGTCAATGCGTACGCGCCTGCCTTGATAGGTCAGTTCACCGACGTGGCATGCCGCGCAATTAAAACCCACGATCTCCATTCCGGCCGTCCCTGCGTTTCTGGACCGGGACAGGGTGAGGCCCACAGGCAGGCCGTATGGGTTCATCGGGCCCGAGCGGTCCGGCAGAAACCCAAAGCGCTCCATCTCCTGGAGAAACGGCTTGCCGGTCTTGACGCTCTTGAGGTTCGCAAGCAGCGAATACGGCATGAGTTCGCTGCCCTCCGCCAGGTGATAGGCCTGGTCGCGCTCCCCTTGGGACCAGCCGTTTGCGGTGTAGCTGATGGCATTGGCCGCGGTCTCCAGACTCCCGCGGGACGGCTGCCGGCCGCTGGGGCCGCAACCTGCCAACAATGCCACAACGGCTGCCGGAATGGCGCGGAGTACAGACGGCATTGCGTGATTATACGCCCTGGAATCTGCTCCGGCACCGGCGGGAAGGCGGAGTGGAACCGTGACAGGTGAGGTCGATCACGGTTCCAGTGCCTGTGGGGCCGAAGCCCTACTCCGAATTCCAGTTCTTGCCGCTGAACATGCCGCGCATCATCTGGAAGAGATAGCCGGCACGCTGCTGCTGATCCGCCTCCAGCCCGAGCGCGAACCTGGAGAACGCCTTCAGTTCGATCGTGGTCATGGTGGACTCCAGCGCGGCTTCCTCGTTGACCGCTTTCGAAATCTCGTCCTGGCTCTTGCCGCCGGCAATCGCTTCCCCGATGGCTACGCGCGCCTTGGCGATCTCCGCGGACACGGGCGTGGCTTCCTTCTGCGCCTCGTCGAAGATCTTCTTTAGTTCCTTCTTCTGGTCCTTGCTCAGCTTGAGAATATCGGTGATGCGGTCGGTCTTGTTGACCGGCCCGAAGCTCCCAGCCGGGACGTCCATCCCGCCGCGACTTCCGCCGCCACCGCCGCCGCGGCCGCCCTGCGCCAGCGCGAGCGCCGATCCCAACAGTCCGATCAAAACCATGCGTCGCAGCATGTCAGTTCCTCCCTCCGCGATCCCCGCCGCGCTCGTTCTCGCCGCCGCGGTTGCCGCCCTGCCGGCCGCCCCGTCCCGGAACCACCGTCGGCATGTAGATCCCGCCCAGCAACTCGAAAGCCTGCCCCGCGTTCTTCTGCTGGTTCGGCTTGAGCAGCGCATAAACCCTGGTGAAGGTCTCGGCCTCCAGCGCGGTCATCTGCGCGCAGACGGTGGTGTACTGCGCCATCAGCGGCTTGAGTTCCTCATCCGTCTTTTTCTGCAGCATCGCGGTGGCGATCGCCTGGCGTCCGCGGCTGATCGTCTCCGCGATGGGGCGCGCCTTCTGCGACTCTTCCCCGAAGATCTTCTGCAGCTCCTCTTTTTGGTCCCTGTTAAGCTTCAGCTTATCGGCGAACACCTGCGCCTTGGTCTGGCGCTGGGCGCGAGGCATTCCGCCGCCCATACCGCCCCCCCCCGAACGGTCACCGCCCATTCCACCCATACCTTCGTCACCACCACCACCGCCGCCGCGCCCGCCTTGCGCCAGCACCAGACCGGCCGCCAGAAACCCCGTCACCATCAATCGCGCCAACATGAATTCTCCTTGGGACCACGCCGGGCCCACCAGATAATGAGAGCTATCCCCGATATGGCGATTTTCGGCAGGCGGAAGTTACCCGGCGGCAGCAAAGTCCGGTGCCGGTTTCCGGGCGCCCGCTCCCGGTACAATGGATCCATGAAGTCCCTCGCCCTTGGACTGGCCATCGCCACACTCGCCCTGTGTGCCATCCCCGATCCCCCGAAAAGCAAGATCTCCGGATTCACGTCCGCCCCCTTACGGCTGGAACTGTACGAGGACTTCAGTTGCCCCCACTGCCGCACGGTCCACGAACAGATCGTGCCGATGCTCGTCCGCGACTACGTGACGCCGGGCAAGGCGTACATCGTCTTCCGCGATTACGTGCTCAACGGACCGGGCCACCAGTATTCGCGGATCGCGGCCACCTACGCGGCCGCCGCCGCCCGCATCGGCCGCTACCAGACGGCCGCCGACGCGATCTTCAAGTCCCAGGGAGCGTGGGTGTTCAACGGCCAGGTCTGGCCCAGCATCTCCAGCGCCTTCACGCCCGACGAACAAAAGAAGATCCTCGCGCTGGCACAGGAATCCGCCCTGCAGAGCGAGGTACAGCAGGATATTGACGCCGGCAACGCCGTCCCCATCACCCAGACCCCGACCATGATCGTGGTCTACCGCGGCAAGCGGCAGCCGTGGACCATGTGGAACAGCTACGACCTGCTCAAGAGCTATCTCGATCAGCTGCTCAGCGGACGTTAAACCAGCCCCCCTGTCACAAACCGCCGGGGAGCGGTGTTGAGAGGGTAAGATGGAAAACATGAGATCCCTCGCGCTCCTGCTTGCAGCGCTCCTCCCGGCAATTGCCGCCGCACCGCCAGACGTGGACAAGGGAAAAGCCTTGGGCAATCCCTCGGCCCCCATCGTCCTGGAGTTGTACAGCGACTACATGTGTCCGCACTGCAAACACTTGCACGAAAACATCCTGCCGGCCATCATCCTGGATTTCGTGAACAGCGGCAAAGCCTACCTCGTGTTCCGCGAATATCCCCTGGCCATCCCCCAGCACGTCTACTCCCGGCCCGCGTCGTACTTCGCCACCGCGGCGGCGCGCATCGGCAAGTACCAGCCGGTGGCCGACGCGCTGTTCAAGAACCAGACGTCGTGGAGCATGACCGGCAAACTCTGGGACTTCATCGCCCCCGTGCTTACTCCAGCGGAGCAGAAGAAGGTTCAGGCCCTGGCCAACGATCCCGGGGTCATGGCGGAGGTGCAGCGCGACTACGATTCCGCGCAGCGTGCCCGCCTGAACCAGACCCCCACCATGCTGATCACCTACAAGGGCAAGCAGACGCCCTGGATCTACTGGGACGACTACAATCTCTTCAAGAGCTACGTGAATGACCTCCTTAAAAAGTAGGATCCTCACGCTCGCCGTCTGGCTGGCGCGGGTGATCCTGGCAGGCGTGTTTATTTACGCCGGTTACATCAAGGTACGTGAGCCGTGGCAACTCTTTGCCGCCGCCATCGCCGGCTACGAGCTGGTGCCCATGTGGGCGGGCGAGATCATCGCCAAAGTGTTCCCCTGGGTCGAGATCGCCATGGGAGTCGCACTACTCATCGGGTGGCGCCTGCTGCCGGTGGCTTCCATCCTGACCGCGCTGGTCATGCTGTTCTTCAATGTCATGCTGTGGCGCGCGTACATGCAGGGCAAGCAGATCGAGTGCGGCTGCTTCGGCCCCGGTGAAGAGCTCAACTGGGTCACGCTGCTGCGCGACGGCGCGCTGCTGGCGATCGCGCTGCTGGTGGTGTGGCAGGCGCTCTCCTCCCCCCGGAAGAGGTCCACGGCGTGAGCGGCGCGCTCGAGCGCGAGCTGGCCTACCACGAAAAACTCTACTCCGGCTTCGCGCAGCGGCACTTCGCGAAGCCAGCGGTCCGCGCCATGCGCGCCCACCTGGTGGGACGCATCCTCTCGCTCACCGGCGCGGACCGGAGCACGCGCGTGCTGAGCCTGGGCTGCGGCATCGGCGATACCGAACTTCTGCTCGCCCCGCACGTGGGCGAGGTCCTGGGCATCGACCTCTCTCCCGCCGCCGTCCGCCAGGCGCGCGCCGATGCCGAACGGCTGGGCATCGCCAACGCGCGCTTCGAAGAAGGTACGTCGGCCGGCGGGCGATGGGACCTGGTGATCGCGATCTTCTTCCTGCACCACCTGCCCGATCCCGACCTCGCCGCGCTGCCCGCGCAGGTCCGCGAACTGCTCGCGCCCGGCGGACGCTTTTACTCGCTCGACCCGAGTCGCCGGCGACTCTCCGGGGCCGTCGGACGCGCCGTGATCCCGTGGATGATGAAACGCTACCAGACCGAGGACGAACGTGAACTCGATCCCGAAGCCACCGGCGAACTCTTCCGCCGCGGCGGCCTGGAGACCGAGGTCCTGATGTACGACTTCGGTTCCTCCCCGCTCGCCGGCCTCTTCCCCTCCTGGGCCGGAGGCTTCCGCCTCGCCCGCCGCGTGGACGATGCCTTGCTCCGCCGCCCCGCCCTCGCCCGCCTCGGCAGCAACTTCGAACTCCTGCACGTAGGGTCGGCCTCCCGGCCGACCCACTAACTTCATCCCACCCTACGCCGGCGCATCCCCGGCCTCGCGCTGCAACCGCTCCAACTCTCCCTTCAACTCCCGCACCACACGCCCGTACTTCGCATCCGGATAGAGATTCTTCATCTCACGCGGATCGTGCCGCAGGTCGTAAAGCTCCCACGCCGCCTCGGTATCCGGCGGATGGGCACCCGTCATCCCCAGCGGCTTGCCGTAGTAGTAGATCAGTTTCCAGCGGTCCGTGCGGATGCCGTAATGCCCGGGCACGTGGTGGTCGCCGTCGTTGTGCATCCAGTAGCGGTAGTACATCCCCTTGCGCCAGTCCTTCGGCGTATGGCCCTCCACGTTCGCGCGGAAACTGCGCCCCTGCATATCGGCCGGCGCCTTGAGCCCGGCGTAGTCCAGAAACGTCTCCGCGAAATCGATGTTCAGTACGATGTCGCGGTTCACGCTGCCCGCCTTGATCCCCGCCGGATAGCGCATCAGGAACGGCATGCGCAGCGCCTCTTCGTACATCAGGCGCTTATCGAACCACCCGTGGTCGCCCAGGTAGAAGCCCTGGTCGCTGGTGTAGACCACCACCGTGTTGGAAGCCAGCCCCTCGGCGTCCAGGTAATCGAGCAGCCGCCCCACGTTATCGTCCACGCTCTGGATGCAGCGCAGGTAATCCTTGATGTAAAGCTGGTAGGCCCACTTGCGCAGCGCGTCGCCGTGAAGGTCCGCCGGGATGTCCTGCTTCACGTCGGTCCTGGTCATGTTCTCGCCCACCCGCATCTTCACATCGGCCACCGCGCGCGCTTTGCCCTCGTAGTGGTCGTACAGGTTGGAAGGCTCCGGAATCGTCTGCCCGTTGAACAGGTCCTTGTATTTCGGCGCCGGCTGCCACGGACGGTGCGGCGCCTTGTGGTGGCACATCGCGAAGAAGGGCTTCTTGGCATCGCGTTGTTTCAGCCAGTCCAGCGTGAAATCGGTGATCAGGTCGGTGCAGTAGCCGGTATACTTCTTGCGCTCCCCGAACTTGATGAACGTCGGGTCGTAGTAGACGCCTTGCCCCGGCAGGATGTTCCAGTAGTCGAAGCCGGTGGGATCGGTCGCCAGGTGCCACTTGCCGATCATCGCCGTCTGGTACCCGCCGCGCTGCAACTCCTTGGCGACATGGTTGTGCTTCGGGTCCAGCTTATCGTCCAGCGTATAGACGCCGTTGCGGTGCGAGTATTGTCCGGTGAGGATGGCCGCCCGGCTCGGCGTGCAGATCGAGTTCGTGCAGAAGCAGTTCGTAAGGCGCACGCCGCCCTGCGCGATGCGGTCCAGGTTCGGCGTCCGGTTGATGGCGCTGCCGTACGCGCTGATCGCGTGGGAAGCGTGATCGTCCGCCATGATGTAAAGAATGTTCGGTTGCGGACGTCCCGCGGCGGCGGCGGTGCGCAGGACCGCGGTGGAGGCGAACATGGCCAGCAGATCGCGACGGCTATGGGTCATCATAGAACCACATGCTAACTCATGACACCCTGACTCGCCGCGACGCCCTGCTCGCGCTCGGCGCGGCGGCGTTGCTGTCCCCGGCCGCGGCGGCGGCCACGCCTCCGGAAGTGGACCGCTCCGTGGTGGAGCGCAATGACCGCGCCGTG
Organism: Acidobacteriota bacterium; assembly: GCA_018268835.1. Taxonomy (GTDB): domain Bacteria; phylum Acidobacteriota; class Terriglobia; order Bryobacterales; family Bryobacteraceae; genus Solibacter. The sequence goes on along the minus strand of JAFDVU010000130.1, from coordinate 13,635 downwards.
GAGCGCTACCTCGTAAACCAGGTCACCGTTCAGACCAGTCCCTACCTGGGCAGCGTGCCCGACGATTACCTGCTGCACAGCGCCGGCTCCGCGGGAGCTGTGATCGAAGCCTGCGCGGCGGCGCTCGTATGCCCGCAGTCGCGCGATCACTCCGACCCTTCGACGCTCCTCGATCGCATCCGCCTGGCCGCGGGATTTCTCGAGCGCTCGCAAAGCTCCGAGGGTTTCATCGACCTCCTCAGCACCAATTTCAACTCGCCCCCCGACACCGGCTTCGTCGTGCACAACGTGGCCACCGCGGCCGCGCTCGGCAAACTCTACGGCAACCCGGCGCTGGTGGACGCGCTGCGCCCGTTCCTGGTGAAAGCGGGCGCCGGGCTCGCCGCCGGCGGCATCCACACCCCGAATCACCGCTGGGTCGTCTCCTCCGCGCTCGCCCAGATCAACGACATCTTCCCCAACAAGGCGTACATCAAGCGCATCGACCAGTGGCTGGCCGAGGGCGTCGATATCGATGACGACGGGCAGTTCATCGAGCGCAGCACCGTCACCTACAACACCGTGTGCGACCGCGCCTTTACCGTGTTGGCAGCCAAGCTCAAGCGACCCGAACTGCTCGATGCCGTGCGCCGCAACCTGAACGCGATGCGCTACCTCATCCACCCCGATGGCGAGGTCGTCACCGAAGTCTCGCACCGGCAGGACCAGTTCACCCGCGGCACCATGGCCGGCTACTGGTTCCCGGCCAGTTACCTCGCCGCGCACGATAACGACCCCGTGATGGCCGGGTTGCTGCGCGTGATGCCGCCCGACGCGCCGCGACTTTCCACCCTGCTCGAATACCCGGAACTGGCCGCGCCTCTTGCCCACGCCACGCCCGTCCCCGAAGACTACGAAAAGGAATTCCCGCTGCTTTCGCTGGCGCGCATCCGCCGCGGCGGGCGCGATGCCACCATCCTGCTCTCCGGCAGCAGCCGCTTCTTCAGCGGACGCAACGGGGGCGCGGTGATCGAAAGCGTCCGCTTCGCCACGTCGTTCTTCGGCAAGGGACAGTTCGTTCCGCAGACCTCGGTGAAAGCGGGCGAGTCCTACATGCTGCGGCAATCGCTGGAGGCGCCCTACTACCAGCCGCTCTCCCCGCCGCAAAAAGTGGACGCGAAGAACTGGGCCGCACTGCGCGCGAAGCGCCGCCAGACGCAGATCTGCCGGCTCGACCAATCCGCCACCGTGACCGAGCGCGACTGGGGCTTCCACGTCCGCATCGAAAGCAAAGGGACGGCGGGCGTGCCGCTCGCGGTCGAAATCGCGCTGCGCGGGGGCGGCAAGCTCGAAGGCTGCCACCCGGCGCCGCACGCGCCCGATGCCTGGATCCTCGAGAGCGGCTACGCCACCTACGCGGTAAACGGCAATCGCTTCCGCATCGGACCGGGCACGGCGCCGCACCTCGAAACCCAACTGCGCGGCGCCGAACCGCGCCTGCCTGCGACCAGCCTGTACCTCACCGGCTACACGCCGTTCGATCACTCGCTCGAGATCCGCTACGAATAGCTACTGATCGATCTTCGCTTCGATGATCTCCAGGCGCCGCTTCGGCGTCTCGCCGTCCACCTCTTCCTTTTCGAAGGCATCCAGCACCTCCAGTCCTTCCGTCACCCGGCCGAACGCGGTGTACTTGCCGTCCAGGTGGGGCGCGTCGCCCAGCATCAGGAAGAAGGACGTGGTGGCCGAATCCGGGTCGTCGCCGCGCGCCATGGAGACGATGCCCCGGACGTGCTTCACGTCGTTGCGGAACTCAGCCTTCAACGGGTGCACCCAGCGGTCGGCCGGATGCGTCGCGCCGCCGGCACGCGTGTTGCTCATCCCGCCCTGCACCACGAAGCCCTTCACGATGCGGTGGAAAGCGGTGCCGTTGTACCAGCCGGTGGCGGTGAGCATGAGGAAGTTGCGCACGTGCTCAGGCGCCCAGTCCGGCTCCATCTTGATCTTGATCGTGCCCAGCGTGGTGCGCATCGTGACCGTCTTGCGCAGTTCGTCCACGGGCGCGTTGAGGAACGGCTGCACCTTCTTTTTCTCGATCGTCACCTTGAGGATGCGCACCGGCTTCTCCGCGAGGCCCGATGAATCCACCGGCGATTGCGAGATCTTCTCCACCACGTCCATCCCTTCCGTGACGCGGCCGAAAGCGCTGAACTTGCCGTCCAGCGCGGGCTGCGGCTGGACGCAGACGAAGAACTGGGCGCCGTCGCTGTCCGCCTTGCCGGGGATGCTCACGGTGGAAACCACGCCGCGCTCGTGCTTCATCGCGCTGAATTCCGGGGCGAGTTGATTCAGCCCGCCCGAACCCCACAGGTTGCGCGGCGTTTTCGGATCCTTCAGCAAAGGGTCGCCGCCCTGAATGATGCCCCACGCCACCACCCGGTGGAACGCGCCGCCATCGTAATAACCCTCGCGGGCGAGCTTGATAAAGTGCTCCACGTGCCTGGGCGCGACATCGGGAGCGAACTCGAAACGGAACGTGCCGAGATCGGTGGACACCACGGCCTCCAGGTCGGTGGCCGGCTGCGCCGCGGCGCCGGCGGCCAACAGGAATGAAAGAAAAAGAGTGCGCACGCCCCTATTATTGTCCGCTTGCACGCGCGCCGTCATGATCTACCATGGAAGGCGATGCTCCTGGCCGCCGCGCTGCTTCTGGCAGGCGTTTCCTTCGCCCAGTCGTGGGTCCCGCAAAAGAGCAACACCACCGCGTCGCTCCGCGGGTTGAGCGCGGTGGACAACCGCGTCGCGTGGGCCGGCGGCACCGGCGGCACGTACCTGCGGACCACCGACGGCGGCACCACCTGGACCGCCGGGCACGTTCCCGGCGCCGCCGACCTCGACTTCCGCGGAGTGCGCGCGTTCGACGCGCAAACCGCCGTGCTGATGAGCATCGGCGACGGCGGCAAGTCGCGCATCTACCGCACCACCGACGGCGGCGATCACTGGACGCTCACGTTCACCCATCCCGACCCCAAGGGCTTCCTGGACAGCATCGCCTTCTGGGACCGCGCCAACGGCATCGTCCTCGGCGACGCGCTCGACGGCAGCCCCGACGTCCGCGTCACCAGCGATGGCGGCGTGCGATGGGAGCGGCGTGAAACCCCGCCCGCGCTGCCCAACGAAGGCTCCTTCGCCGCCAGCAACACCTGCCTCTTCCTCGCCGGATCCGCCGAGGTCTGGTTCGTCACCGGAGGCACCGGCGCCGCGCGCGTGTTCCACAGCGGCGACCGCGGCCGCACCTGGACCGTCGCCACCACGCCGGTGCGCAACGATTCGCCCAGCGCCGGCATCTTCTCCATCGCCTTCGACGGCACGCGCGGCATCGTCGTGGGCGGCGATTACGCGAAGGACCGCGAGACCCGCGGCAACGTCGCGCTCAGCAGCGACGGAGGCCGCACCTGGACGGCGCCTCCCGCTGGCCCGCACGGCTTCCGCTCGGCCGTCGCGTGGGTGCCGGGGCTCAGGCTCTGGATCGCCGCCGGCACTTCCGGCTCCGACGTCTCCATCGATGGCGGGCGCACCTGGCGGCAGTTCGACGGCGGTTCCTTCCACGCAATCAGCTTCGCTCCCAACGGCGCCGGATGGGCCGCGGGAGCCTCCGGGCGGATCGCCCGTTTCGCGCCGGCGGCCCGCTGACATGCTGCTGAGCGCCACCGGCATCACCTTGCGATACGGCGCCGCCACCGTGCTCGACGGCGTCGCGCTCGAAGTGCGGAGGAGTGAGATCCTGGGCTTGATCGGCCCCAACGGCGCCGGCAAGACCACCCTGTTCGAGTGCCTCGCCGGCCTCATTCCGTGCGATGCCGGAAGCGTCGCGTGCGAGGGCGAACTCTTCTACCTGCCCGACGGCATACGCCCCTGGCCCGAGCAGCCGGTGCGCTGGGCGCTCCACTTCTTCGAAGCACTGTGGCGGCGTCCGCGCGGCGCCGCGCTCGAATTCGCCCGCGGCCTGCAACTGGTCCCGCTGCTCGATGCGCGCATCGGCACCCTTTCCAAAGGCGAGACCAAGCGCGTGCTGCTCGCGCTCGGGCTGCTCACGCCGCATCCCCTCCTCCTGCTCGACGAACCCTTCGACGGCCTCGATTTCCGCCAGACCCGCGACGTGATGGCGCTCCTGCGCACCCTCCCCGCGGCCGGCCGCACGCTGTTCGTCTCCATCCATCAACTCAACGACGCCGCGCGGCTCTGCGAACGCTTCGTGTTGCTCAGCCGCGGACGCGTGGTGGGGTGCGGCACGCTCGACGAACTGCGCGCCCAGGCCGGCATCGCCGAAGGCGGCCTCGAGGAGGTGTTCCTTGCCCTCACTTAGGACCACGCCCGCGCTCCTCTTCGGCAAGGAACTGCGCGAACTTGCCGCGTCGCGCGCGTGGTGGCTTTTGCTCCTGCTGATCGGCCCGCTGGTGGGTCACGGCTTCATCACCGCGGTGGAGTTGTATGCCGAAGCCAGCGGCAGCGGCGGCGGACCGGCGGCCCTGGCCCAGGGACTCTCGCCGCTGGACGGCATCCTGGTTCCCACTTTGAGCGCTTACGATCTCGCCGTAACCCTGCTCTTTCCGTTTATTGCTATCCGGTTGATCGCATTTGAGCGCTCAAACGGCGGGTGGAAATTGATGCTGCAATCGCCCGCGTCGGTCCCCGCGATGCTGGCGGCGAAGGCCGCGGCGCTGCTTGCGGCCTGGTGTGTCGCCTGGGTGCCCGCGCTGCTCGCCATCGCGCTGTGGCATCTCTACGGCGGATGGCTTTACGCGCCGGAAACGCTGAACCTGCTGCTCGGCCACCTGCTGCGCTTCGTGCTCGCGGCGGGCGTGGCGGTGGCAGCGGCGGCCATCGCCGAGAGCGCGGCCAGCGCGGCCATCGCGGCCCTCGGCTTCACGGTGGGTACGTGGGTGCTGGAGTTCGTCGCGGCGGGACGCGGCGGCTGGCTCGAGCGCGCCGCCTCCTTCACTCCGACCTCCGCGCTGCGCGTCTTCGAACTCGGCCTCTTCCGCCTGAGTACCGTGGCGGTGACGCTGCTGCTCGGGCTCGGCGGCTTCGCGCTGGCCGCGATCTGGCTGCGCGAAGGCTGGAGTCTTCGCCGCCGCGCGGCCCGCACCGCGCTCACACTGGCCGCGCTGGCGATCGCGCTCGCCGCCGCGTCGCTGCCGCGCACCGCGTTCGATCTCAGCGAGAACCGCCGCAATTCCTTCCCCGCGGCCGACGAAGCCGCGCTGCGCCGCATCACGGCGCCCCTGCATGTCACGGTGTATCTGGCGGCGGAGGATCCGCGGCGGATGGACCTGGACCGGAACATCCTGGCCAGGCTGGAACGCATCCTGCCCGATGTGGACGTGCGCTATGCCGCCCGCTCGCGCTCCGGACTGTTCGAGGCGCCGGGCGATCGCTACGGCGAAGTCTGGTACGAAATCGGCGGGCGCAAACTCATGTCGCGCTCCACCACCGAGCGCATCGTGCTGGACAATCTGTACCAACTGGCGCAGGTGCCGCCCCCTTCGGACAGCGACGCCGAAGCGCCCGGACATCCGCTGGCCGCCCGGCCCAGCGGCGCCGCCTGGGTGTTCTACGTCATTTGGCCGCTTGCGGTGGCGCTCTGCGGCTGGTTACACTTCCGTTCAAGGTCTCGTTGATGAAGCATCTCTCTACTATCGCGGCAGTATTTTGCGGTCTCCTCGCGGCGCAATCCAAGCCGGTGCGGATCGACCTCTCGCAGGAGAAGCCGGGCGCCGAGCCCAAGGCGTTCCTCCCCATGGTGGGCAACTGGGTGGTCACGCGCGACGGCGCGAAGAACGCGATCATGGTGGACGGCCGGCAATGGAAGCGCGGCGACCCCTCCGGCGGACTGGCCGACAAAGCGCGCGCCATCTACGGCAGCCGGCACGAAGAGTTCCTCGACAACGTGAAGGCCTTCGCCTATTTCCCGATTGCCGTCGCGCAGGGCATCGACGACTTCCGCAACGGCGAGATCTCCGTCCGCTTCCAGATGATCGAAGGCTCGCTCGACCGCTGCTCCGGCATCCTCTTCAACCTCAAGCCCAACGGCGATTACCTGGCCGTCCGCTTCAACGGCATGGAGGACAACCTCGTGCTGTGGACGTTCAACAAGGGCGTCCGCAAGTTCGTCAAGCGCGGCGCCGAAGAGGTGCCGCTGAAACTCAAGGAGTGGCACACCATCAAAATCGCGGTCCACGGCACCAGACTGGAGGGCTTCCTCGACGGCAGGCCCCTGCTCGACTACACCCTCGCCGAACCCGTCTCCGGCAAGGTCGGGCTCTGGTCCAAGACCGATAGCGTCAGCCTGTTCGACGACTTCACCGTCACCCCGGCGCCGTAGCCGGCGGAAATCTTATCGTTCGGATCAATTTTTTCTCTTTGCGCTCCCCCGTCCGGATGCGCCACCATAAATCACTGGCATTCGGGTCAGAGGCGCGAACATGTTCTTCTCCTCCTACCAGACCGAAGGCTTTTTCGACGAAATGTTCGAAGCCGGGGGCGGCGTGCGTCCGCACGCGCAGCTTGTTCTGGAGACTATCAATTCGCTGGATGGCGGCCAGTTGCTCCGCCACAAGCACGCGGCCGAACGGCTGCTGCTGCAACTCGGGATCACCTTCAACGTCTACGGCGACAACCAGGGCACTGAACGCATCTTTCCCTTCGACCTGATTCCGCGCATCGTGCCCGCCGCCGAATGGGGCTACATCGAGCGCGGGCTCAAGCAGCGCATCCACGCTCTCAACTGCTTCATCGACGATATCTATCACGATCAGAAAATCGTCAAGGACGGCGCCATCCCGGCCGACATCATCACCAGCGCCGCCTCCTACCGCAAGCAGTGCCACGGACTCACACCTCCCTTCGGCGTGTGGTGCCACATCACCGGGACGGACCTGGTGCGCGACCGCGACGGCCAGTATTACGTGCTGGAAGACAACCTGCGCGTGCCCTCGGGCGTCTCCTACGTGCTGGAAAATCGCGAAGTGCTGAAGCGGATCTTCCCGCGCGTGTTCGAAGGGCTGGCCGTGCGGCCGGTCAACGAGTACACCAGCCGGCTGCTGGAGATGCTGGAATCGCTGGCGCCGAATCCGCGGGGTAAACCGCAGGTGGTGGTGCTGACGCCGGGCATCTACAACTCCGCGTACTTCGAGCACAGCTTCCTGGCGCAGCAGATGGGCGTGCAACTCGTGGAGGGCCGCGACCTGGTGGTCGCCGGCGGCGACGTCTTCATGCGCACCACCAAGGGTCCGCAGCGCGTAGACGTGATCTACCGGCGCGTGGACGACGATTTCCTCGATCCCGAGGCCTTCCGTCCCGATTCGCTCCTCGGCGTCCCCGGGCTGATGTCCGCCTACCGCGCCGGCCGCGTGGCTCTGGCCAACGCGCCGGGCAACGGGATCGCCGACGATAAGGTAATCTACGCTTACGTGCCGGAGATGATCCGCTATTACGAGAGAGAGGAACCGATCCTGCCCAACGTTCCCACCTACCTGTGCTGGCGCGACGCCGACCGCAGCCACGTCCTGGCCAACCTGGACAAACTGGTGGTGAAATCGGCCAACGAATCCGGCGGCTACGGGATGCTGGTGGGCCCGCACTCGACCGCGGCGCAGCGCGCGGAATTCGCCGCCAAAATCGCCGCGGAGCCGCGCAACTTCATCGCGCAGCCGACGCTGGCGCTTTCGCGCGTGCCCACCATCGTGGACGACCATTTCGAAGGCCGCCATGTGGATCTCCGCCCCTACGTGCTCTGCGGGAAGGAAATCTACGTGCTCCCCGGCGGGCTCACCCGCGTGGCCATGCGCAAGGGCTCCCTGGTGGTCAACTCCTCGCAGGGAGGCGGCAGCAAGGATACCTGGGTGCTGGCCCACGACCCGGCTCCGCACGCAGGACAGGAACAGTAGCATGACCCACGCCCAACCGTTGCTCAGCCGCGTCGCTGACGCCGTATATTGGATGGCCCGCTACATCGAGCGCGCCGAAAACGTCGCCCGCTTCCTCGACGTGAACCACAATCTCATGCTCGACCTGCCCAAGGCCTACACCGGCCAGTGGCAGCCGGTGATCGATACCACCGGCGATAGCGCGCTCTTCCGCCAACGCTACGGCGAGGCCACGCAGCAGAACGTCCTGCAGTTTCTGGCCTTCGATCCCGGGTACCCGAATTCCATCTACTCGTGCATCCGCTTCGCTCGCGAGAATGCCCGCTCCGTGCGCGAGACCATCTCCTCGGAGATGTGGCAGCAGATCAACAATCTTTACCTGCTGATCACGGAGGAGAGCCGGCGCGAGACGCCCGCTTCCCTGCCCGCCTTCTGCCACGCGGTGCGCATGGCGTGCCACCTCTTCGCCGGCATCCTGGACGTGACCATGAGTCACAACGAGGCCTGGCACTTCATTCGCGTGGGCACGCTGCTGGAACGCGCGGACAAGACCTCTCGCATCCTCGACGTGAAGTATTTCATCCTGCTGCCCTCCGTGCACGATGTGGGTACGCCCTACGACGACGTGCAGTGGGCCGCGGTGCTCAAGAGCGTCAGCGGCTTTGAAATGTACCGCAAGCGCTTCGGACGCATCGCACCGGAACGGATCGTGGAGTTTCTGCTGCTCGACGGCGAATTCCCGCGCGCCATCCGGTACTGCATCAGCCGCGCCGACCGCAGCCTGCGTGCCATCACAGGGGCGCCGGCGGGAACGTTCTCCTGCGCCAGCGAACAGCGTCTCGGACTGCTGCGCGGCGAACTTGACTTCGCCCGCGTCGAACCGATCCTCACCGCCGGCCTGCACGAGTTCTGCGACGCGCTGCAGACCAAAATGAATACAATTGATGAGTACGTTCTGAACGACTTTTTCGCGCAGCAGCCGGCCGCGCGCTCCTGAACGCCTGAAGACCGATAACTCCGCATGACCTTCTGCCTTGGAATTACCGTCGAGGATGGCCTGGTAGGCATCGCCGATACCCGTGTGCTCAGCGGCAACGAATGCCTGATCGCGAAGAAGACCGCCACATACCAGGGGCCGGGCTTCTCCTTCTTCGTCATGACCTCCGGGCTGCGCAGCGCGCGCGACAAGATCCTGCTCTACTTCGAGGAGGCCTTCGCCCGCGAGACCCTGGTGCGCGAACGGCTCTACAAGGTGGTGAACCTGTACGCGCAGCAGGTGCGCAAGGTCGCCTTGCAGGATCGCGAAGCGCTGGAAGAGACCGGGCTCAAGTTCAACGCCTTTTCCCTGATCGGCGGGCAGACCGCGGGCGATTCCGAGCACCGCCTGTTCCTTGTGTATCCGGAAGGCAACTGGGTGGAGATCGGACCCGACACGCCGTACCAGATTATCGGCGCCTCGGGATTCGGCAAGCCCATCCTGGAACGTTCGCTCCACCGCAGAGACTCGATGATCTACGCCTACAAGGTCGGGATCCTCGCTTTCGATGCCACGCGATTATGCGCGGCCGACGTCGATTTTCCGATGGACGTGCTGCTTTACTCGCGGGGCAGTTTCGAGATCATCGAGCGGCGCTACGATCGCAACGACCTGCGCTCGATCTCCGAATGGTGGCAGGAACGCATGCGGCAGGCCGTGCAGGACCTGCCCGCACAATGGATCGAGGCTGCGTTCCCGGCATGCACATCGCGGTAGTCCACACCACCGAGTACCGTTATTCCGGCCCGGTTTACCTGGAACCGCACACCGTGCGCCTCCGCCCGCGCGAGGACGCCACCCAGCGGCTGCTCTCCTTTACCCTCGAACTGGACCCCGCGCCCGCGGGCCGTGCCGAGATCCTCGACCAGGACGGAAACGCCGTCACCCACGCGTGGTTCGCCGGGACCACCAACCGCCTGTCGGTCCGCGCCGCCTTCCAGTTGGAGACGCTGCGCACCAATCCTTTCGATTTTCTGTTCCTTGCCGGAGACCGCGACGTCCCGGTGCAGTACGAGGAAAAGCTGCGCGTGCCGCTGGTGCCGTACCTGCGCGCCGGACACGATCCCGCGGTTCGCGAGTTCGCGCAGGAGATCGCCAACGCCGCCGGCTGGAAGACGATGACGTTTTTGACCGCCCTGAACCGCAGGCTGTTCGAGACCACCAGACACGTGGTCCGGCACGATGGCGCGCCGCATCCGCCGGCGCGGACGCTGGCCGAGGGCGAAGGGTCGTGCCGCGATACCGCGACCTTGTTTTGCGCCGCCTGCCGCGCCATGGGCATCGCGGCGCGCTTTGTGAGCGGCTACGAGCGCGATGCCGCCCTGCGTCCCGAGGGCGGCGACCTTCACGCCTGGGCCGAAGTGTATCTCCAGGGGGGCGGATGGCGGGGGTTCGACCCTTCGCGCGGCCTGGCCGTGGCGGACACGCACGTCGCGGTGGCCGCGGCGTCGGATCCCGAACTCGCGGCGCCGGTCACCGGCACGTTCCGCGGGGATGCGACGTCCGCCATGACCTATTCGATTGCGATGCAGGCGGCGTAACAGGCGCCGGAGTGAATCTCAAATGCCGGCTACGGCACTTCGGCGATTAGTGATCCGTCAAGTTGACGATCCTCAAGTTCCGATGGCGCGTCACCCTTGCACAACCCAAGAAACTCCGTCGAAGGGGCCGCTTCGCCCTGGTTCTGCGGATTGCGCACGCTACGCGGCCGGATCCCGCCCGGAACGCCGCTAATGGCGATCTGAGGACAGACGACAGCGTTCTCGTCAGTTGACCGTCGTCACGTTGGGTGCGTAAAAAGTGAGGGAGGTAAAAGGGCGGAATCGAGATCACCCGCAGTTCCTACCCGATTTCAGGATATCAGAGCTTTGCGAGCAAGATCTAACTGGCTGAAAACAAACCGAATCGACTTACCCCGAAGCCTTCGTTTTCACTGGCTTGCGACCCGAATCTCCAGTACGATCGCTGGGGAGGTGTAATGCGCGTACTCTTTTCGACCATTGGATCGCGTGGTGATGTCCAACCTCTTGTGGCGCTCGCGTCGTACTTGAAAACGCTCGGCCATGAAGTCACGGTCTGTGCGCCGCCCGACTTTCGCGAGTGGATCGAGAGGCTCGGGATTGCAATGACACCCATCGGTCCGGAGGTGCGCAGGTTTGCGGCGTCCCGGCCAGCGGCAACACAGGCGCAAAATCCGCTGACGGCCGAGCGGCGGCGTCATATGGCCGAAGCGACGGTCGCGACACAGTTCGAGACGTTGACTTCGGCCGCGCAGGGTTGCGACGTGATCGTCGCGGCCACCGCGTTGCAGGTGGCGGCGCGATCAGTGGCTGAGAAGATGGGGATTCCTTACGTCTTCACTGCCTATGCGCCGGTGGTGTTGCCGTCGCCGCACCACGCACCACCGCCCTTGCCGCCGTTACCGGGACAAACTCAGCCCACGACCACCGATAACCGTGAGCTTTGGACGCAGGATGCGGCACGGTTCAACGATCTCTTTGCCGCAGCGGTGAACGCGCGACGGGCATCGTTGGGACTCGCCGAAATCGGCGACGTTCGAAGTCACATGATGACGGACCAGCCGTGGCTCGCCGCAGATCCGACGCTTGGTCCGTGGCCCGATCCCACAGATTGCCACGTATTTCAGACTGGCGCATGGATCCTGCCGGACGAGCGTCCGCTATCCACCGACCTGGAAACGTTTCTCGATAACAGAGATCCGCCGATATTCTTCGGCTTCGGCAGTACGCGGGCGCCTGAAGGGGCGGGACAGGCAATGCTCGGAGCCGCTCGCACGCTCGGCCGTCGGGCGATCGTATCGAAAGGGTGGTTCGACGACTCACCTCTCGAGAACGAACGCGACTGCATGTCAATCGGCGAGGCCAACCTGCACGCGCTATTCCCGCGCGTCGCTGCGGTTGTGCACCACGGCGGGGCGGGAACGACGACCGCAGCCGCGCTCGCCGGGGCACCTCAAGTCGTGATTCCGAATCACTACGATCAGCACTACTGGGCGCAGCGCGTCCACACACTGGGCATTGGTACGGCGCACGCGGCTGGCGCACCAACGAGGGATTCTCTGGCCAACGCTCTCGCGCAAAGTCTGCGGCCTCAAGTGGCTGCGCACGCTCGCGCTGTGGCGCGCACAGTGCGCCGGGATGGTACGAAGGTTGCGACCGAGCGACTAGTTGCGCTTGCGTGAGTGGACTCGCAGGTCGCGGGGCACATCGCACGTCCGGAATCATGAGAACAGAGACGATGCGGCGGGCAGATTTGCGGAACCGCGGAACTCGCACTCGGGAAGAATGCTGCCGGCTCACTGGTAACCGTCAAGTCGCGGATGACGACCCGTCACAGGCTCCCTATCGGCCCTTCGTGATGAAGCCCAGGGTTGTGGGGGCTTTGTCGTTCTGTGTTTCCGAGCGGGACGTGCGACGCCAATCGCCCATCGATCCCGACCGGACCGAACGGCGGATGTTCCCGGATTAGGACCGATCAGTCGCCTTGCGGATGCGGATCCGTTGTGCGCCGGCCGTACCACGCGCCAGCCGAACAAAGGCGCGCGGCCGGGGCCCGGCAAGGCGAACTGCGTTTGCCTATGTCGGCCCGGAGGCCGACACTACCTGGGCTGGCTTGCCAGCAGGATCATCGTCTCCAGGGTCCGGGCCCGCTGCGCCTCGTTCAGGATCAGGTAGCGGTGCCGCCCGGCCGGGTCCGGCTCGAAGCGCGTGCGACCGGCCTCGTCCGCGCGGATCCAGCCGGGCTGCGAGAGCCCGAAATACTCGCCGTCGGGGCGGATCGCGTACAGGGCCGCGGTCAGGTCCCACGTGGGCCGGTCGTAAGGCATCCGCATGTAATCGCGGTAGGCCTCGGCAACCGGATGATCCGGCGCCCAGGAGAAATCGTGCTCGATGCGCGCCGCCGGGAACCGCAGCCGCTCGCCGATTTCGAAGCCGCTGGCCACGATCGGTCCCGGCCACTTCTCAAAGAGCTTGATCGCGCTCGCGGGATCTTTTTCCACGTTGAATTCCGGCTTCGCCTGCACGTAGTTGCCTGCCATGACGCTGAGCAACTTTACCTTGCGGCGGATCAGTTCGAGATCCGCGGGCGAATCCAGCAGGCGCGCCAGGTTGGTGCTGAACCCGACCTGCACGATTATCACGCTGCCGTCCGGTTGCGCGGCCAGGACCCGCCGGATCAGCGCCACCGCCTCGGGCGCCTCCGCGCCGCTCCCCAAGCGCCGCGGATAGACGAACCGCCCGTCCGCGCGGCGCCGCTCGCTGGGACGGCGGATCATCGCGCTGTCTTCGGGAGTGACCCCGCCCTTCACCATGCCGACCGGGATTTGCGCGCGGCCGTAGAACGTGTTCACCAGGTCCACGTAAACCGCGCTCCAGGGATTGTCCTTGGTGATGGTGACCGCCAGCAGGCGGCACTCGCCGCGGCTTTCCAGCGCGTGCAGGATGCCCAGCGCCAGCGCGTCGTCCACATCGTTGCCCATATCGGTGTCGAAGATGACACCCGGGGACTGCGCCGCCGCGCACACCGCCGCCAGCGCAAGTACGATCGCAAGCCGTTTCCCCATGCAGGGACTATGATACGCCGCTTAGCGCCAGGATTGGGCCCACTCTCGGGCGGTGTCAAGGCAAAGTAGAAATGTCCTATTCCCAGCAAAGTAGAAATGTCCTGTTT
>JAFDVU010000012.1 GCA_018268835.1 Acidobacteriota bacterium | reverse complement strand
GGTCAGCGTGTACGCCGCCATGCCGCCGCTGGCTCCGGATCCGATGATCAGTACGTCGTGGTCGTGTTTCATCCCGTTACTCCACCGGATACCAGTAGGTGCCGATCCCCGTCCCGCGCCGCCCCGCCGCCGCCTGCGCCGCCGCGTATTCGCGCGAGTTCATCGTCGCCGTGATCAGGTCTTCCTTCACCTCGTCCAGAAAGCGCGCGAACTCGTCCGCCGGCGGCGCGTACGTCCACGCCGCCCGCAGCGGCCCCAGCAGCGCGTCCGCCTGCGATGCGCTCAGCGCTTCGAACGCCGCGCCATAGCGCGTTTGCGCCTCGCGCTGCAATCGCGCCAGCCCCGCGCGATATCGCTCCTGCCTCTCCGCGGGCGATTGCGAGATCAGGAAATCCAGAAACTCCACCGCCCCCGCCTCGCGCGCCCCCACTCGTCCCGCGCCTCCGGGAACAATCGCGTCCGCCAACCTCGCCAGCGCCGCCCGCTCCGATGCCGGGAAGTAGCGCGGTATCGCCTCCCCTGCTGCCTCCGTGCCGACCGTGGCCAGCTTCGGGATCTCCTGCGCCTGACTCTGCGCCTGAGCCGGTGCGCTCACCGCCACCTGCAGCGGAATCGCCGCCGCGGCCGGCACACCGATCAATGCCTGAATCGCCTGTCGCCGTTTCATTCTTGAAACCCTATCACACCCGCGATGCGTCCCGCCCGCCCAACTCCTGACTCCTGACTCCTGTCTCCTGACTCCTGTCTCTTCATCTCTTTCCTTGACACCACCCCCGAACGCTCATAACATATTCAGGTGCAAGCGATTACAACCCCGCTGTTGCCCGCGCTGCTCCAAACCCGGCTGCTCACCCTCTCCGGCATCGACATCGCGATCATCGCCCTCTACTTCGTTGCCGTCCTCGGCATCGGATTCTACCTGAAACGCTTCACCAAAACCGGCGAAGATTTCTTCCTTGCCGGACGCGAGATGACCGCCTGGATCGCCGGCCTCTCCTTCCTCGCCGCCAACCTGGGCTCGCTCGAACTAATGGGTTGGGCCGCCAGCGCCTACCAGTACGGCATCCTCGCCACCCACTGGTATTGGATCGGCGCCATCCCCGCCATGCTCTTCCTCGCCCTGGTGATGATCCCGTTCTATTACATCTCCAAAACCCACTCCGTCCCCGGCTACCTCCAACTCCGCTACGGCGAACCCGCCCGCGCCTTCAGCGCCATCAGCTTCGGCTTCATGACCGTGCTCATGAGCGGCATCAACATGTACTCCATGGCCATCGTCATGAAGGTCGTCCTCGGCTGGGACATCCACCTCAGCATCTGGGTCTCCTCCATCACTGTCGCCCTCTACGTCGGTCTCGGCGGATTGCTCAGCGCCATCTTCAACGAGGTCCTGCAATTCGTCCTCATCTGGCTTGGCGCCCTGCTCATCTCCATCATCGGCCTCATCGAAACCGGCGGCTGGAGCGGCATGGTCGCCCGCATCCACGCCAACTTCCCCAACCAGGACTACACCCACGCCTGGCGCACCCTCGGCTCCTTCGCCGACAACCCGATGGGCATCAACTGGGTCGGCATCGTCTTCGGCCTCGGCGCCGTCATCAGCATGGGCTACTGGACCACCGACTTCCTCGTCGTCCAGCGCGTCATCTCCGCCAAGGACCTCCGCTCCGCCAAGCTCGCCCCCATCATCGGCGCCGCCTTCAAAATGTGCGTCCCCTTCATCGTCATCCTCCCCGGCCTCCTCGGCCTCGCCCTCCTCGATACCCCCGGCCATCACTTCCTCATGGGCGAAACCGAAGCCGTCGCCACCGGCGGTCACTCCTATAACGAGGTCCTCCCCCTCATGCTCGCCCGCTACTGCGGTCCCGGCCTCCTCGGACTCGGCGTCACCGCCCTCATCGCGGGATTCATGAGCGGCATGGCCGGCAACGTCAGCGCCTTCGCCACCGTCTGGACCTACGACATCTACCGCGCCATGTTCAAGAAGTCCGCCACCGACGCCCACTACGTCAGCGTCGGCCGCTGGTGCACCATCCTCGGTGTCCTCATCTCCATCGGCGCCGCCTACCTCGTCATGCAGTTCGCCAGCATCATGGATTACGTCCAGGCCCTCTTCAGCTTCTTCATCGCCCCCCTGTTCGGCACCGTCCTGCTCGGCATGCTCTGGAAGCGCGCCTCCCCCGCCGGCGGCTTCTGGGGACTCTTCGCCGGCACCATGTCCAGCATCGCCATGTGGGCCTGGGTCAAGGCCGACCCCGCCGCGCTACAGTATGTCGCCCTCTCCTCGAAAGCCAGGGACATGGCCGAAAACATGTACCGCGCCCTCTGGAGCGCCGTGATCTGCGTGGCGGTCACCGTCATCGTCAGCCTCCTGACGAAACCCAAACCGGAGAGCGAACTCACCGGCCTGGTCATGGGCTGCACCGAAATCCCCGGTGAAGGCCATCTGCCGCTGTATCAGCGCCCGGTCTTCTGGGCGGGCGCCGTCGGCGCCGCATTCCTCGCAGTCAACATCATCTTCTGGTAAAACGGAGCTACTTACACATATGACGTTCGGCATGATCGTAGGCAACCGCGGATTCTTCCCGGACCATCTGGCCAAAAGCGGCCGTGAGGAAATGATCGCGGCCATTCAAAAGGCCGGCCACGAAGTGGTCGCCGTCGGCCCCGAGGAGACCAAGTACGGCGCCATCGAAACCCGCGCCGAGGCCGCCCGCTGCGCCGGCCTCTTCCGCGCCCACCGCGACAAGATCGATGGCGTCATCGTCACGCTCCCCAACTTCGGCGACGAACGCGCCATCGCCGATTGCTTGCGCATGGCGGACCTCAACGTCCCGGTCCTCATCCAGGCCACCCCCGATACCCCCGGCCGCATGACCATCCGCGACCGCCGCGATTCCTTCTGCGGCAAAATGAGCGCCTGCAACAACCTCAAGCAGTACGGCATCGCATACTCCCTCACCACGCTCCACACCGAGACCCCAGACTCCCCCGAATTCGCCGCCGATCTCGACCGCTTCGCCAGTGTCTGCCGCGTCGTCAAGGGCCTCCGCCGCCTGCGCATCGGCGCCATCGGCGCCCGCCCCGCTGCATTCAACACCGTCCGCTACAGCGAAAAACTCCTCGAGCGCTCCGGCATCTCCGTCGAACCCATCGACCTCTCCGAAATCCTCGGCCGCATCAACCGCATGACCGATTCCGAGGCCCAGCCCAAGCTCGACGCCATCCGTCAGTACGTCTCCACCGACAACGTCCCCGCCGACGCCCTCATGAAGATGGCCAAGCTCGGCACCGTCATCGATACCTGGATGCAGCAGACCCAGGTCTCCATCAGCGCCATCCAGTGCTGGACCTCGCTCGAAGAATTCTTCGGCGTCGTCCCCTGCACCGTCATGAGCATGATGAGCAATAACCTCGTGTCCAGCGCCTGCGAAGTCGATATCGCCGGCGTCATCGGCATGCACGCCCTCCAACTCGCCAGCGGCACCCCCAGCGCCCTGCTCGATTGGAACAATAACTACGGCAGCGACCCCGACAAAGCCGTCTGCTTCCACTGCTCCAACCTGCCCAAGCACTTCTTCAAATCCGCCCGCATGGACTTCCAGGAGATCATCGCCGGCACCGTCGGCCAGGCCAATACCTTCGGCACCTGCGTCGGCCTCGTCAAGGCCAGCCCCATGAGCTTCGCCCGCTTCTCCACCAACGATTTCACCGGCACCATCGATGGCTACGTCGGCCACGGCGAATTCACCGACGATCCCCTCGATACCTTCGGCGGAGCCGGCGTCGTCCGCATCCCCAACCTCCAGAAACTCCTCCGCTTCATCTGCGAAAACGGCTTCGAACACCACGTCGCCGCCAACATGTCCACCGTGGCCGCCGCCGTCCACGAAGCCACCACCCGCTACCTGGGCTGGAACGTAGTCATGCACGAGTAACGTAGCGCAGGCCTCCCGGCCTGCATTCTTGCTGATTCTCGAATCGAGGTCCCAATGAGCAAAGTAGCCGGCGTAGATTTCGGAACCCTCTCCGTCCGCGTCTCCATCTTCGACAGCGAGCAGGGCCGTTTGGGAGCGGGGATCGGCGACTACCCCCTCCACCGCAAAAAGGAGGACCCCGACCACGCCACGCAGTCGCACCGGGACCACATGCAGGCCCTGGTCGCCGCCTTTCAGCAAGCGCTGGCCGCCGCCCGCGTCCCCGGCGACGCCATAGAAGCCATCGCCCTCGACACCACCGGCTCCTCCGTCATCCCCGTCGACGACCACCTCAACCCCCTCGACGACTACTACCTCTGGTGCGACCACCGCGCCTGGCAGGAGGCCTCCCAGATCACCTCCGCCGCCCGCGATGCCCACCTCGCCGCGATCGATTGGTGCGGCGGCGTCTACTCCTCCGAGTGGGGCTTCGCCAAGCTCCTCCACTGGCTCCGCCACAACCCCGAAAAGCGCGCCCGCTTCGCCACCGCCCTCGAACACTGCGACATGGTCGCCGCCGTCCTCTGCGGCATCACCGACCCCGCCCAGGTCCCGCGCTCCATCTGCGCCATGGGCCACAAGTGGATGTGGAACGCCTCCCTCGGCGGTCTACCGCCCGAGTCCTTCCTCGCCGCGCTCGATCCCGTCCTCGCCGGCGTCCGCGATAAACTCGCCGGACGCTACTCGACCAGCGACAAAATCGCCGGCCACCTCTCCCCCGAATGGGCCGCCAGGCTCGGGCTCCGCCCCGGCATCCCCATCCCCGTCGGCGCCTTCGACGCCCACTGGGACGCCATCGGCGCCGGCGTCAAAATCGGCGACGTCGTCAACGTCGTCGGCACCTCCACCTGCATCATGGCCATCGGCGATAAGCCCAACCTGATCCCCGGCGTCTGCGGCGTCGTCCCCGGCTCCATCCACCCCGGCTTCACCGGCATCGAAGCCGGACTCTCCGCCACCGGCGACATCTTCGACGCCATCGCCCGCCGTGCCGGCACCACCGTCGCCGCCCTCTCCCAGGGCCTCGAATCCTACCGCGCCGGCGAAACCGGCCTCCTCCGTCTCACCTGGGACAACGGAGACCGCACCATCCTCGTCAACCCCGAGTTGAGCGGCATCACCCTCGGATGGCGCCTCACCACCACCGCCCAGGATGAGCTCTACGCCGCCATCGAAGGCACCGCCTGCCACACCCGCGTCATCCTCGAACGCTTCGAAGAGTACGGCGTCCCCGTGCGCCGCATCATCAACGGCGGCGGCATCCCACAGAAGAACGCCGTCCTCAACCAGGTCTACGCCAACGTCATGGGCAAGCCCATCCTCGTCCCCGCCGGCGACGTCACCAGCCTCGGCTCCGCCATCTTCGCCTTCATGGCCGCCGGCGCCTTCAAGACCATCGAAGAGGCCCAGGAACGGCTCTGCCCGCCTTTCAACGTCATCGAGCCCGCGGAGAATTGCGACGCCCTCTACGGTCTCTATCGCGAACTCTATTTTGCATTCGGCGCCGGCCGCACCTTGCCGCATCTGCGCCGCATCGGCGCTCTCGCCCGGGGAGGAAAGAATGCTGGAAGATCTCAAGGCTGAAGTCCTCGAAGCCAACCTCGAACTCGTCCGCCGCGGACTCGTCGTCTACACCTTCGGCAACGCCAGCGCCGTCTCCCGCGAGCACGGCCTCTGCGTCATCAAGCCCAGCGGCGTGCCCTACGAAAAAATGACCCCCGCCGACATGGTCGTCACCGACCTCCACGGCAAAATCGTCGAAGGCAGCCTCAAGCCCTCCAGCGACCTCGCCACCCACGTCGCCCTCTACCGTGCCTTCCCCAACATCGGTGGCGTCGTCCACACTCACTCACGCCACGCCACCGCGTGGGCCCAGGCGCAGCGCGAAATCCCCTGCTTCGGCACCACCCACGCCGACTACTTCCACGGCTCCATCCCCATCACCGAGCCCCTCATGCGCCACGAAATCGAATCCGAGTACGAGGCCAACACCGGAGTCGCCATCATCCTCCGCATGAAAGGCATCGACCCCCTCGGCTGCCCCGCCTGCCTCGTCAACGGCCACGCCCCCTTCTGCTGGGGCAAATCCGTCACCGCCGCCGCTCACACCGCCGTCATCGTCGAAGAGATCGCCGCCATGGCCTGGATCACCGTCACCATCAACCCCGCCGCGCGCCCCATCCCGGCCCCCTTGCGGGACAAACACCACTTCCGCAAACACGGCCCCAACGCCTACTACGGCCAGTAATGTCGGCCTCCCGGCCGACAAAGGCGAGCGCAAGCTCGCCCGCCGACTTACTTGGCTCTCCGGACCAGCTTCCGCATATCCCGGTCAAACCCCACACCGTCGAACGGAACCACCAGGATCTTACTCCCGTGATTGTCGTTCCCGAGTTCCTTCTCCTTGGGCACATCCAGGACCGCAAACGTGAAGTAAGCCACGTGGCCCTTCTCCAGCAGCACCCCCGGACGCTCCATCTTGTCCCAGTGGTTGACGGTTCCATCCTGATAGCGGACGAAATTCGTTGTCGGATCGTACGCCAGCCCCCGGTTGGTCCACTTGCCGATCCCATCGGGCGACGTCAGGTGGAACGCCTTGCGCTCGCTCCAGCAATTCACCACGATGTGGTACATGCCTCCGCTGTACCAGATCACCGGATCTTCCAGGTTCCGCGCAGGCAGCCCGGGCATGCCCGGGTAGATGCTCGGCCCCTGAATCTTGTAAGGTCCCAGGATGCCGTCCGAACTGATCAGGATGGCGCCCGACCGCGGCACGATCTCGAATCTCCCGTCCGGCCGCAACAGCACGCTCACATTGGACATTCTGCCGTCGCGCGGATTGAACCCGTTGGCATCCACCTTGATGGACCCCAGATGCTCCCATGGCCCATCCAGTGAACCGGAAACGAAAACATCCCCCGGCCGCGTCTCGCTGACCACCACGGCATAGCGCTTGTCCGGAAGCACCAGCGCAGTCACGTTGTGCCCCTTGCCGTCCTGGTTATCCTGCCAGGTTAGACCCATGTCCTTGTAAGGACCCATCGCCTTGTTGCTCACCGCGTGGACCGCGAGCGATCCCGACCACCCGCGATGGCCCTTGCTCTGATCCCACCGGCTGGCGAACAGATGATACCTGCCGTCGGGACCGCGGATGATCTGTCCATCCCAATAACACCATTGTTTCATGGTGGTATCTTCCAACCCGTTTTCGGGATCGCGGGGAAGCACGTTGTCCGCGCCCCACACGTCCCTCGTCAGGCGCCCCTGAACCGGCATCGGCCGGAAGTAATCGATCAGGGTCTTATCGGCCCCCGCCGCCAGGGCTGCCATGCCGCACAGAATCGCAAACGCTCTATTCAGTGTGCTCATATACCGCGCGTCTCCACTTCCCGGGGACTACCGCGCCGCCTCCACCCCCAGCCGCCACCCCACGTCCAGCCACCGCACCTCCGCCCCGAACCACCGCGACCGCGCCGTCCCCTTCCACTTCCCCACGTCCCGCGCCGCCAGCACGAAGGCGCACGGCGCCTCCCCGTACCGCTCGATCCGCTCCGCCAGCCAGGAATCCGCGGTCAGCGGCGCCGCCAGGACCACCGTCCCCCCGCCCATCAGCGCCAGTTGCGCACCGAACTCCTGGTCCACCTGCTTGATCGGATCCGGCATCCCGAAAGCCTGCCGGTAGCGCTTCACCGCCTCGCTCAAATCCCGCACCGCGATCACCACCCGCGTAATCCCCCGGAACTCCTTCGTCACCGGCTTGCCCTGCGGATACACGCGCCGCTCCCGCGGCGTCAGGTCCTGGATCAGGAACGGGAAGAACCCGCCCCGCGTCCCCTCCCCGATGCTGCTCGTCTGCCACTCCAGCCGTTCCCCGTCCGGCCGCACCCGCCCGCTCTTCTCCGGCGCCGACACCGCCACCCCAGCCGCCTTGAGCCGCGCCACCTCCGCCGCGATGTCGCTCACCCGCAGCGCCCACGCGCACGGCCCCGCGTTCCCCGTCAGAAACTTGCCCCATTCGTGCGCGCGCACCGCCGCCGGATCCGCCTTCGCCTGAATCCCCATCAGTTCCAGGTACGATCCGTCCGGGAAACTTACCAGCGCCATCTCTGTCGCGTGGTTGGTGTGCGCCCCACCATACACGCTCGCGATCCCCGCCCGCGCCAGCGCGCTCTCGAGCGTCTTCAGATCGCTCCCCGCCACCGTCGCGTGGTCCACCTTCAACTCCGCCGCGCCCAGCAGGCCGCACACGCTCAGCAGGAAAATCGGGATCCGCACCATGCCCCCGATTCTACAAAAAAGAAAGCCGCCGGGCGGTGACGCGCCGCCGGCGGCTTCAGAAGTTGCCACTTAGGAGACGAACCTGGCAAAAATTCGGCGGCACCCGTCCTCCGTGAGCGAACAGGAACAATTACCAGAATCCGTGAGCTCTACGGGACCGCAACCCTATCGTCACCCAATTTGCATCTTTCGAACAGGTCTAACTTGCGTCGTTTGTACCAGCGCGGGCCCAGGACTTGCCGTCTAATCCGAATCCTTCGGTACCATCCCTATCCCGACCAACGATACCCCCCGCCACGGCAGCAACCCGTCCACCCGCCGCCACAGCGGCACCAGCCCGTCGAACACCCGCAACTGCATGCGCCCGAACGTCCTCCGCCTCAGCACCCGCCCGTTCAGCCACCACCCCGGACGCGTCACCCGGTTGAACTCGAACACCCGCTCCACCCGGAACCCCGCCGCCTCCATCCGCTCCCTCAACTCTGCCGCCGAATACCGCCGGTAGTGCCCCAGTACCTCGTCCAGCGTCCCGTACACCCCCTGATCCTGCGGCACCAGCACGATCGCCCGCCCGCCCGGCTCCAGCGCGCTCCGGATGTTCTGCAACGCCCCCAGGTCGTCCTCCACGTGCTCCACCACGTTCAGGCACACCAC
This sequence comes from Acidobacteriota bacterium, assembly GCA_018268835.1. Taxonomy (GTDB): domain Bacteria; phylum Acidobacteriota; class Terriglobia; order Bryobacterales; family Bryobacteraceae; genus Solibacter. The sequence goes on along the minus strand of JAFDVU010000012.1, from coordinate 54,788 downwards.
CGTATCGAATCGCCCCTTCAGTTCCCTGAAGTCCTCCGCCAGAGTCAGATCCACCTTCCGGCTCTCCAGGTTAGGACGCCCCTGAAACCGCACCCGCAGCCGCCCCAGGTGCTCCAGGTCGAGATCCGTCGCAGTGTACGCGCGGCGCCCCCGCGCCAGGTGCTGCGTCATGTTCCCGATCCCCGCCCCCAACTCCAGCACCCGCTTGCCCAGGTACGGCCGCAGCGTGTCCGCCATCCACCGGTTGAAGCGCCGCGTCCCCGCCAGCGAATCCAGGATGCGCGCTCCCCGGTCCACGTACAGGTCCCGCGTCAGCCAGCAGCGCAGGATCACCCACAGCGCCGCCACCGCGTCCTTCGCCCCGATCTTCTTCCCTTCCTCGTACGTGCGCCCGTAGTAGCTGATCGGCACTTCGTAAATCGCCGCCTGCCGCCTGGCGAACTTGATCGTGATCTCCGGCTCGATCCCGAACCGGTTGCTGCGGATCGGAATGCTCCGCGCCAGAGAGATGCGAAACGCCTTGTAGCACGTCTCCATATCCGTCAGGTTCAGGTCCGCCGCCATGTTGCACGCCGTCGTCAGCATCCGGTTCGCCAGCGAGTGCCAGTAGTAAATCACCCTCCGCTCGCCCGAAATCAGAAACCGCGACCCGTACACCACGTCCGCTTTATTGGCCATCATCGGACCCAGCACCTTCGGATACTCCGCCGGATCGTACTCCAGATCCGCGTCCTGTATGATCCCGAACTCCCCGCGCGCCTGCCCGATCCCCGTCCGCACCGCCGCGCCCTTGCCCGCGTTCTTCTCGTGCAGCACCACGCGCACGCGCTCCGGATACCGCGCCGCCAGTTCCTCCAGGATTTCGCGCGATCCGTCGGTGGAGCCGTCGTCCACCGCCACAACCTCGCTCTCCAGCCCCTCCGGCAGCGGCGCGCGCAGCGCCCGCTCGATCGAAGCCGCGACGAACTCTTCCTCGTTGTAGACCGGTACGATGATCGAAAGCAGCCGCTTGCCCGTCAACCCGCTATCGTAGCGCGACCGCCGCGCCCCGCGTCGTACCCGCCCGCGTCCCCTTGCGCCTGCCCCACGCCCAATACCCCGCCCGGATCGCCAGCGCAACCGCCACCGCCGCCCCGTACATCAGCGGACGCCGCACCGAACTCTTCACCAGCCAGTAGTAGTGCACCACGCCCGCCACCGCCGCCACGTACACCAGCCGGTGCAGCCGCTGCCACCGCTTGCCCCCCATCCGCCGGATCCACCCCGCCGTCGACGTCACCGCCAGCGGGACCATCGCTGCGAACGCCGCGAACCCCGCCGTGATGAACGGCCGCTTCCCCACATCGTGCAGCATCGCTCCCCAGTCGAAGAACTTATCCAGCCAGATGTAGGTCGTGAAGTGCAGCACCCCGTAGAAGAACGCGTACAGCCCGATCATCCGCCGGAACCGGATCAACTCCGGCACCCCCAGCAGCTTCCGCAGCGGCGTCACCGCCAGCGTCAACACCAGGAAGCGGAGCGTCCAGTCCCCCGTGAAATGCGTGATGAACTCGATCGGGTTCGCCGAAAGATCCTGGTTCCACCCGCGCCACCCCAGCCACCCCATGGGCGCCAGGCACAACAGGAATACGAACACCTTCATCCAACGGCTACGCAGCATAACTCTCCTGGGGACATGGCTCCATGTAGGTTCGATCCACGGCGTGCGGCATCCCGGCGCGAGCGCCTCCCGCGCGGTCAGCGCTTAGAAGTTCGCCCTCAAATCCATGCCGCTGTACAGCCCAGCCACCTGATCGCCGTACCCGTTGAACATCAGCGTCTGCCGCTTGAAGAACTCGCCCAGGCGCCGTTCCGTTTTCTGGCTCCACCGAGGATGATCCACGTTCGGATTCACGTTCGAATAGAATCCGTACTCGTGCGCGTTCTGCGAGTTCCAGCTCGTCCGCGGCATCCCGCCCTGCAGCTTGATCTTCACGATGCTCTTGATGCTCTTGAACCCGTACTTCCACGGCAGCACCATCCGCACCGGCGCCCCGTCCTGCGGCGGCAGTGTCTCCCCGAACATCCCCACGCACAACAGCGCCAGCGGATGCATCGCCTCGTCCAGCCGCAGCCCTTCCACATACGGAAAGTCCAGCCCTTCGGCGTGCGGCATCTGCCTGCGATCGAAGTACGTCTCAAACGCCACGTACCGCGCCTTCGACGTCGGCTGCACCTGCGCCAGCAGCTTGCTCAGCGAGTACCCGATCCACGGCACCACGATCGACCAAGCTTCCACGCAGCGGTGCCGGTACACCCGCTCCTCCAGCGGCGCCAGAGCCAGGATCTCCTCGATCGAAAACTTGCGCGGCCTGGCGCAATCGCCTTCCACGCTCACCACCCACGGCGACGTTCGAAAATTCCGCGCGTTCACCGCCGGCATGTCCTTATCGATGCCGAATTCGTAGAAGTTGTTGTACGTGGAGACCTGCTGGAGCGTGTTCAGCTTCTCGCCCGTCGTCGTCAGCCCGCTCTTCACCGTCGTCAGCCGTGTCTCCGCCAGGGCGCGCCGCGCTCCGGCCAGCGCCAGCGGCAGCCCGCCCAGAAATGCCCGGCGGTTCAGATAAAGACGTTTCGGAGTAATTTCGCTGCACCGGAAATCCGGCGCCTTGCCAATCAGCATCGCTTCCCCCTCTCCTTATGTCTTTATGATGCGCCTTTATTCCCGCCGGCGGCAATTCCTTCCCCCGGCGCCTCGCCCTACGGCCGCAGCACCACTTTCATCAGCCCCGCCTCCCGCCGGTACAGCCGCTCGAACCACCCCGGACCCTCCGCCAGCGGCGCCACCGCGCTGATCATCGCCTCCACCCGGATCGCCCCCTTCGCCATCAGCTCGATCGACGCCGGATACTCCCCGTTGGACGCGCACGATCCCTGCACCCGGATCTGCCTCGTCACCACCGATTGCAGCGGCAGCGCGATCTCCGGCTGTATGTTCCCCACCAGCGTCACCGCCCCGCCTTTGCGCACCGCCGCGATCGCCGTCGCCACCGGCTCCGTCGCCCCCACGCACTCGATCGCCACCGCCGCCCCGAAGCCCCCGGTCAAGCCCCGGATCGCCTCCGCGGCATCGGTCGTCTTCGGATTCACCGCGTCCGTCGCGCCCAGCTCCAGCGCCACCTTCAACCGCCCCTCGTCCGGATCCACCGCCACCACCCGCGTCGCCCCCGCGTGCTTCACCGCCTGAATCGCCAGCAGCCCGATCATCCCGCTGCCCACCACCACCGCCGTATCCCCCAGCACCACCGGCGTCAGGTTCACCGCGTGCACCGCCACGCTCACCGCTTCAATCAGCGCCGCCTGCTCGTAGCTCAGATTGTCCGGCAGCCGGTACATGATCCGCCGCGGCACCGACACGTACTCGGCGAACGCCCCGTGCCTGCGGTACGGTCCCGGCGACACGCCCAGCACCTCCCGGTTGTCGCACAGATTCACCTCGCCCCGCGCGCAGAAAAAACACCGCCCGCAGTACACCGTGGAATCGAACGTCACCCGGTCTCCCGGCTTGAGGTCCGTGACGTTGGCCCCGCAGCGGACCACTTCGCCCGCCGCCTCGTGCCCCATCACCAGCGGCGGAATCCGGCGCCCCGTGCTGCCGTCCAGCCCGTGCACGTCGCTGCCGCATATGCCGCACGCGCGCACCCGCACCAGAACGTCATCCGCCCCAATCCCGGGCTCCGGCATCTCCACCATCTCGAGATGCATATACTGCGTCAGTAGCATGGCCTGCATACACGCCATGGTACCGCCGCCGGTCTTGCCCCGACCTACCCCTTCCGGCCCCGCCCCGCCTGATAGCCCCGCGCCAGTTCCATATACACTCCCAGGTCCCGGTCCAGATCGTTCTGCGTCCCGTCAAAATAAAAATTCCGGATCGGAATCCCGCCCAGATCCCGGCTGATCCGCGGGTAAATCGCCTCGCACACGATCCCGTTCATGCACGTGAACGGGCTGATGTCGATGATCCCCGCCGCCCCCTTCCGCGCCAGGTACACCACCTTCCCCACGTTCAACACCATCTCCCCGAAAGCCCCCTCGCGTGGCAGATACGGTTTGGCGCACTCCAGAATCTCGTGGATGTCGGGCTCTTCCCGTCCGCGAAATTCTTCCTCGAACACGTCCATCAGCACGTGCTCATCGTGCTTCTGCACCTTCTGCGCGATCCACGCCCCCAGCGCCTCGGTCGTGAAGATCCGCCCCTCCAGCTTCAGCTTGCGGAACCGCTCGCTGTTCGTGTACCAGATCCACTCCACGATGTCACTCAGCCATGTCTCCGCCCCGTATTGCTCCAGGCTCTCGATCAGGTTTTCGTTGCTGAACTTGTTCAGCCGGCAGAAAATCTCTCCCACGACCCCGATCAGCGGCAGGTCCCGCTGCCGCCGCGCCTGCAACCCGCGGAACCGCGCGCGCACCCGCAGCATGCATTGCTTGAGCGCCTCCAACTGCGCGCCGGGCTCGCATCCGCCCTCTTCCAGCGTGCGGCACAAATCGTCCAGCGACGTCCGGTACACCGCCTGCGCATCGCCGCGCCGCTCCTCGTACGGACGATGGATCAGCAGCAGCTTCTGCAAAATGTCCGCCGCCAGCAGCGCCCGCCAGCCCGTGCGCACGAACGCCGCCGCCAGCGACCCCAGCCCCTGGTACGAGTTCTGGCTGCTCGGCGACAGGATCTCCACCTCCCCGAATCCGTTCGCGTCCAGAATCTGCCGCAGGTACGGCGCGTATTGCCCGAACCGGCACGGTCCCTGCGCCGTCGGCATGAACAGCGCCACCTTCCGCGCGTCCATCCCCGGCGTCTCCAGCACCCGCATGAAGTCGCCCACCGTCACTTTCGCCGGATAGCACTCGTCCCCCGAGGTGAACTTCGCCCCCAGTTCCCGCGTGCGGTGGTCGCTCGCCGGCGTCGGCTCCGCCTCCAGCCCAATGGCGCGGAACGCGCTCGCGAAAGCCTGCGCGCTGCCGTATGCCATCGGCGGAATGTAGATCCGCTTCCCGCTTAGTGGATGGCCGCTTGCGCTTTGGGTTGCGGCGAGTTCGCCGGCGTCGAGGATTGGTAGCATCGCAGGATTCCTTTACTGTCCAGGTAAGCTTCGCAGCGCGTCATGTACCCGGCGTCGTTGCCGTGCCCGTCGAATTGCAGCACCAGTAGCGGCGCGCCCGCCGCGTCGCGCGCAAAGTGCTTGATGTAGCTGTCCGGCCCGCACTTGAAATTCGTGATGTAGACCAGGTGCAGGTTCGGCCGCGTGCTCGCAATCCGCGCCGCCTCCAGAATCTTCCGCCCGCTGATCCAGAACATGTTCGAATACATCTCGCTCAACGGCTCCGTGCCCGTCACCAGGAAGTCCAGCGGGATCACGTTCGCCCCATAACGGTGCCGCAGCTTGCGCGGGATGTCGCAGTTCACCCCGCGGTCGTAAATGTTGTACCCGCGCCCCGCCAGGATCAGCCCCGGCTCACGCGTCAGTTCCAGTTGCGCCAGCGCCCGCTTCCCGGCTTCGATCAGTTTCCGCTGGAACTCGCGCTGCTCCGCGTACGCCGCTTCGCACGCCCGGTCGCTCGCCCGCCGCGTCACCCCCAGCCGCCGCATCGTCTCCGCCAGCGCCTTCTTGATCTGCTCCGGTCCCAGCCGGAAATGCAGCGTCGGGTTCAGGAATTTCTCCGCGTGCGGCTCCAGCGCCGGCACGCTGCGCAGCACCCACGGCAGCGTCTGGTTCCACGGGCAGTAGTGCGACGCGCACGGCCCTTCGCTCGCCTCGGCGTCCGCCATCACCGGCAGCCAGACGTAGTCCACCCCAGCGTCCACCAGCGATTTCACGTGCCCGTGCGCCACCTGCACCGGGTAGCACGGCTGCGCCACCGCCAGTTCCAGCCCCGCCGCCGAAATCCGCGGATCCGTCACCGGCGAAAGCACCGCTTCCATCCCCAGGTCGTGGAAATACCGCTTCCAGAACGGCAGCCGGTCCAGCATCGACATGGCCCGCGGCAGCCCCACCTTGAACCGCCCGCCGCTCGCCTGCGGCAGCGCTTCCAGCAACTGCTCGCGGTATGCGAATAAGTCGTCGATCACCGGCTTGCGCCCCGTGTTCGAAGGCTTGCGGAACTTGTCCGAACACTTATCGCCCCAGTAACTCTTCTGCCCCTCGATCACGAACTCCTTCATGTCGCAAAGGTTCGAGCACGCCTTGCACACGAAGTCGCGCGACTTCATCTCCAGCTTCTCCAGGTCGTAGCCGCGGAATCGCGTCTTCGCCCCCGTCGCCAGGTGCCACTGCCGCGCGATCAGCGCCATCCCGATCGCTCCCATCACCCCGTTGTACGGCGGCACTGTGATCTTCTTCCCCAGCAGGCTCGCGAACGCCGCCGTAACCGCGTCGTTGTACGCCGTCCCGCCCTGGAAGTAAATCACGTTCCCGATCTTGCGCCCCCGCACCACCCGGTTCAGGTAGTTCAGCGCGATCGAATACGCGAGGCCGGCCACCAGGTTCGGCACCGTCTCCGCCCGGTGCAGCCAACCCGTCACGTCGCGCTCCATGAACACGGTGCAGCGCTCGCCCAGCCTGGTCGGCGCCGCCGCCGAAAGCGCCAGCTTCGCGAACTCGCCCTTGATGCTGATCCCCAGCTTCTCCGCCTGCTCCTCCAGGAAACTCCCCGTCCCCGCCGCGCACGCTTCGTTCATCGCGAAGTCCACCACCACCCCGTTCTCGATCGAGATGAACTTCGAATCCTGCCCGCCGATCTCAAAGATCGTGTCCACCGGCTCGCCGCCCAGCGTCTGGCTGATGTGCAGCGCGCCCGTCTTGTGCGCGGTAATTTCATCGTTCACCGCGTCCGCGCCCGTGAACTCCGCGATCAACTCCCGCCCGCTGCCCGTCGTCCCCACGCCGCGCACCTCGATCCGCTCGCCCCAGATGCGCGCCACTTCGCTCAACCCCTGCTGCACCGCCTCGATCGGCCGCCCCGCCGTCCGCAGGTAAATGTCGTGGATCACCGTGCCGAATTCGTCGATCACCACCACGTTCGTCGAAACCGACCCGATGTCCAGCCCCAGGTAGGCCGGGATCCTGTCGCCATTCGCCGGCGGCACGTAGACCGGAACCCGGTCGCGCAACTGCACCACGTTCGCCGTCGACAATGGCTGCGTATCCTGCACCACCGCCTCGCCATCGTGCTGCCGCAACCGGTGGATCTCCAGTATGCTGCGCTTGCGCGGTTCCTCCGCCTCCAGCATCGCCGCCCCGATCGCCCCGCACCACGCGTAGTGCTCCGGCACGAACAACTCGCCCTCGGCGATCCCGAAGGCCTCCCGCATCGCCCCCGTCACCCCCGCGTTCAGGGCCACCCCACCGATCAGCGCCGCCGGCGTCTCCACCGGCCGGCCCTTCACAATCGCACTCTTGAAATTCCGCGCCACCGCGTCGCATAACCCGCGCAGAATCTCCGCCGGCGAATACCCCTTCTGCTGCGCGTGAATCATGTCGCTCTTGGCGAATACGCTGCACCGCCCCGCGATCCGCGCCGCGCACGACGCCCCGCAAACCAGGTCCCCCACCTCTTCCACCGAATACTGCATCCGCAACGCCTGCTGGTCCAGAAAACTCCCCGTCCCCGCCGCGCACTCCCCCGACCGGTCGTAGTCCACTATCCCGCCATCCACCAGCCGGATGTACTTCGCGCTCTCCCCGCCCAGCTCGAATACCGTCCGCACTTCCGGATGCAGCGCCCGCATCGTCCGCGCAATCGCCTTGAACTCGTTCTCGAAGAACAGCCCCAGTACCTTGGCGATGGTCCGGCTGCCGCTCCCCGTCACCCGCATCCCTTCCACCCGGTCTTCCGGCACCGCTTCGTAAAACTCGCGCAGCACCTCGTAGGTGACCTCGATCGGACTGCCCGCGATCCGCCGGTAGTCGCTCAGCACCAGCGGAGCACCCCCCAGGTCCGTCAGCCGGAACTCCGGATGCGCCGCGCACAGAGCCTCCAGGATCGCCAGATCCCCCGGGGCGCCCAGCGCCGCCAGCTTCAGACTGATCGCTCCAATATCCAGACCGAGATTTATGGGCATTCGACCCGATTATTGCCGCGAAATCCCCTGGATTCAACTAAAAGGACCTGAATTGCCTGTTTTTCATGTTGAACGGCGCGCCAGCCGTGGTTAAAGCCACCAGCCCGCGGTGGCCCGCCGCCCCAAAACCGCTATGGGCAACTTGCATATAGAGGCTTTTAGATGCTATTATCCTGTTTTAGGCCAACGCCCATGCCACGCCGCGCCTGCCCCCGCCACCCCGACCGCCACCCCTGCACCTGCGCCATGGGCAACCTCTACCGCTTCGTCGAACCCGTCCTCCTCTTCCTGCTCAAACGAAACCCCGCCTCCTACGGCTACGAACTCGCCGGCCGGCTCCGCGAATTCGCCTTCACCGACGCCGAAATCGAAGTCGCCGCCCTCTACAAAACCCTCCGACAGCTCGAACACAACGGCTGCGTCCGCTCCCAGTGGGATGTGCGGGATTCCGGACCCGCCCGCCGCGTCTACACCCTCACCCCGGCCGGCGAGGAGCACCTCGACGAATGGCTCGCCGTCCTCCGGCAGATCTCCGCCTCCATGACCCGCTTCGTCCACGCCGCCACCAGAATTCCACCCCCGGAGACCGCCGCATGACCTCTTCGGAAACGCCCCTCCGCGCGCAGACCGGTAACCTCTGCGTCGTCTGCGGCCCCGGCCATCCCCACGGCCTGCGCCTGCGCTTCGAAATCGCCCCCAGCGGCGATGCCAGCGCCCCCTGGACCCCCACCGCCGATTGGGAAGGCTTCCGCGGCGTCATCCACGGCGGCATCGTCTCCACCGTCCTTGACGAGGCCATGTCCAAAGCGGTCGCCGCCCTCCCCGCCGAAGCCTTTACCGCAGAACTGCGCGTCCGCTTCCGCCGCCACGTCGCCTCCGGCAGCCCCTACCTCATCCGCGGATGGGTCGTCGAGCGCCGCAAGCGCCACATCACCGCCGAAGCCGCCCTCACCACCCCCGATGGCGTCGAGCACGCCCACGCCTGGGCCACCTTCCTCGCCCCCGCGCCCAGTCCGTCTTACACGTCTTTTTCTGGAGAATGACTCATGCGAATCGCAGTACCCACCAACGACGAACTCACCGTATCCCCCCACTTCGGCCGAAGCGCCGCATTCCTCGTGTTTGAAACCTGCGATGGCGCCATCCTGAACCGCGAACTCCGCCCCAACGGTGCCGCCCACCACCACGACCACAGCCAGGAACACCACCAGCCCCACAATCACGCCGAAATCGTCGCCACCCTCGCCGGCTGCGACCTGGTCCTCTGCGCCGGCATCGGCCACCGCGCCGCCGATGCGCTCAAATCCGCCGGCATCGCCACCGTCGTCGCCGGCCCCGCCGGCTCCCCTGAGGACACCGTCCGCGCCTACCTCGACGGAACCCTCCCCAAACACGCCCCCCGCCTCTGCCGCTGTTCCCACTGAGCCGCGAGCCGCGTCACGGCGAGGATGCCGCTCACTTCGACCGGGCGGCCTCGATCGTGGCGTGGAACTCCTGCCCCTGCGCGTTCGCGATCAGGGTACCCTTCAACCGGTCGCCGGCGAGCCGCACGTCGAACACGAAGATCCCGTTGGGCACCGGAAGTTCGAACGTGACCCGGTCTTCCTCGATCTTCCCGTTGCGGATCGCCGCCTGCTGCTCCTGCGTCGGTCCGGCCGTCCCGGTGACGCGCGCGCCCTCCTGCTTGAGCGTGAGGAACATGGTGTCCTCCTCGATGCGCCCGCTGATGCTCATCCGGGTCTTGCCCGCCCACTTGCCCGACACATCGGCCGCGCACGCCAACACTGCGGTAACCGTCAATAAAGCCAGAAGACGCATGCGTTCCTCGGATTCAGATTACCCGATTCCGCGGAACCGTTGCGGCTAGCCGAGCACCTTCAGCAGTCCGTCGTAACAGGTCTTCGCGCTGGCCACCGAATCCCCCGAATTCGCCGCGTTGTCCTGCTCGATGCAATAGTGCTTGAGACCCGCCTGACCCGCCAGCGCGAAAATCGCCCGGTAATCGATCTCGCCCTGCCCTACCGGAACCAGCCGCGTCTTCCCCCGCCGCTGATTCGGCGTCAGCGACGCGTCCAGCCCGTTGATCCCCACCGCGTCCTTCACGTGCCAGAGTTCGTAGCGCCCCGGATTCCTGCGGAACATCGCCGGAATGTCCTGGCCCGCCACGCTGGCCCACCCGATATCCAGTTGCATGGCCACCAGCGCCGGATCCGTCTCTCTCAGCAGGATGTCGTACGCGGTATGCTTGCCGCCCTCGAGCAGTTCGAATTCCTGGGTGTGGTTGTGTACCAGGATCTTCATCCCGAACTTCTTCGTGATCCGTCCGTATTCGTTGTACTGCGCGGCGGTCCGCTTCACCGATTCCTCGCTCTCCGGCGGCCTCGGCTGCTGCGGTCCGCGCGCTGCGGCGCCGGCCCGTCCGCCCCCGGCGCGCGCCGCGCGCACTTCGGTGTACCGGAACCCCATCTCCTGGTGCCCCGCGAGTTCCTTCTCCAGATCCGGACCCGCGGTGGCGCCGGCGTGCGTGCTAGGAGCCGTCAGCTTGTATTTGTCCAGCAGCGCGCGAAAGGCCCTGGGGGCCAGCTTATTGTAATCCACCGGCTCGACCTCGCGGTAGCCGATCGCCGCAATTCGCGCCAGCGTGCCCTCGAAGTCCCGGGCCAACTGGTCGCGGACCGTGAACAACTCCAGCCCCACCTGTTTCTTCCAGTCCGGGGCGGCATGCAGGATGCCGCCCGCGGCAAGCATGGCGCCCGTGGTCTGCAGAAAACCTCGCCGGGATTGCATTACAGTTTGATCTCCCATCCTTTCCGGAACGTGGGCTTCACCCACCGGTTGACTTCCTTGTTGTTGGCGAATTCGCCCTTGGCATTGTCCCACGTCAGCTTGCCGTCGTAGTGTACGGCGGCGGCGCCCAGCACCAGCCACTCCGTATACGGTCCAGCGATGCTGAAATTCGAGCATGCCGGTGCCCCGCCCTTACAGGCGCGCACCCAATCGCGCAGGTGCGCCGTGTGATTGCTGCCTGTGCTGGCGCCGGGAGACCGCTGCAGGTAAGGCTCTGGGAGTTTGTATTCGGCCCAACGCTTGCCCGGAAGCAGACCCACGCCTTCGCCGCGCCCGCTGGTGCCCATGTAGCCTTTCGATCCCACGAAGATGCAGTTGTAGCCGCTGCCTTGCGGAGCGCGTCCGGCGCCCGCGCCGCGCCCCGCGCCCGCACCCTGCCCGCGTCCCGCGCCCGCGGCGCCCGCCGCCGCACCCCGCGCGCCGCCTCCCGATCCCGCGAAGAAGCCGCCCTGCCCCTGCGCCGGGCCCACCTGCGGACCTTCGCCGGGGATCTTGCGTGCCTCCTCCGCCGTCATCCCGGGAGGCGTGTACGCGTCGCCGCCCGCGTGGTGATACCAGTAGACCGTCACCGGCGGCATGTTGGGCCGCGCCGCGAACTCGTACTTGATCGCCAGTTCATCCGGGAAGGTGAACGGCGGCAGCGAGTCCTTTTTGATGCATTCCACGCTCAGCAGATACTGCGGGTGCAGTTGCAGCCCCCAATTCGCGGGACCCAGTATGTGCACGCCCCAATCGCCGATCAGACTGCTGCCGAAATCGTAAAAGCCCCGCCAGTTGAAGGGAAGGTAGAACCCGAAGCTCTCCTGCCCCGGATATCCGCCGCGCCCCCCGGCCATCGCCGCGCCGAGCGCTCCGCCCGCCGCGCCCGCCCCGGGACCGCCCGGAGCCGCCGGCCCCGGCGCCGGACCCCGTCCGCGCCCGCTGCGCGCGTTGCGCTCCTGCACGAACTGGTGGTACTCCTCGTCGCCCGCCGTGAACGGACGCGCCGCCGCGCCCCCCAGCCACAGGTCCCAGTCCAGCGTCTCCGGCACCGGTGTCGGCGCCGGGATCTTCGTCATCTCCTGCGGCCAGCTCGGCCGTCCGCTCCACGCGTGGACTTCCTTCACCTCGCCGATTTCGCCGCTCCAGAAGATCTCGCAGGCCACGCGCGTCGCATCGTGCGAATACCCCTGGTTGCCCATTTGCGTCGCCACCTTGTACTTCTCCGCCGCCTGCGCGAGCAGCCGCGCCTCCCACGACGTGCGGGTCAGCGGCTTCTCCACGTACACGTGCTTGCCCGCCGCCATGCAGGCCAGCGCGCAGGTGGCGTGCATGTGATCCGGCGGCCCCACGATCAGCGCGTCGATCTCCTTGCCGCTCTTGTCCAGCATCTGCCGGAAGTCCTTGTACTTCTTCGCCTGCGGGAAACGCTCGAAACTCTCCTTGCCCCTCGACCAGTCCACGTCGCAGAGCGCCACCACGTTCTCCACCCCCGCTTGCGCGCCGCGCAGGTCGCTCGCCGGCTGCCCGCCCGCGCCGATGGCCGCGAGGTTCAGCTTTTCGTTGGGCGATTTGAAGCCCAGGGCTTTCAATGAAGGCGTGCTGCCGAAGCCGCCCCGCGGGACGGCACCCGCCAGCAGCGATCCATAAAAGAAGTACCTGCGGGAAAAGCGATAATCGGACACGGATTGCCTCCTGTAAGAGCAATAGGGGCGGTACCGGACGCCCCTTGGTTACCAGCCGGGCGAAAAGTTTCGGCTACTCCCCTCCCCCGCAGCCGGCGCCTTCTCCCGGGATCATTCGTCACCGTTCCGGCTTTGACGGGGCGGGAAGAAGGAATGGCCGCAGATGAACGCAGATACCACAAAACGCAAGTGATTCTGGCCTTATCTGCGTTCATCTGCGTTCATCCGCGGCCAATAATGAGTTTGTCGTGGCTATCCCCGTTTAGAATTCCAGGCGCGCCCCAAACGCCAGGATGCGCGCCGGAAGCGTGCTGCTAAACACCCCCGCCCCCAGCGAGTTCTGGTTGCCGGCGGCGTCGAACTGAAGACCGCCCACTCCGTTGAACTCGGGGTGATTGAACACGTTGTAGGCCTGCACCTGCAGTTTCAGCCCCTTGCGCTCGCCGAACAGCGGGATGAACTTGGCCATGGTCGCGTCCATGTTGGTGACGCGCGGCAGGTACATGATGCCCGCGCCGCCCCCCGCGCTGCCCAACACCGGCGAGGTGATCGTGGTCCCCAACGCCGGAGGTGCGAACGCCGCCGGATTGTAATAGAGCCCGGCGGGAACGTTCGCAAACGGGTTCCCCACCACGTTCACTCTGGCCGAGACATCGGGCGTTCCCGTGTAATCGATGGTCGCGCCATTGATGCTGAACCCGGGCGTGAAGGGCGCGCCGCTCTGCATGGAGAAGATGCCCGACAGCGTCCACCGGTCGGTGAAGATGCCGAGCAGCTTGGAGTGCAGCGAGTGCCCCAGGTTCGGCAGGTCGTAGGAGTAATTGACCTGCAGATTGTGCCGCCGGTCGGTCGCCAGCGGACCGTAGTTGAACGCCTCGTTATTGGGCACCACCGGCGTGTATGCCGTGGTCCCCATGGCGCGCGAAAACGTGTAAGACAGCCCCCACGCCAGCCCGTGCGAGAAGCGGCGCTGCAAGCTGGTCTGGAACGCGTTGTAGTTGGTGTGTCCCACGAAGTTATGGGTGTTGATGGTGTTCAACCCGGGGTACACGGTTCGCAGGAAGATATCGGGCAGCGACTTCCCGCCGTTGGTGGGATCCGCGTTCGCCTTGTTGAACGGCGCCCGCGTCCCGATCGGGATCGGGTTGATGTTCGACACAAGGTTCTGGTTGTAGCCCCAGTTCCCCACGTATCCGGCGGTCACCACGGTATCGTTGCCGATGCTGCGCTGCACCTCCAGGCTGGCGTTATGCACCCGGTCCCACGGCACGTTCTGATCCACCGGCCAGGTGTTGGTGGTGCCCACCGGTCCGAACACCAGGTTGCCGCCGCTGGAGGCGATCTGCGAGAACGTCGTGTAGCTGATGGTCGGCGTGTACGCGTACGGAGGCTGCCCGGACATGTTGTACACCTGGTTGCCGTCCAGGCGGTTGTAGAAGATGCCGAACCCGCCGCGGATCGCGGTCTTGCCGTCGCCGTTGACGTCGTACGCGAAGCCCACGCGCGGCGCCGGCGCGATCGCTCTCTGGTGATAGGGTTCCAGCGGGTTGCCCTTGGCGCCAAGCTGACGGTAGCCCGTGGCCGGATCGCCCGAGTTGGGCACGAACAGGCCGATGTAGGCCACCGGCGCGACCGCGCCCGTGCCGGGATCGATCGCCACCCGCTTGCCGTTGTTCGTGCCGGGAATGTACATCCGCGGCAGCGCCGACTTGCTGTAGAGCGAAGGGACGAAATCGGTGAACGTATCGTTGGCGTCCACCTGCGGCGTCTGGTGGTAAAACCGAATGCCGTAGTCCAGCGTCAGCCGCCGGTTCACGCGCCAGTTGTCCTGCACATAGAACTCGTGGTTCCAGTAAGTCACGTTGAATACCGCGCGCGCCGTCTGCTGGCTGTAACCCCCCACATAACCGAGCAGCGCATTGGCATACCCATCCCCGGTATTCAGACTGTTGTTCGGATCCGGAGCGAAACTGTAGCTGCCGGCGTAGAGACCGCCCGAGGGCTGGATCTTCTGGTTGTGCTCTATGTAGAAGCCGGCCTTGATCGTGTGGCCGCCGATGACCTTGCTCAGGTTGTCCTGGTAGGTCCAGATGGTATTGAAGTTCTCGTACGCGCCCGCCGACGTGGAGTTGCGCGTGTAACTCATCGAGTTATTGGGCGGCGAGCCGAAGGCCATCTGCGGCATCAGGTTCTGGTAGCCGTTGGTGGCGCTGGCTCCCGGAGGCGCGCCTTTGGGCAGCGCGAACAGCGTTGCCGGATTGTTCACCAGCGAGCGGTCGATGCTCTTGTAGTTGTCCGTGGTGTACCACGACCACGTGTTCCAGCTCTTGCCCACCGTGGCCTCGTTGATCGTCGTCGGCGTAATGGACCACGTCGCGCTGCCCGAGTACCCGTGCCCCGGATTGGGGTGATCGATCGGCGCGATGCCCTGATCGCCGAGTACGCCGCCGGTGCCGTGCGTGAACTGCACGCCCTGGTAGAGCGACGTGAGGTCGTCATGATCGTTGATCCAGCGGAAGTAGCCCGTCAGCTTCGAGGTAACCACGGTATCGACGCGCAGCACGTCGTTGCGCCGCGGATGGCTCGCGCTCGCGGCTTCGAAATAGTTCACCACATTCGCCTGCGTCCCGGTCCCGACAAAATTGGGCAGCGGAAAGTAGTTGAGCATCGCTCTGCCCGTGGGGTCGATCCGATTGGTGGGAATCACGTTTCCCGGGAATGGCGCCCCCGTGGTCGGGTCCTTGACCACAATCAGCGAACCGTTGTTCTGAAAACTCTGCGAAAAGTCGCCGCCGCGTTCCAGCGCCGTGGGCGTGTACTTGTTCTGGATGCCGCCTGAGACGAACTGCCCGGTGTACTCCTGGCTCCAGAAGAAGAACAGCCGCTTCCGCTCGCGATTGAACACCTTCGGAATCGTCACCGGACCGCCGATCGAGTACGTCTCCACGTTGAACCGGTACGGCGAAATTTTCGAGACCGGCACGCCCTGCGCGTTGCGCCCGTTGCGATTGTTCGCCCACAGGTTGGCGTCGAACCCCTCGTGCCGGTGGTTCCACGCCGCCGTGCCGTGGATCTGCTGCGTCCCGCTCTTGGTGACCACGGTGATCGTGCCCCCCGAATTGCGCCCGAACTCGGCCTGGTAGTTGGACGTCAGCACCTTCATTTCCTGGATGGCGTCGATGTTCGGCTCGTAATGCAGGGTGCCGTTGGACCCGGTGTCGATATCGGTGATGCCGTCCACCGTGAAATTCTTGGCCGACGTGTTGCCGTTGATCGTAATCCCGCCGATGGCGTTGGGCGACGTCACGTCGCGCGCCGCCGTGGTATCGATCACCCCCGGCACCAGCTTCATATACCCGAACAGGTCGCGTCCTTTTAACGTGATGTCGTTGAGTTGCCTGCCGTCGATGGTCTGCGACTTCTCCGAACTCGCCACCTGCACCGGAGTTACTTCGGCGGTGACCGCCACCTGTTCCGTCATGGCGCCGATCTCCAACATGATTTGGCCCAGGTCGCGGGTTTCGCTGGCCGACAGCGCGATGTCGCGCTCCAGCCGGCTCTTAAAGCCCTGCGCCGTGACCGTCACGTTGTAAACCGAAGGCGCAACGTTCGGAAAGCGAAACAGTCCCGAGTTATCCGATACTATATTGCGGACCGATCCGGTGCGCGTATCGACAAGCTGCACCTGCGCGCCGGGCACGACGGCGCCGGCTGGATCGGTCACGGTACCCACGATGGAACTGGCGACCGTCTGCGCAAACATCGCGGCAGCGGCAAGAAGCATGACCAGCAGCAACCTGACCGGCTGATTCATTGTCGGACAATCCCCCTTGTAGTCCTCGAGCGAGCCTCCCCCGGCGCTTGGGCACCCGGGTTGTGGAGAAACTAGTACGGATGGGGCTGTCCAGCAAGTGTCATACGGTAGAAACGGCCCGCAAGTATCTGAAGATAAGCCACATGGCGCTCACCGTAGGACAACCGTAGGAAACCCCGCCTACATCGCGGCGGGCCCGGAACCTATCGGGTGACACAGCCTGGCATCTGTGATAACATTCCCCGCCGGGGGTGAGGGGGATATGGCCACACGGACCACGCCGTTCGGTGCCGGCCCATCGCGGGAGCATCTCCTGCAATGGCAGTCGCATCGGGGTCAGATTCTGCAGCAACTCGATCGGCTGCTTGCGAGCCCGCCGTTCCGCAGCAGCCGTCACTACCCGAAACTGCTGCGCTACGTGGTGGAGCAAACACTCGACGGGCATGCCTCGCAACTCAAGGAACGCGCCCTCGGCATCGAAGTCTTCCGGCGCAGCCCCGATTACGACACCAATCTGGATCCCGTGGTGCGCACCACCGCCTGCGAAGTGCGCAAGCGCATCGCCCAGTATTATCACGAACCCGGACGCCAGGGCGAACTGCGCATCGATCTTCCCAGCGGCAGCTATGTGCCCGAATTCCACCTTGCCGAGGCCGCTCCGCCGGCGGCCGCGCCCCAACCCGCAACCTCCGCCAGGCGGGCCATCGCCGCGCTGCGCCTGCATCCGGCGGCCGCCGCCATCGTAATCGCCGCGCTGGCCCTCGGCGTAACCACCGCCGCGCTGCGCGGTCCGCGCGGCGTCCTCGATCGTTTCTGGGAACCGGTGTGGAGCGGCTCCGACACCGTCCTCGTCTGTCTCGGCGGACGTCCGGGACTGCAGGCGGCCCTGGAAGCCGACGCCGGCACCGCCGCCGTGCCCACCGCCAACGACGTGATGCGCCTGGACCGCGTCGCCTTCGCCGACGCCCTCACCATGGGCCGCCTCTTCAGCGTGATCCGCGCCCACGGCCGAACCTACGACGTCCGGCGGGGAGCCGCCCTTACCCTGAACGATCTGCGACACCGCCCCGTCGTCCTGATCGGCGCGTTTAATAACTCCTGGACCATGCGGCTCAAGGATAACCTGCGCTATACCTTCGAGCAGGAAGCGGGCGGCGCCGGCGGACCCACCGTGATCCGCGACCGCGACCATCCCGGGCAGGCGCGCTGGCGCGTGGACCCGCGAACGCCCTACAGCCAGATCGCGCGCGACTACGCCATCGTGTCCCGCGTCACTGACCCGCTCACCGAAAAGATCGTCGTCACCGTCGCCGGCATGACCAAGGACGGCACACTCGCCGCCGGCGAATTCGTCACGGAAGAGCACTACCTGGCCCAATGGGCGGCGCAGGCTCCCGAGGGCTGGGAGCGGCGCAACGTGCAGGTGGTGCTCGGCACCGAAATCGTCAACGGCGTCCCCGGTCCTCCGCACGTTCTCGCACAGGCGGCCTGGTAGCGCCAAAGTACTGGTCCCGCGCTGTAACCCGAATTCCACCCGGCAACTTGCCAACCGCATTTTGCCGCGTATAATCTGTGGTGAATAAATACAGTACGAGTACAAACCTCCGGCCAGGCCGGTAAGGGCGTTTTCTTGGGGAGGAGCTTACGACTCAGCGGTTGCCGTTGCATCTCATCGTTGCGTGGGCGCTCTTGTGTAGCGCCGCGCGCGCCGGCATTCTCATTTCGCGCTCCGCCCAGGGACTCGAATTCACCGATGCGGCATCGCTGCTGCTGAATGGCAAAGACCGGATGCTGAGCCTCGGCGGCCAGCCGAAAGCCCCCGGCGCGCTGAACAAACTACCCCAGGTTCGGTCCGCAGCGCCGCTGCTCAAAGACCACGATTCCGGCGTGCTGGCGCAGTACACTTCCGGCAAGCCCGAGTTCGTCGTCCCGCAGTCGCTGCCCAAGGGCTCGCCGGAGGACCCTGCCGAGGTCTGGAAAGCCGCGCGCATTTCCTACAAGCAATCCAGTTCGGACAAGACCGGCACAGAGGTGCCGGTAGCCTCTTTCGTCGCCTTCCTTCCCGGCGGGATCGAGGAGTTGACACGGCTCTGCACGGACCCGCGGGGACTCGAGATCCTGGGCGGCAGGGACAAGACTTTCCCCACCCAGGTCGAACTGATGGCCGCGGTGGCGCGCAAGTACGCCTCCGATCCCGGCATCGCGCCGTTGGAAAAATATGTGGAGGACGCCCTGCGCGCCCGCTACCAGGGTTTCGAAAGCGCCGCTGGCGGACTGGAACTTCTCGACCAGGGCCTGAAGTTCGCGGAGTTATCCGAAGCCGTGTATCCGGCCAGTCCGGAGCAGGAGAAACTGCGCCGCCAGTTGCGCGAACGCAAGGGGTGGCTGGACCGCCGCGTCGCCATCCTCCATGCTCTCGCCGCCGGAGCGCAGTGGGATTCCTACCTGCTGGCCGGCCGCGATTTCGAACGCTACGAAGCGGCCTTCCCGGAGATGCTCAAGCAGCACACCGAAAGCCTCCAGGCCAGTCTGCAGGCGCACCTGAAGGCCGCCGCCGCCCGCAAGCAGGAGGGCGATTACGCCTCCGCGTGGCGCGAGTTCCGAATGGCCGCCGCCCGCAAACCCTCCGATTCCGCGCTGCGCGAGGAGGTCATGCAGGCGTGGACCGAGTACTCCCGCCGCGCCGCCATGGAGCAGCAGTCCAGGCGCACGCGGCTGAGCGCGGGCCCGCAAAGCACTGTCGAACGCAACCTCTATTTCGCCGCCCAGAACCGCCAGGCGAAGAAACTCGACGACGCGCTCAAAAACGTGCGCGACGCCGAAGCCGTGCTCAAGAGTTCCCTGCCGGCCGGAAGTTTCTCCACCGAAACCTTGAAGGCGCTCTACGCCCGGGCTGAGATTTTCGGCGCCCAGGACCGCATCGCCGAAGCCCTCGACGCCCTCGACGCCTACGATCTGCGCGCTGTGGACGACGAGCGAACCGCGGCCGACAAACTCCGCAACCAGCTTCTCTTCACTCTCGGCGAAAGCCTCAAGACCATCAAGACCCGGATGCAGGCGGCGTGGTCGCAGTCCGGCTTCCTCGAAGCCGGCCAACTCGCCTACCAGGGCCTGCGCATGAAGGGCGACGACCCCGAACTGCTCTACTACGCCGGTCTCGCTTACGCCGTCCACCGCCAGGGGAGCGACGCCCGCGAACTGCTCGCGCGCTATCTGGACGCTTCCGACAATCTGGACGCGAACCAACTGGACCGCGCGCGCGTGATCCGTCTGTTGCCCACTTTGGCCGCGTCACCCGCCGCGCCCCCCGCCGGCGTCCCCAACTGGCTCTCCGGGTGGAAGGTCCCGAGCGGCGTTTTCTATTGCCCGATCAGCCTCGCCTTCCAGCCCGCCATCGACCGCATCGACGCCGGCAAACTTCACGAGACGTTCGAATGGAACGGCGAACGCTTGAACAGCGTGACCCCGGCGATCGAAGGCAACGCGGCCACCGGCGAAAAGAAGATCGTCTTCGCCTATGACGATCGCGTGCCGCAGGTGGTGTGGGCCTCCGACGACGAGAGCGCCAGGCCGCCCGCGCCCGCCACCGGCGACGCGACATGGCAGCGCTCCAGCGCCGTGCTGCTGAACAATCCGAGCATCGATCCCATTGCCGCGCAGCGCCTCGGCGGTAGGAACGTCGCCCTCGGCATCGCCTTCAACCGCTACTTCAACCCCTTCGTCTGGGAGAAGATCTACTACTTCCGCCTCACGTACGATTCCGAAGGCCGCGTGGCGCGCGCCCAGGAACTCACCGGCGGCCCGCAGGGCAACCCGGGAGATCAATCTCTGGAATTCGAGTGGAACGGCGCGCAGCTCACCGCCATCCGCGGATACCAGGGCAAGACCAGGACCTACGAGCGCACCATGCAGTATCAGGGCGGGCGCCTCGTCTCCGAAGAGATTCAGGGCCAGGGCAAGGGGTCGCGCATCCGCTACACGTACTCGGGCAACCGCCTCCTATCGGCCGAAGCTTCGAATGACGCGACGCTGGACAACCGAAACCGGAAGGTGGCGTTCCGCGCCACTTCGCCTTCCACCTTGGTGAAATAATGCGAACCCATCGAGTCCCGCGGAAGGTCATCAAAACCGGAGTCTGCCATCGCATGCCGGTCCGCCCCGGCGCCACTCCCCTGGCGCTCGGGTCCTCGATCCTTCGCGCCCTGCTGGTCTTCGCCATCCTGGCCGCGGCGCTGCCCGCGCAGGAGACCGGCAAGCGGCTGGCGCTGGTGATCGGCAACGATACCTACGCCATGAGCCCGCTGAAGAACGCGGTCAACGACGCGCGCGCCATGGATCGCGCCCTCAAGGCCAGCGGCTTCCAGACCATCCTCGTGGAAAACGCGAAAAAGGCCGACCTGGACCGCGTGGTCGGCGAGTTCCTGGATAAACTCGGCCCCGACGATACCGCCCTGTTCTACTACGCCGGCCACGGCGTGCAGATCGAGAGCGAGAACTTCCTGGTGCCCGTGGATTTCGTCCCCGGCGCGACCATCTCCGCCGCCAAGTTCGCCTGCCTCTCCGTGGCGCAGGTCTTCGACGAGTTGAAGCGCAAGCGCGCCAAACACAACATCGTCATCCTCGACGCCTGCCGCACCAATCCCGTGCAGGCCCGCTATTCGCTCGAAGGCGGACTCGCCAAACCGCAGGACGCGCCGCGCGAAACCTTCATCGCCTTCTCCACCAGCCCCGGACAGACCGCCGCGGACAATCCCAACGGCCACAATAGCTGGTTCACCGAAGCCCTCTCCGACTACGCCGCGCAGGCATCCCTCACCCTGGAACTCAACGAAGTGATGACCCGCGTCAAGAAGCGCGTCAGCGACGCCACCGAGGGGCGCCAGACGCCGTGGACCACCTCCAACCTGACCAGCGGCTTCTACTTCCACACGCCCGCCGGCGGCGACGCTTCCGCCGATACCACCCTCATGCAGAAGTGGCTGGCCGACGCGCGCACCATGGAGCAGCGCGCGGAGTGGGACGAAGCCGCAACCCTGGTCGAGCGCGTCCTCGAGCGCAAGCCCGGCGGCTCGCTCGAAGAGAGCGCCCGCGCCCGCCTGCCCTACCTCGCCGCGCGCCGCGACGCGCAGGCGCGTTTCGATGCCGCCGATTACGCGGGCGCCGCCGGACTGGAACGGAAGGCGCTCGCCGCCGACCCCTTCGCCATGGGAGCCGCGCTCCAGGCCGTCGATAGTTACCTGGTCGCCGACCGCATTCCCGAAGCCGTCGAGATGCTCGCCGCGATGCGCGCCAGGGGAAACTCCGAATCGGTCGAGACGGCGAATCGCATGCTCAAGGAACTGGCCGCGGTGTCGCCCCAGGCGGCCGCGCAGGCGGCATCGCCTGCGCCCGCTCCACCTTCTATCGAAGAGTTGTTCGCCGGCGCGCGCTTCGGCGCGCCCGATAAAACCGCGGGCAAGAGCTACCTCGCCGCCAATCCGGTGGATGTCGCGCGCTGGACCCGCGATCTCAAAATGGAATCGATCATGCCCGCGCCACTCCCCGGAATGCCCGCGCCCGCCGCGCCGTCCGCGCCCGAGACCGCCGCGCCCCCGCCCGGCGCAACCGCCGCAACTGTGGAAGCGCCCGCCGCCCCCGTGCCTGCCATCACCGGATTTCATCTCGAAGTGGTGCCCACCGCGGAAACGCGCAACCTGCGCATCCGCCGTCCCGCCGCGCCGGAGGAGTTCGGCTTCGTCGAGTTCGATGGCCCCAACTCCCCGGTGGTATTTGAGGGAACCCGGCAGGTGCTCCCCACCAAGCTGAAACTGCCCGCCGGCAAATACGAGATCCGCACGATGGAGGACGGCAAACTGCTCGACAGCCATGACCTGGAGGTCAAGCCGCTTTCCATCCAGACTTACAAGGTGCAGCGGCCATGAGACCTCTCGCGCTTCTCCTCCTCGCCGCGCTGTGCGCATCCGCGGCCAAATGGGCCGACCACGCGGAATACGATCTGGCCCTGGCCATTCGCGCCGAAGCCGTGCCGCAGAAGCGCCTCCCCCTGCTCGACGAGTGGAAGCGCAGGTACCCGGCCAGCGAGTTCCAGCAGGCGCGCCGCGAACTCTACTTCTCCGCCTACCAGTCCCTGGGCGATACGCCGCGCATGTTGGACGCCGCCGGCGAGATGCTCGCCGCGCAACCGGACAATGCGTTCGGCGCCTACTGGTACGCGCTCCTGCTGCCCGGCTCCGGCACGGCTCCCGCAAGCCGCCTCGCGTTGGGCGAGAAGGCCGCCGGTGTTCTGCTCGCCGGCGCGCCCGATGCGGAAACGCAGGTGCTCGCCCACCGCGCCCTGGCCTGGATCCGCTGGCAGCGCTCGGAGTTTCCGGCGGCGGAAGACGAGTTGCGCGCCTGCCTGAAGATCGACCCCGCCCGCGGAGAACTCGCCGCGTGGCTGGGCACCGTGCTCGCTCTCGAGAAGCAGCCCGAAAAGCCCGTGCCTGCGCTCTGGGAATTCGCCCGCGCCGTCGGTATACGGGGCGCCGGCGCCCTCCCCGACGATCGGCGCAAATCGCTGCGCGCTGATCTGGAGCGGCTCTACACCAGCTATCACGGCGAAGCCGCCGGGCTCGAGCAGTTGCTGGCCGCGGCAGCCGCCGCGCCCGATCCGCCCGCCGGCTTCACCATCGAATCCGCCGGCGATATCGCGCTGCGCAAACAGGACGAGGCGCTCGAGCGCGAAAACCCGCGCCTCGCCGACTGGGTCAGGATGCGCCGCCAACTGGAGGGTCCGGACGGCGAGAAGTTCTTCGCCGGCACCCTGCGCAACAACCCCTTCGCGCGCATTAAAGGCACCCTGATGAGCTCCGATCCCCCGGATAAACCCACGCAGCTTGTAATCGCCGTGATGGATCAGGCAGCCCCGGAGATCGTCGTCAAGCTGTCCGCCGAATTCCCCAATGGCGCCCTCTCGGGAACTCCGCTCGAGTTCGAAGGCACCGTGGATTCCTTCACCCGTGGCCCGTTCACCCTCACCCTGCTCTCAGACCCGGAGAAGATCTCCGGCTGGCCCGAGCCGCCGCGCCCCGCCGCAAAAAAGAAGTAGCGGCGGCCGCCCGGCGCCCTACTTGTGATTGATCTCGATGCGCGTGACCAGCGTCGCCGCCGGTTTGGCCGATCCGCTCACCACGTAGACCGCGTGCCGCGGTTCCGCGCGCGCGCCGCCCTTGGCCCCTGTCTGGCGCACTGCCGCCGGCGGAGGGGCCGCCTCCCGGAACGTGAGATCGCGCGTGCCGAAATTCGCGGTCATCTGCTCCACCACACCGTTGACCGGCGCGGCTTGCGCGGTCTGCCGCGCCTTCTCCCGGGGCAGCTTTACGCTCTCCGCCAGTTGGTCGATATCGCGCGGATCGCGCGAGAGCACCACGAAGAGCGTCTCGGTCCCCGGCGGATCCTCGATCTCGAAGCAGCTCTCCCGCGGCGTGCGCACCACCTGCCCGGGATCGATGCGATTGTCCTCTCCCGGCGCCTCCGGCGTCGGGAACAGCGGCTCCCAGTCCCCGCCGGATTCCTTGGCCAGCACGTACAGGTAGCCGGACCGGTTGGCCTCGATGTTCATCGCCACGCACTCGCCCTTGCGGAAATTCCGCGTGGGATCCACCGGCGCGCCGACGTGCGTGCGATCGTCCACCAGCAGCAACGTGTAGCGCAGCCCCAGGTGCAGCGCCGCCGCGGCGGACTCTCCGGCCTTGGCGCCGCGCCCCGCGCTCTTCGTCCCCGCCGCGGACTTGGCGCTCTTCGCGATCGGCGGCAGGCTGTCCTTCGCCGCCGCTCCGGCGAAGAACAGATCGCGTGCGCCCTCCGTCTTCGGCGCCGGCTGCGCTCCCGCCAGTCCCGCCAGGCCCAGGATGACCGCCATCAGGTTCCGCATGGCCGACCTCTCTTTCGGATCCGGCGCCGCCCGCGCGGCACTTGCTTGCGCCGGCTGCGCGCCAAACCTATGATGGTATATTATCGAAGTCCAACATCTTCTCGAAGCCCGGAAACGCGGCACTTCCGGAGGAGTCTTTCCGTTTTGATGCAACTTCCCGCCCGCCTCGGTAAATACGAACTCCAGCAGTTCCTCGGCGGTGGCATGTCGCACGTCTACCGCGCCCACGACACCATCATCGGACGCACCGTCGCGGTCAAAATCCTCACCGAGCAGGGCGCGCAGGATCAGGAAGCCCGCGACCGCTTCCTCGATGAAGCCCGCACCGCCGCCAGGGTCACCCACGAAAACGTCATCAACATCTACGATTTCGGAGTCGACCCCGAAAAGGGCCTCTTCATGGTGATGGAGTTCCTCCAGGGCGAGGACCTGCGCAGCGCCATCAAGAACGGCCACACCGGCGACCTGCGCAACCGGCTGAAGATCGCGCTGCAGGCCGCCAAAGCGCTCGATTTCATCCACTCCAACCGCATCATCCACCGCGACGTCAAGCCGGAGAACCTGCACATCACCACCGCGGGCCAGGTCAAGCTCATGGACTTCGGCATCGCCAAGAGTGAGGACTTCTCGCGCACGCAGCCCGGCTTCGCGCTCGGCACGCCCTACTACATGGCGCCCGAGCAGGTGCGCGGCGAGAAACTCACCAGCCAGGCGGACGTCTACGCCTTCGGCATCGTCCTCTTCGAACTGCTCACCGGACAGAAACCCTTCACCGCGGATTCGGTGGACGGCATCTTCTATCACATCCTAAACGTGCCGTTGAAGACCGATTTGCTGGTGGCCGCCGACGTGCCGCAGCCGGTCATCGACCTGGTGGTCGCCTGCACCGCGAAGAACGCCGACGATCGTCCGCAGGGGCTCGGACCCGTGACCGCGCAGTTGGAAGGAATGCTGGCCGCGCTCGCCGGGCACACGATGGCGGCGCCCGCTCCTGCCGCGGCCCCGGTGCCGGCGCGCACTCCCGCCGCCGAACCTCCCGCGGAGGCGAAGAAGGGACTCAGCCCGGCGCTGCTCGCCGGCATCGGAGTCGCCGTCGTGGCCGCCGCAATAGGCGGCTACTTCGCGCTGCGGCCCTCGCCCGCGCCCGCGGAGTCTAAGAAGAACACGCCCGCGAAGCAGGAGCTACCCACGACGATTTCGACGCCCACCGGAACCATGGTCCTGGTGCCCGGCGGCGAGTTCCAATACGGCCAGCAGAAGCAGGCCATGTTGCTGCCGGCGTTTTACATCGATAAGACCGAGGTCACCAACGCCGCCTACCGGCAGTTCTGCCAGGCCACCAATCACCCGCTGCCCGAAGGCTTCCCCGCGGACAAGCCCGGCTATCCTGTGGTCAACGTCAGTGTGACCGATGCCCGCGACTTCGCCCGCTGGGCCGGCGAACGCCTGCCCACCGCCTACGAATGGGAAAAGGCCGCGCGCGGCACCGACGGCCGCATGTTCCCCTGGGGCAGCGAAGGCGACACGTCGCGCGCCAACGTGGGCAGCAACCAGTTGCAACCGGCCGACGCTTTCCCTGCCGGCGCCAGCCCCTACGGCGGACTGCAATTCGTCGGCAACGCGTGGGAGTTCGTGGATCAGGTGCGGCAGCCTCCTTCCGATATCCGCCGCTTCCAAAGCATGAAGCCGCCGCCGCAACCCGGCGAGCCGTGGTACATGATCCGCGGACAGTCCGCCGCTGAACCGCTGCTCCAGGACGTGATCTGGGATTCCTACAGCGTCCCCGAGCGGTGGAAGGATCCCTTTATCGGCTTCCGCTGCGCCAAGGACGCCCCCAAGCAGTAGCGAAACTCCGGCAACATTCCGGGACGCCGCAAACGACGGTCCCCAACTATGTCCGCCCGGCCGAACAATTTCGAAAGGTCCAGGATCAGGCCGGCGTATTCCACCAGGTCAACCTTCGCGTTCGGCAAGAACTCCACCAGCAGGTCGACGTCGCTTGCCGTCCGCATCTCGCCCCGCGCGGCTGATCCGAAGAGCAATCGACCTGCACCGTGCCGAGTTGGAGCGTTTGGCTCATCGTGCTCCATTCCATGATGCCCTGAGTCGTGGCTCGCCTGGGAGTGGCTGCGGGATTGGCCCCCGCCATCCGCCGCCGCCTCGCCCGCTAAACCGGCGCTGCCTCGCGCAAGCGCGTGCGCGCCAGCACGTACGGTCCCTCGGGGATGACCGCCACCCTCGCATCGCGCGGGAGTGTGGCGGTCATTTTTTCGATCGCCTCCTCGATGGTGGCGCACGACTCGCCCCACAGCTTCGGATGATATTCCGCCGGCAAGCCCGGGACGTACCACAGTAGCCGCTGCCGCGTCGTCACCAGCGCCAGCTTTTCCAGTTGCCACTGATCCACCGTGACCGGCGCCCCCTGAATCCGCTCCAGGAACTCGCGGTCCGTGATGCCTTCCAGCAGCATGTCGCGGAACTCCGGCGCGCCCGCGCCTTCGGAACACTCGCCCACCAGCAGGATCGGCCCGCCCGGCTTGACGATGTGGGACGCCGCGGTCACGCCCTTGATCGATTGGTAATAGGTGAGGTCCAGCGGATACCCCGCCGAGGTCGTGAGTACCGCGTCCACCGGTTCGTCCAGCGTCTCCAGCAGCACGCGCGAGACGAATTCCACGCCCACGCGATGCGCCTTCTCCGGATGCCCGGCGAAGACGCCGGCGATCGAGCGGTCGCGCGCCAGCGCCACATCCAGCAGGAAGTCGTGCCGCGCCATGCGCGCGATCTCCAGTAACTCGCGGTGCAGCGGGTTATCCTCGATCGAGCCTTCCACCGCGCGCGCGTCGCGCATGAACCGCGGGCTGTGCAGCACCTTGATGGTCTCCTGCGCCGCCAGTCCGGGAGCGATCAGCTTGCGCCCGCCCGAGTAGCCCAGCATCAGGTGCGGCTCGATGAAGCCGAGCGTGATGTGCAGGTCCGCCGCCGCGAAGCGCTCATCCACGTACACCGGCGTCCCCGATGCGGTGGCGCCCAGGTGCCGGTGCGACGCGAGATCGCGCGCGTCGTGATTCACCACCCGCACGGTTGCCGCGATCTCCTCGCCCACGATCTCGCGGATCTCGGCATCGGTAGCCGCGCGGTGCAGTCCGGTCGCGATCAGAATGGTGACGTTCTCGCGCGCGATGCCGGCCGCTTCCAGGCGGCGCAGAATCGGCGGCAGCGTCTTCGGATTCGGCGCCGGACGCGTGATGTCGCACACCGAAATCGCCGCGCTGCGCTTTCCCCGCGCCAGTTCCGCGAGTGGCGCGCAACCGGTGGGCGCATCGAGAGCCGCCTCCAGCGCGCCCCGCCAGTCTCCGAGCGGTTGCGCCGAGCGCGCCTCCAGCACGCGATAGCGAAATCCCTCGGGCAGGTCCACGTCAAGCCCGGTCTTCCCGAATGCAAGGCGAGTGCGCATCACGCCCCAATCGTACTACGCGCGCCGTTCAGCGCGGCAGCGCGAACGCCACGTACGCGCCCGCGATCTTCTCCTGCGTGGACGGAGTCAGCCCCGCCTGCGCAGACGCGCAGAATACAACGTACTCGCGCCCGCCCACCTCGTACACCGCGGGCATCCCCTCCAGCGCCGCATCCACGCGATGCCGCCACAACACTTTCCCGGTATCCGCATCGAGCACGCGCACCTCTTTATCGCGAGCGCCCGTGAAGATCAGCCCCGTGGCGGTGACCACCGGCCCGATCTTGGGATACTGCACGCCGGTATCGTGAATCCCCTTCGCCGCCAGGTGCGGCACTTCGCCCAGCGGGACCTTCCACAGGATCGTGCCATCGTTCAGATCGTACGCCGTGAAACTGGTCCACGGCGGACCGAGCGGGGAAACCCCGTCCTTGGCGATCATGAAGTTGAACCCGCTCACGTAGCGCGCTTCCGGCGAATCCGCCGGGATGCCCGAATCCTTCTGCGCGGGATCGCGCTCCAGTTTCAGCAGCGACGGCATATCCTTCGACACCACGTAGAGCCGCCCCTTCCCGGGATCCACCGCCGCGCCGCCCCAGTTGGCGCCGCCGTTATTCCCCGGCATCTGCACCGTGCCGTGCGTGCTCGGCGGCGTGAACAGCCCTTCGTTGCGCGCGCTCAGCAGTTCGTCGCGGAAGCGCGCGCGTTCTTCGGCGTCGAGGTACGGGCTGAGATCGTCCGGCGTGAACTTCTGGCGCGCGAACGGTGGCGGCTTCACCGGGAACGGCTGTGTGGGCCACGGGCTTTCCAGCGGCATGTCGGAGCGCGGCACCGCGCGCTCCTCGATAGGCCAGAGCGGTTCGCCGGTCACGCGGTCGAATACCCACAGGAAGCCCTGCTTGCTCACCTGCGCCACGATGTCCACCATCCTGCCGTTGTGCCGCACGGTGAGCAGTTTCGGCGCGGTCGCGTCGTCGTAATCCCAGATATCGTGGTGCACCATCTGGAAATGCCAGAGGCGCTTGCCGGTGCGCGCGTCGAGCGCCAGCAGGCAATCGCCGAACAGGTCGGCGCCGTGGCGGTCCGCGCCGTAAAAATTGTACTTGGGGCTCGCCGTGGGCGCGTAGAGGATGCCGCGCTTCACGTCCAGCGTCATCTCGCCCCACACGTTGGCGCCGCCCACCCGCTGCCACGCGTCGTTCGGCCAGGTGTCGTAGCCGTACTCGCCGGGATGCGGAATCGTGTGGAAGCTCCACACCAGTTTTCCCGTGCGCACGTCGAACGCGCGGATGTCGCCCGGCGCGGAGCCGTAGCCTTCGTTCGTCGCCGAACCCAGAATCAGCAGGTCTTCGAAGACGCGTCCGGGCGTGGTGGACTGCGCCAGTTTGAATGTCGCGGGATCGCGCCCCAGCCCTTCCTTCAGATTCACGCGCCCGTTGACTCCGAACGACGGAATCGGCTTCCCCGTGCGCGCGTCGATCGCGCGCAGGTAGTGGTTGGCGGCGAACAGCAGGCGGCGGTCCTTGCGGTCTTTACTCTCCCAGTAATTGATGCCGCGCGATGTGATGACCGTGATTTCCTCGGGCGGCGACCACGTCCAGATCTCTTTCCCGGTGGCCGCGTCGAGCGCGGCGAGCGAGTTGTTCCGGGCCAGCACAAACATCGTGCCGTCCACCACCAGCGGATTGAAGAAGTACTTTTTCCCGTCGCCGATCGGGTACGTCCACGCCACCTGTAGACGCCCGACATTCGTACGGTCGATCTGCCGCAGCGCGGTGTACTGCGCCGAGTCCGGCGCGCCCGCGTAGTCGCTCCACGTGGTGTGGTCCTGCGCGCAGAGACACGCCGCCAGCGCGGCGGCCGAAATCGCGGCCCTCCCGACAGTCATTCCCTTCATCTCTTTTCTCCCGGCCATCCCGGCGATGCGATCACCCGCCCGCCGCCGGCAATCAGCGCCGCCGTGTGCGGCCGTTTCGCGATCAGCTTCAGCCCCCGCTCCGCGCCGAGCACGCTCACCGCCGTCGATAGCGAATCGGACTCGATCCCGCGCGGCGCGATCACGCTCACCGTGATGGGCGCGGTCAACCCGAGTCCGCTCGCCGGATCGATGATGTGCGAGTAGCGCTTCCCGCCGATGTCCGCGTGCTGCTGCGCGGCGCCCGAGGTCGAGACCGCCGCGTTGCGCAGTTCGAGCACGCGCGTGTCGATCCCGATTCGCCACCCGCCGTGTCCCGGCGGCGGATCGCCGAACGCGAGGTCGCCGCTCGCCGCCACCAGCGCGCGCGTAATGCCGCGCTCGCACAGCACGGCCAGCGCGGCATCGGCCGCGTAGCCCTTGCCGATCGCGCCCAGATCCAGTTGCATCCCGGCTTGCGCCAGCGTGACCGTGCGCGCCCCCGCGTCCAGCCGCATCTTCGCGTAGCCGGTGCGCGCGCGCGCCTCCTTCAGAGCGTCCGCGGCAGGCATCAGGCCGTCGCGACGCGCCTGCCGCCACAACCGGATCACCGGACCCAGCGTGACGTCGAACTCCCCGCCGCTCTCCGCGGCGAGATCCTGCGACGCTTCGAGCACGCGAAACAGATCCGCGCTCACCGCGACCGGAGTCCCCGCCGGCGCGCGGCACAGGCGGTTCACCTCGCTGTCCGGCAGGTAGTCGGAGAGTTCGCGGTCCACCTCCGCGATACGCGCGAACGCGGCGTGCATCGCCGGCGCGGCCTGTTCCTCGCCTTCCGCGTACAGGCGGATGCGGACCAGCGTGCCCATGTGCGGCTCCACCGCTTCGAAGAGGCGGGGTTGGCCCGCGCACGCGGTCCACACCAGTGAGACGGCCAGGTAAGCGGCGCGGCGGCTACTGCTCGTCATGCTCCACGCCGCTGTTCCAGTAGCGATACATTTCCTGGGCGGTGGGAATCCGCGCCGGACGCACCAGCCGGAAACCCAGCCACTGCGCGTCCGTCATGTACCAGATGCTCTTGGGCAATTGCGGGTCCTGCTGCTTCCAGTCCGGGTCGGAAGGGACGCGCGCGGCGCAGCGCAAGACGTCCGGCGGATCGTTCCAGGAGCCGCCGCGCACCGCGTGCGGATACGGCCCCTTGGCCTTCACCCACGGGTCGGTCTGCTCGCCCGCCTGGTAGGGAGCGTAGCCATCGAGCGTCCACTCCATCACGTTACCGAGCATATCGAACAGGCCCCAGGGATTCGGTTTTTTGGTTTCGACCTTCTGGTACTTGCCCTGGCTGTTGGCGGCGTACCAGGCGTAGTCGCCGAGTTTGGAGGCGTCGTCGCCGAAGAAGTACGCGGTGGTCGTGCCGGCGCGGCAGGCGTACTCCCATTCGGCTTCGGTGGGCAGGCGGTAGAACTCGCCGGTCTTCGCGCTCAGCCACTCGGCGTACTTGTTGGCCGCGTGCTGCGTCATGCTGATCGCCGGGTATCCGTTGATCCCCATTCCGAAACTCATCTCGACGTACGGTTTGGTGGGGCGGCTGACCGCGTCCACGGTTTCGTCCGGCGCGCCCGTCTCGCCGCTCTGAGAAGCGAACATGAAGAGGCGATACTCGTCCCACGTCACTTCGTGCGCCTGCATCCAGAAGGCATCGACCTTCACCTTGTGGACCGGCTGCTCGTCCTTCTTGCGCGGCGACCCCATTTCGAATTCGCCCGCCGGAATCGGAACGAGGTCGTAGGAGACCATGGTGTTGGGGACCGTGACCTTGTACGGAGTCGCGGCGGTGTGCTGCTTCCTGGCCGCGATGCGATCGTGAATGCGTTGTACCGCGGCGCGTTCGCCGGAATCGACCGCCGCGTGGGAGTGGTGTGCCGCGGCGGCAGCCAGGAAGAGGGCCGCCGCCGCGCTGAGGAATCGGCTTCGCATGTCTAGAAGAATTTGGTCACGCCCGGTTCGGCGCGCGGCTTCACTTCCAGGCGGCCCTTCCAATCCAGGTTCTCGGGGTAGAGGTGCTCCTGCGAATTCAACGCCTGCTCCCAGGTCAACTGCTGGCCGGTGTACGCCGCCATGCGGCCCATGATGGCCAGCATGGTGCTGGTGGCCAGGCGCTTGCCGTTGTTCACCGGCTGGTTCTTGCGGATGGCCGCGAAGAGCACGTCGTGCTCTTTCTGGTACATGTTGTAGGGCTGCCCGCTGAAGGTCCAGGTCTTCTTGCCCTCGATGCGCGGACGCGGCCCGCGCCCGATGGTGCAGGTGCCGTCGGTGCCCAGGATGTAGTCGGAGTTTTCGTTATAGCAGCCCACCATCTGCCGGTTGGCGAGGAAGGCGCGCACGCCGTTGGGGTAGATGTAGTTGACCTCGAAGTGGTCGTAGATGTTGCCGCCCTCGGCCGGAATCGTGCGCCCGCCCACCGCGACACAGCTCTCCGGCGGTTCGTCGTGCATCGCCCAGGCGATCTTGTCCGCGCTGTGCACCGCCTGCTCCACCAGGCTGTCGCCGCAGAGCCAGACGAAGTTGTACCAGTTGCGGATCTGCCACTCGACGTCGCTCATCCCCGCCGGCCGGGTACTTGCCGGCGGCATCGGCTTCACCGGGTTGGTGTAGTACGTGGCGTAGTAGGCTACGGTCTTCCCGATGGCGCCGTTCTCCATCTGCTGGAAGGTCTCTTCGATCATGTTGTTGTAGCGCCAGCAGAAGCCGGCCATGAGGGAAAGGTTCTTCTTCGCCGCCAGTTCCGCGCTGGCCAGCGCGCTGCGGATGCCCGGCGCGTCGGTGGAAACCGGCTTCTCGCAGAACACGTGCTTGCCGGCGTTGATGGCCGTGGCCAGGTGCAGGGGACGGAATCCCGGCGGCGTGGCCAGCAGCACCACGTCCACCTTGCTGTCGATGACCTTCTGGAAGCCGTCCAGCCCGACGTGCTGCGCCGCCTGCTCCACCTTCACGCGATCCGCGATTTTGCTGATGCGCTTGAGCGATGCGAGGCTGTGATCGATCTGCTCCTGGTCAATATCCGCGACCGCGATCAGCTCGGCGTAATCGTCGGCGGTGAGCGCCTGCGAGGCCGCTCCCGTGCCGCGTCCGCCGCAGCCCACCAGCCCCACCTTGATCGCGTTGGTGACGCTCTGGGCCGAAATGATCGCGGGGAAGCCGGCAGCGATCGCCGCCCCCGCCGTCTTGAGAAATTCACGCCGTTCCGGTTTCTTCGATTCGTTGTTCATGGTTTCCCCCGCCCCTCGGGCGACTTCCGTGATTCTATCGCAGCAGGCCCGGTCCGGTGGCTTGACAATCGGGCTATGCGTGATTTTGAAAAACGCCGTGGACCCGGTTGGTCCAATGTTCAACCATTTTTCAGCAACTTACGGGAAACTCGTGGACCAACCGGGTCCACCGCGGCTTCATTTTCGTACCGCGGCTAACCCAGCAGCCAGAATAGCGGCACCAGGCCGGCGACCGCCAGCAACACCAGCAGCACCAGGCTCTGCAACCCGGTCTTGCGATCGCACAGCGTGAAAGCGTAAATCCCCTTCACCACGTTGTTGCTGGCGGCGGCGATCAGGATCGCGGTGGAGGCGACGGAGAGCGTCGTCGCGCGTCCGGCCGATTGCGTCATCCCCATGATGAACGGGTCCACGTCGGTCACGCCCATCAGTCCGGCCAGCGTGTAGGCGCCTGCCTGGCCGAGATAGGTCACCACCAGGTGAGTGGCGACGATCATGGCGAGAAACAGCGCGCCGAAGAGAAAGGCGGCGCGCAGTTCGAGCGGATTTTTCGGCTCGAACTTGCGCTGGAACCCTCCCGACGTGCCATCCGGCACGCGCGTCCAGATCCATCCAGCCGCGATGCCGCCCACCGCCAGCACGAGAAACGGCGCCGCCAGCGTCTGGGTCAGGGAGCGGTTGAACAGCGTCACCAGCAGGACCAGCCGCGCATACATGACACCGGACGCGATCAGGATGCCTCCCGAAAACAGGTGGGGACGGTCCTCCTGTTTCGCCCGCCTGGCCAGCACCAGGGTAGTCACGGTGGACGAATACGCGCCGCCCAGCGTGGCGGCCACGATCACTCCGCCCTGCCCCCGGGTCGCTTTCTGCACCAGGTAACTGCCGTAGGAGACGGCGCTCACCGCCACCACCACCAGCCACGAGCGGAACGGGTTGATCTGGAACGGCCCGAAGGTCTGGTCCGGCACCACCGGTAGGATGACCGCGGTCAACACCAGGAATTTCGTGAAGGTGAGGATCTCCTCCGGCGCGATGCGCGTGGTGAGTCCTTCGAGCGCCGTCTTCAGTTCCAGCAGCAGGACGCCGGCCACCGTGATGGTGGTCGCGATCCAGAGCTGGTCGCGATACACCAGCGCGCCGACCAGGTAGGTACTCAGCGCGGACATCTCGCTGGTGACCCCTGCCTTGCCGGAAGCCGACAGCTTGTGGCGGTAGGACAGCGTTAGGAAGGCGCCCACCACCGCGAGTCCGAGTGTGACCGGCAGTGCCTGCCCGCCGGAAAACAGGGCCACGGAGTAGCCGATCAGACCGATTAACGGAAACGTCCTGACTCCGCCGAAAGAGTAAGTGTCACCGCCGGCGTGATGCTCTTCGCGCTCCAGCCCCATCAGGAAGGAGAGGAACAGGACCAGCAGGATTTTCACTGCGTCCGGCGGCATCATCCGGTAGAGGTCGGTCATCGCGGTATTGCGTCCGGCCTAAAGCATAACGGATTTCACTCACCGGATCGCGGATTGAGGAACGTGCCCTGCTCGAGTTCGCTGAAGGCCTGCCGCAACTGCTCCTGCGTGTTCATCACGATGGGGCCGTACCACGCGACCGGCTCGGCGAGCGGCTTGCCCGATACCAGCAGGAAGCGGATGCCTTCGTCGCCGGCCTGCACCATGACATCGTCGCCGCTGTCGAACAGAATCAGCGAGCGGTTGCCGGCGTCCGCCGGCGGCGCGGTATCCGCCCACCCCGCGCTCTCGGTCGGCACGGCAAGCGGGCCCGACGCGTTGCAGAACTTCCCCTGGCCGGCAAACACGTAGGCGAAGGAGTGCCGCGTGGTTTCGACCGGCAGCGATCTCCTGGCGCCCGGCGGCACGCTGACATCGAGGTAGATCGGGTCCGAGGCGATCGAGTCCACCGGCCCGCGCTTTCCCCAGAATTCGCCGCAGACCACGCGCACCCGGGTGCCGTCGTCATCGGTGACCTCCGGCACTTCGGGCGATTTGACCTCCTGGTATCGCGGCGGGGTCATCTTAAGCGATGCCGGCAGATTGCTCCACAACTGGAAGCCGTGCATCCGGCCGGCTTCGTCGCCCTTCGGCATCTCCTGGTGGATAATGCCGCGGCCGGCGGTCATCCACTGAATGTCCCCGGCGCCGATCGAGCCGCGGTTGCCCATGCTGTCGCCGTGTTCGACGGTTCCGGCCAGCACGTAGGTGATGGTCTCGATGCCGCGGTGGGGATGCCACGGGAAACCGGCCAGGTAATCCTCGGGCACGTCGTTACGAAAATCGTCGAGCAGCAGGAACGGGTCGAACTCGCCGGTGTTGTGGAAGCCGAAGGCGCGGCGCAGATGCACGCCGGCTCCTTCAATCGTCGATTTGGCTTGAATCACCCTCTTGACGGGACGCAGCGACATACATCCTCCGTTACCGCAGAGTATATGTGAAAAGAGTTCGCGGCGGATGGGCGGCTAGCCCTCGGCTTCCATCTCCGCGGCCAGCGCGACGAGTTTCTCCACCGTATTCCAGTTGCGGCTGGTGGTGACCATTCCTCCCAGCGCCTGGCGCAGCATCTTGTCGGCGAGTTGCGCCTGAGAGAATCCGTTGGGGTAGTACACGTAGAGTTCGCGCTCACCGGCGTGCACTTCCTCGGGCACGCCCGCGATTGCCGCGAGGCGCGCGCGAGCCGCCGGGTCCGGCGCGGCGGCGAGAAACGTCACCGCCAGCTTCGCGGGATCGATACCGGGGCGGGCCGCGAACGGACTCGCCGCCACGACCGCGCGCATCTCCGCCGCGGTGCGCAGCATCACGGCCACGCGGAACCCGAACGCCGCGTCGATGGCATCTTTGATGCGGGCGCCGGCGCGGGCCTTTTCGCGCGCGCCCACGTGGAACAGCACGTTCCCGCTGGCCAGCAGAGTGCGCGCGCCGGCGAACCCGAGCGAGCCGTAGACCTCGCGCAGCGCCTCCATGCGGATGCGATGATGCGGCCCCATGTTCACCCCGCGCAGCAGCGATATCATCACCATGGCCGAAGCCTACCACGAAGGCCGCGTTCCGCCCGACCCGTACCCTCGCACCGACTTTTCACGGCGCTGTTATACGGCTGAAACCATACCCGGGCCATGCTGGCGCAGGGCGGATGCCGGGGAGAGCGGCGGCGTCCACCACGCCCGGGCGAAGTCCACGCCCCCGCGGCGCTGGCAGTGGCTCACGATTTGAGAAATCCCCGGAACCTGGAACCTTCCGTGGCCGCCGCCTGTGCGCGCCAACGCGCCGGCGGCGCGAATGGGTCTATATCGGACAGACCGACAACATACAGGGGGCCTTGCTCGACCACCTGCAGTCGCCGACGGGATTTGTGTTTGAGCTTTTGCGATCCGCCCGGGCGGCAGTCCCGGCAGGATCGGCTGATATCTGAATACGGGCCGGTGTGCAACCGGACATAACCCAAACCGCGAAGGGGGAGCGCCGAGGATGCAGCACATTTTGCCCGGATACGATCAAGCCGCCGGAGTCCGCATGTACGCCTTTCAGGGCCTTGCGGACGGGGCGCGCACGAACTTCACGGTGGGCGTGGACCTGACGCTGATCAACGGCGGGGGGCGCGCATCCTGACGCTGGGCGAAGGGGAAGTGCGGGGCTACGCCGAGGTTTGCGCGGCAGCGCGCGAGGCCGCCAGGCAGAAGAAGACGCGCCGCGCCGCGGGCGAGGACGCCCCGGTCCCGCGGTGGAGCACACCGCGCGAGGGCCGGCGGACTTCAAGCGTACAGTCGCCGGCGGAGAGCTATTCGCGCCGCAGCGCCACGACCGGGTCTACACGGGTCGCGCGCAACGCCGGAAGGTAGGAGGCCAGCATGCCGACGATGCCGAGGAGCAGTACGGCGCCTGCGAACACCTGAAAGTCATCGATGCGGAGGGCGGGCACGAAGGATGCCGCGAGGCGCACGAGGGCGAGCAGGAGCACGCTTCCGGCGGCGAGTCCCGCGAGGATCAAACCGAGGCCCTGCTTGAGCATCACACCGAGCACGTGGCGCGGCAGCGCGCCAAGCGCGATGCGGATGCCGAACTCCTGGGTACGCTGGCTCACGGCGAAGGCCAGCACGCTGTAGAGTCCGACCGCCGAGAGCAGCAGCGCGACCGCGCCGATCACGCCGAGGAGCGTGGCCGACACGCGCTGCGCGTACATCGACGCTCCGATCCATTCCTCGTACGGCACGAACGCGCCGGCCCGCGTGGCGGGGTTGACCGCGGCGGCTTCGCGTTCGAGCAGCGTGATCGCGTTGCGCGCCGGACCGTTGGTGCGCACGAAGAACGCCATCCAGAACTCGCCTCCGCTGGTCTGGCGGACCGGGGTATAGAAGTATGGCGTGGGGCCTTCGGTGAGCCGGTGGTACTTGATGTCGCGGGCCAACCCAACGACCGTGAGCCACCTTCCGTAGGCGCGCACCTTGCGGCCCACGGCGGGGCCGGAGCCGAAGAAGCGTTGCGCGAAGGCCTGGTTGACGATCATGACCGGCTCGCTCTTGCGGTCGTCCTGCTCGCGGAAATCCCTGCCGGCGAGAAGCGGGATGCGGAGGACGTCGAAGTAACCCGGCGAGATGCTGCCGCGATAACTGCGCGCGACTCTTCCGGCGGGCGGCAGGTATCCTTCGACCTCGATTTCCGAATCCTGGTCGTCACCGAATTCGAGCGGAATGAAGTTCGAGTAACTCACCGCGGTCACGCCGGGCGTAGCGCGCAGGCGCTCCCCGAGACGCAGGCAGAACTGCGTGCGGTCCTCCCGCGTCCGGCAGAATGTTTCCACATAGTATTTGGCGGCGAGGACATTGTGGGGATCCATTCCGGGGTCCACGGCTCGGATGCGGAAGAAGGCGCGGGCGAAGAGTCCCGTCCCGACCACGGCGACGAGCGCGAGGGCGACTTCGGCGATCACCAGCAGCGAGCGGGTACGGCGCGCGCCGCGGCCGGCCGTGGTGGAGCGCGAACTGTCCTTGAGCCGGTCGTTCATGCCGGCGCGGATCGAGTGCAGCGCGGGTGCGAGGCCCGTGATGACCGCCGCCACCATGCACAGCAGGATGGTGAAGACCAGGATGTGCCAGTTGAGCCTGAGCGTAAACCCGATCGGCAGGTTGGTGGGCGGCAGCAGCCGGACCAGCGCGTCGCCCGACCACATGCACAGCAGCGAACCGGCGGCGGCGCCGGCGGAAGCCAGCAGCAGGCTCTCGGTGAGCAACTGCCGGAAGAGGCGCGCGGGCCGGGCGCCCATGGCCAGGCGGATGGCGAACTCCTTGTGCCGCGTGGCGCCACGCGCCAACTGCAGGTTGGCCACGTTCGCGCCGACGATGAGAAACAGCACGATACACACCGCCATCAGAATGCGCAGGGGCGTGCGCAGAACCGATTGCGCGCCGTTGTGGCCCAGCCAGATGGGCAGCAGTGTGGCGCTGAACGCACGGTTGGTATCGGGATTCGTCTCGGCCATGCGGCGGGCGCAGGCCAGAACTTCGGCGCGCGCCTGCTGCATGGCGACGCCGGGCGCGAGGCGGCCGACAATCCACATCTGGCGTTCGTTGCGATCGTTCAACAGGAAGGCGCCCTGACCGTTGAGGTCGGGAGCCAGCGCGACCGGGATCCAGACCTCGAGCACGAGTCCGGGCACGGTACCGCGGAAGGCGGGAGGCAGCACACCGACGATGGTGAGGTCGCGCTGGTTGACCCGCAGTTTCCTGCCTACGATGCGCGGATCGCGCTGAAATTCGCTTTGCCAGAGGCGGTCGCTGATGACCGCCACCGGCGGACCGCCGGGAGCATCGCCGGCTTCCTCGGGAAGAAACGTGCGTCCGCGCGCCGCCTTTACGCCCATGACGGAGAAGTAGTTCGCCGAGACGAACTCGCCCCAGACCAGGCGCGCTTCCTGGTCGCCGCCGATGGTGAAGGCGTTGGAGAGCGAGGCGGCGAGGCCGGAGAACTGGCGCAGGCGGTCGCGGTAGTCGCGATAATCGCGGTATGCGGTATTGATCAGCGTGCCGTTGGGGGCGACGGTTTCGAGCGAGGCAAGTTCGCCGCCGCGGGTGACGCCGGGGATGGGATTGAGCAGCACTTCGTCAATCCATCCGAACACCGTCGTGTTGGCCGCGATCCCGAGCGCCAGCGTGAAGATGGCCGTCAACGTGAGTCCCGGGGTAGCGCGCAGAATCCGCATTCCGCAGCGCAGATCCTCGATCAGAGTACGCATCGCCGCCTTATGTGCACCGCCGGTTCCACACTAACCGACAGACTTCATTGAAGCAAGGCGGCGGAGCGCCGTACGGTTCCGGACGTTTCTGTCCGCAAATGGGACAGGGGTTTGGGGGTACAATCGCTTTCGGACGCGAGCAGATGAACGAGCATTCCACGAGACGAAACTGGCTGGGCGCGGCTTCGACCGCCGCCGTGGCCGGCGCGCTGGAGGCATCGCCGCAGGAATCCGGCGGACCCGCGGCGGGCGGCCGGGTTTATAACGTCCGCGATTTCGGCGCGAAGGGGGACGGCAAGACCCTGGACACGCAGGCGCTGCAGGCGGCGATCGACGCCTGCCACCGCGACCGCGGCGGCACGGTTCTGGTTCCGGCGGGCGTTTTTCCCACCGGCACCGTGGAGATGAAGAGCAACGTGACGCTCCACATCGCGGCGCAGGGCACGCTGCTGGGCAGCGTCGACGGCAGGCAGTACCATGCCGCGGATGCGATCCCGCTGCACGGCGATTCCACGCTGGAAGACGGCAACGTGGGGCTTCTCTTCGCCGTGGATGCGGAGAACGTGACGATCGAGGGTCCGGGGACGATCGACGGGCAGGGCCTGCAGTTCCGCAGTCCGAACCGCGGCGTGGCGCCGCCTTCGGGACGCGGCGGCGCGGACCGGCCCTACCACTTGCTGTTCCATCGCTGCTGCAACCTGCGGGTGCGCGGCCTGAACCTGGTGTCGAGCGCGTTTCACTCAGTGCGCGTGATCCAGAGCCGCTACGTGTGGATGGAGGGCCTGCGCATCCACAATCGGGTGAACAGCAACAACGACGGCTTCCACTTCATCAGCAGCGAGCACGTGCACGTGGCCAACTGCGACGTGGAGACGCAGGACGATGCCTGCGCGCTGTTCGGCAGTTGCCGTTTCGTGACGGTCGCGGACAGCACTTTCAGCACGCGATGGAGCGTATTCCGCTTCGGCG
This sequence comes from Acidobacteriota bacterium, assembly GCA_018268835.1. Classification (GTDB taxonomy): domain Bacteria; phylum Acidobacteriota; class Terriglobia; order Bryobacterales; family Bryobacteraceae; genus Solibacter. Next base: position 14,630 of record JAFDVU010000012.1, on the reverse strand, counting down.
GCGGGAATCCCGAGGACGTGACCATCTCCAACTGCGTGATTTACCAGACGTACGGCTGCCCGATCAAAATGCACTTCGGCCCCACCTCGCGGGCGCAGAACCTGGTGTTCTCCAACCTGGTGATGCATGACGTGACAGGGCCGATTTCGATCAATCTGGACCATCGCGCGCGCCGGGGAGAGGCGCAGCCCGAACCGGGGGAACGCGGCTTCCTGCGCAACATCTCGTTTCGCGGGATTCGCGCCAGCGTAGCCGCGGAGGGCAAACAGTACGAGGACATGGCCTTCCGGCAGAACTACCGGCCGGGAGAAACACGGCAGTGCATCGTATTGAATGCCACCGGCGAGGCGTTCCTCAACGACATCGAGCTGAGCGACATCCGCATCACCTACGGCGGAGGCGGCACGGCGGAAGAAGCGGCACGCGAGGTGCCACAGGTGGCCGGAGAATACTTCGAGATCGGCACACCTCCGGCGTACGGACTCTACGCGCGCAACGTGCGCGGCCTGGCGATGAACAACGTACGTTTCGAGGTGACGGAGCCGGACCTGCGCCCCGCGGTGGTGCTGGACCACGTGAGCGACGCGGCCATCAACGGGCTGAGCGCGCAAGGCGATCCACGGGCGAAGTCCGTGCTGCGCTTCGTGGAAACTCGCGACGTGCTGGTGACGGCTCCGCGCGTACTCACCGCGGCCGCGACGTTCCTGCGCGTGGAAGGCGCGGGCAGCGGCGGCATCCGCGTGGATGGCGGGGACATCGGGAAGGCGTCATCCGCGCTGGAAGCGGGCGCGGGCGCGCGGAAGGATGGGGTCGCGATCAGGTAGCGCGGTGCCCGGCGAGAAGTTCGTAGCCGGCCAGGAGTACAAAGAGGACGGAGAGCGCCGGGCTGCTCAGCGTCCACAGCAGGGTGGACAAGACGAAGGTCAGCCCGGCGATGCCTACCGCGAGGTCCCACTTCGCGCGCCGGCTGAGGCGATGGGGAGTGAACGAATGCCGCGCACTGTTCATACCACCTCCTATGCTTGACGCTCCCGGATGCTTCCGGCCAACCGCACCGGATCCTGGGAGCCGATGAGAATCTTCCGTCCGCCGGCGAGTTCCAGCCGCACCGCCTGGTTGCCGGAAGCGATGTAAGCCGTGGCGCCGCGGCCGGAGCGAATGCCGTAGCCGCCGAAATCGGCGACGGGATCGTAGGTGACCACTTCCGCGCAGCGGACCTCGGCGAGCGGGATGCGCCGCCGCTTCCACAATCCGCGGAGGCCGACGTCGATTTCGCCGGGGCGTACTTCGGTCACCAGTTTCACGGTGATCAGGCGGAAGTAGACCGCGACCAGCAGAACCGTGAGAAAGACGAGGCCGCCATTGGAAAGCGGAGGCGAACCCCAGGGCTTGTGCCAGACGATCTGCCTCAAGGCGATGAAGACCAGCGCCGCCGGAGGGAAGGCCAGCACCAGGCGGGCATGCCACTGGCGCAGCGCCTGCCTCTCCGAGAATATTGCCGGCTCGCGACGCCCCATGACACCGGTCACCTAGCGCAGCGCTCCGAGGGTGTACTGCAGCGCCGCGTACTGACCCTGATAGTCGTACCTGGCGCTGAGGTTTTCAATTTCCGCCTGGGTCTGGTTCAACTGCGCCTGGGTCAGTTCGACGATGGTGGAAAGGCCGAGGTCGTAGCGTCCCTGAGCCAGACTGAGCGCGAGATTGGCCTGACGCAGCATTTGAGCGGCCACGTCCAGGCGTTGATAGGCGGTGCTGGTGCTGGCCCAGGCGGTGCGCACGTCGCGCGCGATGGTGTCCTCGGCGTCGCGGATGCGCTGGTCGGATTCGAGCGCGCGGTAATGGGCCTCTTCGCGGCGGGCGGTGAAGAGATGGCCGTTGAACAGGGGGATGTGGATGTCCACGGCGGCGCCGGCGTACTCGTTGGGGATGGTATGCGGCATAGTGATCTGGTCGAGGTAGGGGATGTAGCCGCCGACACCCACGAGGCTGACGGTCGGGTAGGAGAGATCGCGCTCGGCGCGTTCGAACTTGTACGCGGCGTCGCGAGCCATGCGCAGACCGGCCAGTTCCGGGCGCGCGGCGTAGGCCTGGGCGACGAGGGATTCGGGCGCCGGCGGAGGACTGGGCGGAAGCGGCTGGTCGCTGAGGACGTAGTTGGCGTTTTGCTGGGCGCCGATGGCCCGGGTCAACTCGGCGAAGGCCTCCTGCTGTTGATCCTGTGCCTGAATCAGCAGCAGTTTCGCCTGTGACAGGCTGACCTTGACGAAGGAGACATCGAGTTCCGACCGCAGCTTATTGTTGGCCAGGGCGGTGATCTGATCGACGATCAACTGCCGCGCGGCGACGGTCTGTTCGGCGACCTTGATGGTCGCCTGGGCGCGCAGCGCGTTGTAGTAGGCCTGGTTGACGCGCAGCAGCACGTTGTAGCGCGTGGCCTGATAGGTCTGCTGGGAGGCGCCGGCCTGTAGTTTGGCCGTGGCCACCAGATTTGAGGTGCGCCCGGAATCGGTGATCAACTGGCTGATGTTGACGCCTTGTCCGAAGCGATCGAAGATGCGCGAATCGGTCAGAAATCCGGCGCCGATGCGCGCCTGCTGATTGGCGGCCGACCCGGTCACATCTCCGGCGACGACGGGGAAGTACGGCGCCTTGGCCTGCACCACCTGCTGTCCCATGGCCGACGCCGCGTTCTGCGCGGCGAGCACCTGGGGGTGATCCTTCAGCGCCTGGGCTTCGGCGTCCTGCAAGGTGAGCTTGACCGTGGGAAGGGGCCCCTGGCCGAACGCGGACGCAGCCGAGGCCAGGGCAAGAATGATCGATAGATACGTGCAACGCATAGTCTCTCCCGCCCCTGTTATTCCGCCGCCGCGACATCACGATGGCCGCGGCCGTAGACCAGCAGGTACGCCGCCGGCACGATGAACACGGTCAGGATGACCGACGAGGTGAGCCCGCCGATGATCGCGCGCGCCAGGGGAGCATACTGCTCGCTGCCCGTACCGAGTTTGAGCGCCATCGGGACCATGCCGATGATGGTGGCCAGGGACGTCATCAGAATCGGCCGCAAGCGCACGCGGCAGGAAGTGATGACCGCGTCCTCGACGGACATCTGCTGCTCTTCGAGGCGATGGGCGAATTCCACGATCAGGATGCTGTTGGAGGCGGAGATGCCGACCAGCATGAGCACGCCCATCAGCGACATCACGTTCAACGTGGTGTGGGTGAGCGGCAGAATGAGCATGACGCCGATGAAGCCCATCGGAATCGCCAGCATGATCAGGAACGGATCCTTGAAGGAGCGGAACTGCGCCACCAGGATCAGGTAGAGGAGCACGATCGAAAGGGAAAGCCCGGTGGCGAAGCTCTTGAAGGACGCGTTCATGCCCTGCACCATGCCGCGAAGGTCGATGCGCAGGTTGCTGGGGAAGTGCAGGGTGCCGATGAGGTTGTTGATTTCCGTGGAAACCTTCCCGAGGTCCTCGCCGGAGGGCGTCACGTAGACGTCGGTGACGCGCTGGATCTGGTAGTGGCTGATCTGCGTCGCGGTCTGGGTATTCTCCAGTTTGACGACCGTGTCGAGCGTGGTGGGCTGTTTCAGGTTGGGGGCGCGAAGGGGGATGTTTTTCAAGTCGATCAGATTGTGAATCGCGGGCCGGCCGTGCTCGTAATACTGCACGGTCAGGAAGTAGTCGTTCCCGGTCTTGTGATCCACCCAGTAATTGGGGGCGATCATGGTGTTCGAGTTCAGCGCGGTAATGACGTTGTCGACGATATCCTTCTGAGTAAGACCGAGTTCGGCCGCGTGCACACGGTCGACGACCATGCGCACCGCCGGATAATTCATGTCCTGAGGGATGTAGACCTCGCCGACACCGGGCAGCAGGCGAATCCGCGAGGCCAACTGCTGGGCGGCGGTGTAAGTCGCCTGCAGGCTGCTGGAAGACACCTGCAGATCGATCGGCGCGGGCATGCCCATGTTCAGGATGGCGTCCACCATGGAACCGCTGGTGATAAAGGTCCGCATGTTGGGGTAACGGCTGGCGATCTGGTCGCGCACGCGATCCATGTACTCGAAGCTGCTGGTCTTATGTTCAGGCTGCAACTCCACCTGAACGGTCGCCGTGTAAGGTCCGGCATTGTTGGTGTAGAGCGCGGAGAAGTCGGGCACGATGCCGATGTTGGAGACGATCATGTGGAAGTCGGCCGGCGCCACCGTGTGGCGGATCAGGTCCTCGACTTTGGCGACGTACTGTTCGGTAACTTCGATGCGGGTCCCGGTGGGCACTTTTAGATTGATGGTGAACTGGCCGGCGTCGGTCTGCGGGAAGAAGGCAAGGCCCAGGGACCGGTACAGCCCAAGGCTGGCGATGAACGCGAGCGAGAGCACGCCGACCACAAGGCCGGGCCGGCGGACGGCGGTGCGCACCGTGCGCTCGTAGACATCGAGCATCCGGTTGAAGCCGCGGTTGAACCACGCGTTGAATCCCTTCTGTTCGTGTTCCGCGCCTTCGCCTTCGGCGTGGTGGCCGGCGGTGAGGTACTTCGAGCAGAACAGGGGGATGACGGTCATGGCGACGAAATACGAGGCGAACAGCGAAATCACCACGGCCAGGGCGAGCGCCGAGAACAGGAACTTGCTGACGCCGTACAGGAACGTCACCGGGAAGAAGACGACCACGGTGGTTAGGGTGGCCGCGAGTACCGCGAGGCTGACTTCGGCGCCTCCCTGTTCGGCCGCGACCGGCGGCGACGCGCCGAGTTCCAGGTGGCGGTAGATGTTCTCGAGCGAGATCACGGAATTATCGATGATGCGCGAGAACGCCAGGGCGAGTCCGCCGAGGATCATCGTGTTGACCGTGCTGCCGAGCAGACTCAAGACGACGAAGGTCGCCAGGGCTGAGAGGGGAATCGAAAGGAAGACCGCGAAGGTGGCCCTGAGGCTGCCGAGGAAGATCAGGATCATGAGGCTGGTCAGCACCAGGCCGATCAGGCCTTCGTGAAGCAGCGTCTTGATGGCCTCCTTGACGAATGCGGACTGATCGAAGACCACGGCGCTTTCCAGCTGCTTGGGGATATCGAACAGCTTGGGTAGCATGTCGCGGATACCCTGCACCACCTGGATGGTGTTGGTGTTTCCGCCCTGCTTCATGATCGGCAGGTAGACGGAGCGCTGGCCGTCCACGCGCACGATGTTGTACTGGATCTGGTTGGCGTCTTCCGCCTTGCCGACATCGCCCACCGAGACCCAACTGGAGCCCTTGGTTTTGATGGGGACGTCGTCCAGTTCGCCGACCTTCTGCACGAGGCTGTTGGAGTAGACGTAGTAATCGTAGGGCCCCATTTTAACGTCGCCGGCGGGCAGGATGAGGTTATTCTGGTTGACCGCGTTGACGACGTCCATCACGCTCAACTGGCGGGAGAGCAGCTTGAAGGGATCCACGTACACCATGACCTGGCGGTACTTGCCCCCGAACGGGGGCGGGATTTCGGCGCCCTTCACTACGGCGATCTGGTTGCGGATGGCGAACTGGCCGATGTCGTGGATCTGGGTTTCGTTCAGGCCCTGACCTTTCAAGGTCACCAAACACACCGGCAGACTGGACGCGTCGAACTTGAGCACGACCGGCGGCAGCGTCCCAGGGGGCAGGCGCTTGAGGTCGGCGAGCGCCAGGTTGGAGAGTTCCGTCACGTCGGCGTCGGCGCTGGTTTCGGGCTGGAAGAAGACCTTGATGATGCTGACGCCCAGCAGCGAGCGCGACTCCATGTGGTCGATGCCGCTGGCGAGGGTGAAGAAGCGTTCCAGCGGGTTGGTGATATCGGTCTCGATGTCCGCCGGCGGCATGCCGGAATAGAACGTCGCGACGACGACTTCGGGGAGATTGATGGTCGGGAAAAGGTCCACCGGCATCTGCGCGAGGCTGGTGACGCCGATCACCATCAGGGTCAGACACACGACCACGATAAAGTAAGGGTTGCGAATCGAAAAGCGCGACATGAAGAGTGCTCCGGAATACTCTACTTAGTTGCTTTCACCCTGGTATTGGAGGACCTCGACGGTTTGCGGGCGGACCTGCGTACCGGGCTTGAGGCCGCTGCGATCGCTGACCACCACGCGGTCACCCTCGTTCAACCCGCTCAGCACCTCGGCCTCACTGGCGGTTTCCATGCCGAGCCGGATGTCGCGGTTCTGCAACCGGTCGTTCTGGTCCACGGTGAAGACGGAGGCAGCGTCGCCGGTCTGCGTGACGGCGTTCAAGGGGACGACCAGCGCCTTGTCCCGGTGCTCCAGGGTAAGAGTCGCGTCGGCGTACAGCCCGGGCATCAGAATGTGGGACGGGTTGGGGATATCGACTTCGGTGTGCATGGTGCGGGTATCCTCGGAAACGTCGACCGAGAAGCGGGTGACACGTCCGGGGAAGGACTTATCCAGCGAGGGCACGCGCACGGAAACGGCGTCGCCGACCTTGATGTACTTCACGTAGGATTCCGGCACGGGGATGACGAGGCGGAAGAGATCGTCCTGGGAGAGCCGCACCAGGGGCATGGCCTGGGTGCTCGAACTGGTTCCGGCCTGCATCAGGGTTCCCAGGTTGGCGTAGCGCTGGGTGACAACGCCGGCGAAGGGCGCGGTGATTCGCGCGTAATCGTACAGGATCTGGTCCTGCTGCGCCTGGGCTTTGGCGACGTCGAGCTGGCTCTGCGCGGCGAGCAAGGCGGATTCGCCGGCCTCGACCTGGGCTTGCGTGGATAGGTCCTTGCCCTCGGCGTCGTCGATCTCCTGTTGCGCGACCAAGCCGGGCCGCGTTTGGGCGACACCGGAGAGCCGGACATACTCGAGGTGTGCGACTTTGTATGTCGCCTTGATGCGGCTGACCTCGTGCTCGGCGTGGGTCACCTGGTCGGTGGCTCGTTGAATCGCGGCGGCGTCCTGCGCCAGCCGGGTTTTGAGTTCGGGGATCTCCAGAACGGCCATCAGGTCGCCCTTTTTCACTCGGGAGCCGTAATCCACCCGGAGGTCGGACACGTAGCCCGATTCCTTGGCGTAGACATCGATCTCCTGAAACGGCACCAGTTCGGAAGATACGGTAAGGGTACGGCCGATGGGCTTGAGTGTCACGGTAGTCACGCCGACCGAGGAGAGCGCAGCCTGGGGTGTTTCGGCGCTGCTGGCGTGCGCGCGGGAATTGGAGCATCCAACGGCCAATAGCAGGCCGGCCACCAGGAGGACGGCGGCGAGGAAGGAACGCCGGGCGAGACCGGCGGAACAACGACGTTTCATTTGCATTTTTGCGCCTCCGCATGGGCCCGGATTTCGGCGGCGAGCCGCTCCACCGAGAAGTTTCCGTCGATGCCCATCTGAATGAAGACTTGTTCGCCGCTGAGGATGTCGCTGGCGATGGCCGGCAATTGTTTCACGGCGGCTAAGGGAACGGTTTGTACGCCGTGGAGATCGGCGTGCAACAGGTCGCCCGACCGGATGGGAAGCCCGCCGATCTCTATCGGCTCGCCGAAATCCACGACGTGGGCGTAGGCATGGGAGACCGAGAGGTGGGAAGCGAACAGCTGAAAGCCGAGCCGTTCGATCGCGGGCAGATCGCGAACGGCTCCGTTGGTGATGTGGGCGACACAGTTCAGCGCCATACAGATGCGGGCGTGCAACTCGCCGAACAGCGCGCCGACTCCGGGCTTCTCGTCGAGATCCTGCAGCACGACGATGCGCGGCGAGGGGACGCTTTCCAGGTAGCGCCACCACTCGATGTGATCGTAGTAGCAGCGTCCCCCGATAGGAGGCGCCGCGGATCGCACGGTTCCGGTTACGGCGTAGCCCACCACCGGGGGCAGGCGCGGGAAGCGGCAGGGAATCTCGGAGTGGGTGAACCCTTCGTTACGCGGGCGCACATTGAGCACTTCAATGGCATTGGCCAGCGTGCACGAATCGATGCGCCGGAGCGCCTCTAGATCTTCTGGGGGGATGCCGGTTGAAAGCATAAGTCGCGGGAGGAGAGCATCGAAACAGCGGGCGTTTCGGTCCCCACGCTCAGAATCGTAGCGGAACGCCGGCGGGAGCCGACATCCCTGAGTCGATGTAGTCCACGAAGAAAAGGAATGGATTGGCCGGTACGGCGACCGTCGTGGCGGGCGGCGCCGGCTCGACGCGCGGAGTCCCGGTACGCAAGGGTACAACCGGCTAGCGGGCGCGGCGGGGGAGGGATCCTGGAGTTTTCACCTGAAAATCCTAGATCCAGGGGATTCCGATCGTGGCGGCACAGCCGTCATGATCGAGGTGATCAGCGGACGTATGGTATGGACAAGGTACGAATTCTGGTGGCCGATGATCATGCGATCATACGGCGCGGTTTAAAGACACTCCTGGAGCACGAACCGGACCTGGAGGTCATCGCCGAAGCCTCGGACGGGCGGGAAGCGGTGGAACTGGCCCGCCAGGCGGCGCCGCGGGTGGCGGTGCTGGATATCGGGATGCCGAATCTGAACGGCATTGAAGCCGCGCGCCAGATTTCGGCCGAATCGGAGGCCGTGCAGATCGTGATGCTCACGGTTCACGCCGACGAGTGCTACCTGTTGAGCGCGCTCAAGGCCGGCGCGCGGGGTTACGTTCTGAAAAGCTCGGCGGAATTCGAAATGGTGGAGGCGGTGCGCGCGGTCAACCAGGGGAGAGCATTTTTCAGCCCGAAGGTGAGTAAGATACTGGCCGAAGAGTATGTTCGCGAACTAGGCAAACGCGAGGTTCAGGACAGTTACGATCAGCTCTCGCGCCAGGAGCGGCAGATCCTGCAATTGCTGGCCGAGGGGCAGGCGAATAAGGATATCGCGTCGATCCTCAACATCAGCCCGACCACGGTGATGTGCCACCGCCAGCACATTTTCCAGAAGCTGAGCCTCCACAGCCTGGCGGACCTGATACTGTACGCAGTCCGAAGGGGGGTTGTTGACACGCAGACCGCCGCGGCGGCGCATGCGGGTCAAGAGCGCTGACGTGCCGGGCCAGCAACCTTCCTTCGCGCGGAGCGGGGACCGGGACGCCTCCGCGCAGGTTACGCGGCGCCTGCTGACCACCAGGACCGCGCTGGTGCTGGGCTTCGGCGTACTGCTGCTGCTGCTGGCGCTCTCCGGCGTGAACACGATCCACGTGGTGGCGCAATTGCGGTCGAGCAACGAACGAACGCTGAGCGCGTTCCTGGAACAATCGGGCCAGCTCGACGAAATCCGCTCCGCTCTCTACCTATCCGGCACCTATATTCGCGACTTTCTGCTGGAGCCGGATCCGGCGCGCGCCGAGCAGAGCCGGATGGCGCTGATCCACACCCGGCAGGAGATTCTGTCCACCCTCTCCGGACGGGCCATCCCGGCGCAGCCGACGGACCAGAAGCTGTGGGCGTCGCTGAAGGAGGAGGTCCAGGATTACTGGCGGGCGATGGATCCGGTGCTGAGCTGGGATGCCGCACAGCGGAGCGCACACGGCTATGCGTTTCTGCGCGACGAGGTGCTGCCCCGGCGCGCGGGCACCCTGAGCATCGCGGACAAGATCGCGGCCGTGAATCAGCAGAACCTGGTGCGGCGGGACAGCCGGCTGCTTGAAATGTTCTCCGGCTTGCGCAACCGCTCCATGCTGGCGCTGGCGGTGATGTTCCTGCTGGGCTTGATCCAGGCGTCGGCGAGCACGGTCCACATCCTGCGCCTGGAGCGGCGCACGCGCAGCCACCTGAGGGAGGTCACCAGCGCGCGGGAGGAATTGCGCGACCTTTCGGCCAAGCTGGTGGAGACACAGGAACACGAGCGAAAGAACATCTCGCGGGAGTTGCACGACGCGGTCGGCCAATCGCTATCCGCGGTGCAATTGGAACTGCACGATCTGGCGGGCGTGCTGGCATCTTATCCGGAGGTGCTGCGCGGCCGCGTGGACCGGATCCGCGAGCTGGTGGAAGGATCCCTCACGATGGTACGGAATGTGGCATTGCTGCTGCGCCCTTCCATGCTCGACGACCTGGGATTGCAGGCGGCGCTGCAATGGCAGGCGCACCAGATCGCGCGATCGACGGATCTGCGGATCGACGTGGCCGCCGACGAACTGCCGCAGGAACTGCCCGAGGAGCACAAGACCTGCATCTTCCGGCTGGTGCAGGAAGCGTTAAACAACGTCTGCCGGCACGCCAACGCCAACCTGGTGGCCATCGGACTGCGCGTGGAAGAGCGGCAAGTGACCGTGACCGTGCGCGACAACGGACGCGGCTTCACGCCGGCCCGCACGAAGGGGCTGGGCCTGATCGGCATGCAGGAGCGGGTGGATGGGCTGGGCGGACACCTCCGCATCGAATCCGGACCGGGACAGGGAACGGTTCTAGAGGCGTCGCTGCCGCTGCCCCGCCAGTTCTCCACGCACTGAACGCGCGCGCCGGTACGAGTCCCGCGGCATCGAGATTATTTTGCCGGGGCCGTCGATTTTTCCGGATCTGCCCGTCGTACCATTGAACGTACCTTTACCCGGGCGTTCGCACTTCGAGGAAACGGGAGAAACGTATGAAACCGGACACAGCAGCGATGGCCGCGATGGACAGCGGCAGCGGATCGGCAGTGGCGGGGGCACCGGCGTTGACGCCGGAGGAAATCGACCGGGCCAAGCGGTTCCTGCAACAGACTCACGACGAACTGGTCGCCGCGACCAGGGGGTTATCGGAGGCGCAGTGGAAATTCAAGCCGGCGGCGGACCGCTGGTCCATCGCGGAGATCGTGGAGCACGTAGCGACGGTGCATTCGGTGGTGGTAGGCCCGGTGAGCCAGCGGCTGGCAGAGGCACCGGCTCCGCCGAGGGAGCGCGACTGCCGGCGCGCGGACGCCCTGGTGATCGAGGGATTCCCGAACCGGACGGCTCGGTTCAAGGGGCCGGACGCGCTGCAACCGGCCGGGCGGGTGACGCCCGAGGAATCCCTCGAGGCGCTGGCGCAGGGCAACGCGGAACTGCTCCGCCGCCTGGAGAACGCGCCGGATCTGCGGGGGCACGCGATCGATTCGGCGCCCATGAAGGCGATTTCCAACGGCGAGTATGAAACCATGGACGGCTACCAGTGGATACTGGCGGCCGCCGGACACGCCGCGCGCCACACGGGCCAGATCCTGGAAGTGAAGGCCGACGCGGGCTTCCCGCCGAAGTGACCGCAGACGGGGAGGGCATCGACGATGCGCTACATGCTGCTGGTGTATTCGACGGAATCGCCTGACGGTTTGGACGCGGAGGAGGACGCGCGAATCCGCGCCGGGCACGGGCAGGTGATCGAAGAGGCGGCGCGCAAGGGCGTGCTGGAAGGGGCCGAACCGCTGGCGCCGACCCGCACCGCCACCACGGTCCGGGTGGAGGGCGGGAAGGCACTGGTGATCGACGGGCCCTTCGCCGAAACCAAGGAACACCTGGCCGGCTACTACATCATCGACTGCGAGAATCTCGACGAGGCGATCGAGTGGGCGGCGATGATTCCGACCGCGTGCAAGGGATCGGAGGGCTGCATCGAGATCCGGCCGCTGCTGCTGGCGCGGCCATACACCGCCGGCGGCAATGGCTGACGTCCGCGCTGCGGCGGAGGACGTGTTTCGCGCGGAGTCGGGGCGGATCCTGGCCGCCCTGATTCGAATCTGCGGGTCCTTCGACCGCGCCGAAGAGGCCATGCAGGAAGCCTTCGCGTCCGCGCTCGCCTCCTGGCAGGTCAAGGGACTTCCGCGGAATCCGGCGGCGTGGATCATGGCGGCGGCGCATCGCAAGCTGATCGATGCCGCGCGCCGGGAGCGGACGCGGCGCGACCGGCAGGACTCGCTGGCTTATGAGACGCCGGCGGCCGCTTTCCCGCTCACGGACATCGAAGAAGATCGGATGACTTTTCCCGACGACCGGCTGCGCCTGATCTTCACCTGCTGCCACCCGGCGCTCAACATGGAAGCGCAGGTGGCGCTCACGCTGCGCACCCTGGGCGGGTTGAGCACGCCGGAGATCGCCAAGGCGTTCCTGCTGCCGGAAGCGACGCTGGCGCAACGCCTGGTGCGCGCGAAGCGGAAGATCCAGGAAGCGCGGATTCCCTACGAGGTGCCGCCGGTGGACCGGCTGCCGGAGCGGCTGTCCGCGGTGCAGGCGGTAGTTTATCTGATCTTCAACGAGGGCTACGCCGCCAGCTCCGGCACGGAACTGGTGCGCGCCGATCTGTGCGCCGAAGCCATCCGCCTGGGCCGCGTGCTTTGCGAGCTGATGCCGGGGGACGGTGGAAATCGCGGCCTGCTGGCGCTGATGCTGCTGCACCACTCGCGGCGGGATGCTCGCTCCGTCAACGGAGAACTCGTCACCCTGGAAGAACAGGATCGCGGAGTTTGGGATCGGGAAGCGATCGCCGAGGGTCTGGCCCTGGTGGAGACGGCGCTGCGCGCGGGTCCGGCGGGGCCCTATCAGATACAGGCCGCCATCGCCGCGCTGCACGCGCGCGCCGGGCGCCCGGAGGAGACGGACTGGCCGCAGATCGCGGCTCTGTACGAAATACTCCTGGAGATGACACCGTCCGCGGTGATCGCGCTCAACCACGCGGCGGCCGTGGCCATGAGCGGACGGGTGGAAGAGGGCCTGCATCGTATCGAAGAGCTGGGGAACAGGGGCGGGCTGGAAGGTTACTATCTGTTTCACGCGGCGCGCGCCGATTTACTGCGGCGGCTACACCGGCATCGCGAAGCCGCGGCCGCTTACGGACAGGCGATCGCCCTGGCTACCAATCCGATCGAGGTAAAGTATCTCGAGCGGCGATTGCACGAGTTGCAGGCGGGCTGATTCGCTTCCGGCAACTAGTAACCATGCTACTGAGTATAGTACTCAAACCCCTAGTCCTCCTAGGCCACGGCACGGCGATCGGACAAGATTATCCATGCAGCCTATTGACCGCGCGCTCCAACAGGTCAATAATTAATGAGTTTGCATTTTCAGTCTCCAGTGTCTCAAACTAACATAAACAAGTTGATCCTGCTGCTCCTTGCAGCCGCCGCTCCCGCGCAAAGCGCCGTTTGGACCTCTGTGCGAGCCGGCACCTGGTCGGACAGTGGCGCGGCGGGGCCGTGGCGCGGCAACGGCAATCCAGCCAGCGGGTATCCCGGCTCCGGAGATACGGTGACGATCAACCACGCCGTGACTCAGGACGTCCCCGGCCTGATTATCGGCGTGAACGGCGCAGCTCCGGTTACCTCATACCTCCAGAGCATCACGGGCGGCGGCGGCACGGGGTACACGTCCTGTAGAGCTTCGCTGAGTGGCGGGACAGCAGTTCGCGGAGGCGGCGTGGGGTGCTATGTGACCTCGGAGGGCGCGGTTACCCCGTACATCTACGACAGGGGCGTCTATTCGGCGTGTCCAACGATCACGGTGGCGGGTACCGGCGGCACGGGGGCAACGCTGCCGGGGGCTATGACGTGCGCGATTGCCGGGGGCACGGCGGCAATCAAGATCGGGGTGAACGGGACTCTGACAGTTGCCGCGAACACTTACGTGCGGGGCACGCTGTTAGTGGACTCCGGCTACGGAAACACTCTCAACGCCTTCACTATCAGCCCCGGCGTGACCCTCTACATGGACATGACCCAAGCGGCGGGCGGGATGTACCGGATTGAGGGGACTAACATCTACTCGCGTGTGATGACCACGGACTGCACTTCGTCCCAGTGCTCGATGCAGGGGTATGGAGGAACGACCGCGATTGAGCAGGCCAGCGTTTCGTATGGGCTGGGGGTCACGTTCAAAAATGTACTGTTCAAGAACGTCGGGGACGCCTACACCTATGGACTCTACACCCAAGCCGTCGGGGGCGGGTGGATTTACCCTAACGATTTGGAGAACAACACCTTCGACACCTGCGGGGTTGTGGCGTTCGGAGCCAATAATGGAGGCGCTCCTGTAACCTTCAACGGCAACACCTTCAAGAATACCCCTGTACGCTACCAAGGGGATCTCTTGGCGACCAACGTGTACATCGCTTCTGGCGTGGCAAATTCCGGAGGAGTGCGACTGTTTCAGAACAATGTAATGGACCAAGGCACCCAGAATCCCAACGGAAGCGTAATACCAATGAAGGATTACACCGTCACCGGGAACGTATTCGGCAGGGAGTTAAAGCTGCAATCTGCTACAGCCGCGAGTCCTGTCCTTTTCCAACACAACTTCTGGCGTTTGTCTCCCCCCGCCGGTTGGGCGAACTATTCCTGGTCAACCATCGCCAGCAGCATTGACGATGTGTATATATTCCTTGACACTGCCTACGGGGTGAACCCGCACTATATCGCCGGGCTGCTCACTGGAAACGCCCTGACCAACTTCATCGGCGGGTTCAGCGGTCGCAACATGGGGGATTCCGGCGAATGGACTCCGCCCACGTCGGTCTCTAACTCACTGTTTCTGTGCGATGCCTCCGGTCTAGGATCGTCTGAGATCGCGTCCACACAGGTCACGGGCGGCACATACCTGCACAACACCCGCTGTGGGGGGTATGGGTCGTTCGGGACTCTACAGACGAACGAAACAACGGTGACGCCTGCGGGGTCCCTTACGTACAAGAGCAACCTGACTTTTGAGACGGCGCAGGGGAGCGGGATTTCCATGA